>JBLINP010000166.1:0-10259 GCA_047639415.1 Planctomycetota bacterium | reverse complement strand
CTGATGGGTATCGGACGCTTTTTCGAAGTGGTGGCCCTCGGTTTGAGGAACCTGTTGCGCAACAAATTGCGCTCATTTCTCACGATGCTCGGCATCATCTTCGGCGTCGCTTCGGTGATAGCGATGCTCTCAGTCGGTGCCGGTGCGAAGAACGAAATCTTGAGCAAGATTCAAGAGTTGGGCGTCCGCAACATCATCGTCAATTCGACGAAGCCGCCGGCCGAGATCAAGGCCGAGGCTTCCGATGAAGACAGCATCTTTCGGTATGGACTGACCTACGCGGATGCGGATTACATCGAAACGGTGCTTCCGACGGTGGAAGCCATTCTGCGCGTCAATCGCATCAAACAGCGTGTTTGGTATGGCAGTAAACGCATCGGCGCTTCGGTCCTCGGCGTCTCGCCGACTTACTTGCGCATGTTCGATCTGAAGGCCGGGCGCGGACGCACCTTCACGGATCTGGACGAGCAGAAATTCGCCAAGGTTTGCATCGTTCGCCGTGGATTGATCGATCAACTCGAAACCGTCGAAGATCCGGTTGGGCTCTGGCTTCAAATTGGAGGCTACCCGTTCCAAGTGATCGGGATTCTCGAAGATGAGGCCTTTCGGTCACACACGCGCAAAGCGCTCAACATTGATTCAGCTACGCAGGAAATCTACATTCCCTACGCGACCTCAATTCGCACGCTGGGAACGATTACGGATACGTCGGGCGCTGGATCCGAAGAACGAACTCAAGTGGAGCTCGATCAAATCGTCGTGACGGTTCGCAACGAAAACGAAGTCTTGCAGACGTCGAAAATGCTCGATGCGGCGTTGGCCAGGCTGCATGAGAAGCGGGACTACGATGTAGTCGTACCGATGGAGCTCCTGGCTCAAAAAGAGGAGACGCAACGCGTTTTCAATTTGGTGATGATTTTGATCGCCAGCATTTCGCTGCTAGTCGGGGGTATTGGAATTGCCAATATCATGTTGGCGACGATTACGGAGCGAACGAAGGAAATCGGTATTCGCCGAGCTTTGGGCGCGCGCCGCCGGGACATCATCTTGCAATTCTTGGCCGAAACGACGTCGATCGCCGCCATTGGCGGAGTGTTTGGATGCTTGCTTGGCATCGGCGGCATCATGGGAATCGTCGAGTTGACCAGTTGGAAGGCCGTGATCGAGCCTGGCTACGTGATTCTCTCGCTGGTGATCTCTTGCTCGGTCGGCATCATCTTCGGAATCTTCCCGGCGCGTCGCGCAGCTCAAATGGATCCCATTACGGCATTGCGATTCGAGTAGAGCGCTGTACCTTGAGCGCGCGCTAAAACTGATTAGCGCGCCATGGATCCCCTCTATCTAATCGCCGGACTGGTCGCGGTCGGTGTGCTCGCGCAGCTCATCGCTTCGCGCGTGCGATTGCCCGCCCTTGTGGTTCTGCTCACGTTCGGAATCATCGCGGGCCCGGTAACGGGCTGGGTCGATCCAGATTTGTCCTTCGGCGAGTTACTGAAACCCGTCGTATCGCTCGCCGTCGCCTTGATTCTGTTCGAGGGCGGCCTGTCGCTGCGTTTCGCGGAAGTGCGCAAGCTCGGAGCGCCGCTCATCGCGCTCGTGCTCGGCGGGCTCGTGATTGCTTTCACGACGACCACCCTGTTGGCGCGTTACCTTGCCGATTTCAGTTGGGCGACGTCCGCAGTCTTCGGCGCGATTTTAGTCGTGACGGGACCAACTGTCGTCAAGCCGATGCTCCGGCAAGCGCGCATCAAACGCCGCCCGGCTTTGCTTTTGAAATGGGAAAGCATCGTCAACGATCCGTTCGGGGCCTTGCTGGCGGTGATCATCCTGCACGTCGCGACAGCTGGAGCGGGGGAGCTCGGTCACTCCGCACTCCTGATCTGTGCTTCGGCGATCATCGGTCTCGTCAGCGGCCTGCTGCTTGGCGCCGCGCTCAAACGCGGCCTCTTTCCCGAACATTTAAAGACTCCCGCCATTGTTGGAGGAGCCCTGGCGGTCTTCGCCGGTTGCGAAGCGCTTTACCACGAAGCGGGCTTGCTGGCCGTCACGATTACAGGAGTGGTGCTAGCGAACACGCGCTCTTCCAGCATTGAAGAAGTGCGGCGTTTCAAAGAAGAAGTCGCGACGATCCTCGTCGCCGTGCTCTTTCTAGTGTTGGCCGCGCGCATGCGTTTTTCCGATTTGGAAGGGCTCACTCTGGGCGCGGTCTTGTTGATCCCCGCAATCCTCTTCGTGGTGCGACCGCTCGTGAGTGGTTTGTCTCTGGCCGGTAGTGGATTGCCCTGGCAGGAAAAATTTCTGATCGGCTGGATCGCCCCGCGCGGAATTGTCGCCGTCGCCATGGCGGGAACCTTAGCGCCGCGCCTAGACGAAGCTGGTTTTGCCGACGCACACATGTTGGTGCCGGTCATTTTTGGAGTCGTGATTGCGACGGTACTCTTGCATGGCATGACGATTGGACCGATTGCGCGCGCGCTTGGCTTGTCCGGTCGAGGCGGAGGCGGGCTCCTGATCATCGGGGCGTCCAACTGGGCTATCGAGTTGGCGCTGCTACTCAAAGGCGAAGGCGTCGATGTTGTGGTGTGCGACTCGAATTACCGCAACACTTCGCAAGCAAGGATGCGCGGAATTGAGACCGTTCACGGCGATGTCTTGAGTGAAAAGGTGCAGGATGAATTGCCGTTGGAGCGATTGTCCTGGGTCTTGGCGGGCACCGGTGACGGCCACTTCAATTCTCTCGCTTGCCTCGCACTCGTAAAACTGATGGGCCGCGAAAACGTCTTGCAATTGCGTTCTGGAGTCAAAGAAGAAGAAGACGACTCGCACCTCAACGGCAGAATGCCTTGGGAAGAACGGGTGAGCTTCGGCGCGCTCACTTCTCGCCACTGGAGCGGCGGCACTTTTAGATGCACGCAGCTCGACAAAGACAATTACGACTGGGAAGAGTTCCTCCATAACGAAGAGCACAGCCTGCCGCTTTTCGCCATCACGTCCAAAGGCATCGAGCCTATTGAAGCCCGCAAAGCCCGTCCCGACGACGATCGCATCGTCTATATGACGAGTAAGTGACGGGACCGGGGGGGGCGATCGATTTTGTCCTGGCTCGGCTTCGTCGCCTTGTTCATCATCACGCCCGTGACCACCGCTAAGCCACAGGGGAATTTACTGCACGTCGTGCTGGCGCTCTTCGTGATCTTTGCGGCGCTGCATGCTGTGCGATTGCCGTTGTTCGAAGGGCCAGACGAGCCGGACAACCTTTCCTACATCCGTTACTTGCACACCGAAGGGCATTTGACGGATCCGACGGTGGAAGTGGCTTACGAGCTTGAGCAGTTGGGCCGCGGGCACATGCCGCCGCTTTGGTTTTTGAGTATGGTTCCGTTCTTTGGCGCGGTTGGTGCCGATGATTGGGAAGTGACGGCGCCGCAGGAACCGGAGTTTTATCGGCGGCAGATGAGTTCGTCGCTCGCTGAAGTTCGTGAAGCGATCGATCGGCCCGCATCGCGTTTGCATTTCAAGCACGGCGTCGATGAGAGTAACGCGTTCAAGGGTGCTGGATTTGGAATGCGCTTTATGCGTTGGCTGTCGATTCCATGGGCGCTAGTTGCGTTGATTGCGACTTGGCTGATCGCGGCGCGCATTACGGGTGACTTGCAACGCGCAACTTGGGTGATGGCGCTCGGTGCTTTCCTGCCACAGTTCCAACACCTGTCGGGCACGATCACGATGGATGTGATGTTGGCCGCGTGGGGTGCGCTGACTTTGTTCGCTTGCGTGGAATGGTGTGCAGGCGAAGGCTCGGCGTTGCGCTGGGCGATCCTGGCGGGAGTCAGTGCTGCGCTGGCTTCACTGACGAAACTGAACGGATTGGTTTTAGTACCAGCGTGTTTTGCGGCTGCGGCTTTCGCCTGGCGAACAGGGCGCGGATTTACGCGACCGTTGATCGCGTGTGCGATTAGTTTTTTGGTTGTGGCCGGTCCCTATTATATTTGGGGTTGGATCGAGAGCGGACATCCGCTTTGGTCTTGGCGCTATCAACAGATTAGCCCCTTTCACACCGGGTCATTGACGCACGCCACGAGCTGGGGCTTGGATGAAATCGCGATGTTTACCATGTCGTTATTTTTGACCTGGTTGGCCGATTTCGGATGGACCGCCGCTTGGTTCCCGGCCTGGGTCGTCGTGCCGTTTGGGATGCTGACCGCCGTCGGAGTTGCGGGCAGCGTGCTTTGGGCTTTCGGACCAGCGGGACGTTACAAGTACATCGGTGGTGCGGCCGCGGCAGTTGTGATGTCCTTTGCCATTTGGATGTGCTTGCGTTGGATCGCACTAGGGCGCGAAGAATTTGGCACTCCCGAAGCGGAGTCAACAGCAGCCCTGATCCTGTGCGTTATCGTGCTTTTGATCAGCGGAGTCTTTGCGGCCGGTGGGACTTTGCGTCGCAAGCGAGTGAGCGCGATTGAAGGTTTGAAAGGACTGCCACAAGCCTCCGTACCGCTTGGCTTCTTGTTGACTTCGGCCTGCCTAATCTTGGCAGCGGAAGTTTGGTTCAATCTGAAGTTCGCCCAACCACAAGCGCGTCACCTCTATCCGTTTTTTCCGGCGCTGATTATTCCCGTCGCGATGGGACTTGAGCGAGTGCGTTTGCTCCGCGCCGTTGTATTGATTCAACTCGTTTTGTGCGTCGCAGCCTTTCCCGCGCTGATCGAACGCATGCGATTCGATGGTTGGAATAGCAGCACGGTTTGGGCGGCGACCGATATCGATCGTCGGGCCGATCCGGCCTTGACCGATGACCGCGACAACTTCGCGTCGGTGGACTGGATCGAGCCTGCCAATCGCAGTCGCTTCGGGCCGAGTGAAGCGCCGACTCTGCTGTGGCAGGTTGATTCTGCTGAAAAGTTCGACGTCGTGATCGGTTTGCGTCCGGAACTGGAAAATCGCCGCTGGCATCCCGATGGCGTCGTATTTCGGGCGATTACCGTCCTCGGAGAGTCTCCGCTGGGCAGCTTGCCCATGCCCGACGACTTGTGGCGTTCCTTGGTTCCCGGAACGCGCCTCTTTGTCCAAGTCATTGCCTTGGGCTCCGACGGGACGGCGACGGGCCGCAGCACGGTGCGCGAGTTCGAACGGAGCGAGTAGCCCTCCCGGACCTCGCCCGATTCTGCTAAAACCTGCGCCAGCTTATTGCCCGGCCGTTCCGCCTAAGTCGCGAGCCAACCTTCGAAAGGTGTTCGCTTCGCTTTATTCGTCTCCAGTAGAGCCGCGGCCATTCGCCAAGTACTTCAGGAAATCCAATGTCGACACTGTCTGAATTCTCCGCTCCCGAAAGCTTTCCGAATGGAAAAGTCACCTGGCAATCGGCGGGAGGAGTGGCGCTGATCACGCTGACGAATCCGCCCGCGAACGGTTATAGCCACGAAATGATGTGCGACCTCGACGCCGCCATTTTGCGTGCGCGATTCGCCGATGAAATTCAGGTCATCGTCTTGGCGGGCAGCGGGGAGAAGTTCTTCTGTGCAGGCGCAGATATCGCGATGCTCGACGCGGTTACACCCGGCTTCAAATACAACTTTTGTTTGCACGCCAACGAAACCCTGCTTCGTTTTGAGCACACGCCCAAGTTGATCATCGCGGCACTCGGTGGTCACTGCGTTGGCGGTGGCTTGGAAGTTGCGTTGGCCTGCGACTTACGCGTGGCGCGTCGCGGTTCGGGACGCTGTGGATTGCCCGAGGTGTCACTTGGAGTTTTGCCCGGCACCGGTGGAACGCAAAGGTTGGCGCGCTCTCTCGGCAAATCAAAAGCGATCGAACTGATGGCAACGGGTGATTTGTTCGACTACGAAACTGCGCACGAGCTTGGTTTGGTCAACCGTTTGTACGATGCCGATGACGAAGCGAGCTTCCTCGATCAAGCGTTGGCATTCGCCGCAGAGTTCACGACGCCCGGACGCGCGGCGATGAGTGTCGGCCACATCAAACGCGCCGTGCAAACCGGCGCCGAGTTGACCTTGGAAGCTGGGCTTGCCTATGAGCGCGAGCTGCAAGCCAAGTTGTTCGCCTCGGAAGACGCTAAAGAAGGCATCGCTTCGTTCACCGAAAAGCGCAAGCCGAACTTCAAAGGTTGCTAGTTTGAAAGCTGCACGCATGCACGCGCACGGCGATCCCGATGTGCTGGTTTGGGAAGATGTTGCGGATCCCGTCGCGGGTCCGGGACAAGTCTTGGTGCGCATGATCGCAGCTTCGATCAATCACCTCGACCTCTGGGTGCGTCGCGGAATGCCCGGCGTCAAAATTCCCCTGCCACGTATCTTGGGTTGCGACGGAACGGGCGAAATTGTCGCTTTGGGCGAAGGCGTCACGCATCTAAAGGTCGGTCAAAAAATCATGATCGAACCGGGATTCAGTTCGGGCCAATCCGCACAGGATTTGGCCGGAATGGATCACTTGTCGGATGATTACAGAATTCGTGGGGAGCACTGCGACGGCCTCGATTGCGAATTCGTCGCACTCGACGCGCGTTTCGCCTTTCCGCTCGCCGAAAGTTTGGATGCCGTTCAAGTGGCGGCCTGTCCTTTGGTTTTCGTCACCGCTTACGGTTTGTTGGTCTCGCGTGCGCAAGTTCAACCGGGTGAAACAGTATTGATCTTGGCGGGCTCGAGCGGAGTCGGCTCCGCAGCTATTCAAATTGCAAAAGACCTGGGAGCGACGGTCATCACGACCGCAGGCACCGATGCGAAGCGTCAGTTAGCCAGCGACCTCGGCGCAGATCACGTGCTTGATCACCATCGCGACGATTGGCCCAAAGAGGTGAAGCGCTTGACGAACGGTCGCGGCGTGGATGTCGTCGTCGAACATGTCGGACCGGCAACTTGGCGCGGTTCGATGAGCGCGCTCGCGCGCAACGGCAGACTGGCCACTTGCGGCGGAACAACAGGTCCAAAGGTTGAAATGCTCTTGCCGCACCTGTTCATGAAAAATCTATCAGTGCTCGGTTCCACGATGGGACCGCGCAACTCTTATGGTTATATCTTCGATCGGTTGGCCGATGGGCGCTTCCGACCAGTTGTTCACAGCGTGATGCCGATGTCGGACATCGCTCGCGCGCACGAACAACTCGAGCGCGGCGATGTGGTCGGTAAAATTGTCTTGGTACCAGAAGCTTAGGAACGATTGTGAACGCGGAAGAGATCAAACGGGCGGCAGTAGTTGGCGGCGGAACGATGGGCAATGGAATTGCGCAGGTTTTGGCGATGTGCGGCATTGAGACGCGGCTGTACGACATCAAGACGGAATTCGTCGAACGCGGTGTCGCCAAGGTGCACGCCAATCTCGACAAGGGCGTCGAGAAGGGCAAAGTTGAGGCGACGGCACGCGATGCGGCCGTGGCACTGCTTAGCGGAACGACGGATCTCGATGCGGCCATCGATGGTGTGCAGGTCGTGATTGAAGCAATTCCGGAGAAGATGGAGCTCAAAGCCAACCTGTTTGGCGAGTTGGGTAAGAAGCTCGGACCCGATGTGCTGTTGGCCACCAATACCTCGTCTCTGCCGGTTACGGAAATCGCCAACGTCACCGTAAGTCCTGAGCGTGTTGTCGGTATGCATTTCTTCAACCCGGTGCACATCATGAAGCTGGTCGAAGTCGTGCGCGGCAACGGATCGTCCGACGAAGCTGTGGCGACGACCGTTGCTTTGGCCGAGCGCATGGGCAAACAACCGATTACCGTGATCGATAGCCCTGGATTCGCTTCTTCGCGCCTGGGCGTAGCGATTGGCCTGGAAGCGATGCGTATGGTCGAAGGCGGCGTGGCTTCGGCTGAAGACATCGATAAAGCTATGACACTCGGCTACGGCTTCCCGATGGGACCGTTGAAGTTGACCGACTTGGTGGGACTCGACGTTCGCTTGTCGATCGCCGAGTACTTGCAAACCGAATTTGGCGAGCGCTTTGCTCCGCCGCAAATTTTGCGCGATAAGGTCGCCGCAGGCGAACTGGGCAAGAAGAGCGGTCAGGGGTTCTACAATTGGAACGCGTGAAGAAAACTAAGCTAGCGGTCGCGCCCACAGCGCGCTTTGCACTTCCCAAAAAGCAAACCGGCGTCTTGTCTGAAGAGACGCGCCAATTGGTGCTGGAGCACACCGAACGTCTTTTCACTCCGCCGACGGCGCCCTATGCCGAAGACGCACTGGTCGCGATCGTGCGCGATTTCGTGAAGCGCGTTCCGGGTTTTGAACTGCGTGCGGATCGTTATCAAAACCTGCTCGTGAAGTGGAAAGGCAATGGCTCGAAGCAAAAGGGGCCAGGTTTGGCCTTTAGCGCGCATCTAGATCATCCGGGCTTTCTCTACAAGGGCACGAGCAAAGGCGTGCGCACGGCAACCTTCCACGGCGGCGTGCCCGAATCTTATTTCGTCGGTAGTCGCGTTCGCTTTTACGATGGCAAAAGCTTCGAAGCCTGTGCCACAGCCCGCATCAAATCTACCTCGCGCGATCAGGACAGATTGATCGTTGCTCACTTTGATCAGTTCGTCGGCACGGCGCGCAAGGGCATGTTCGGCATGTGGGATTTGACGCCGGGAACTTTGGCCGGCTCGCGCTTTCACGCACGCGTTTGCGATGACTTGATCGGAGCGGCGGCGCTCTTGACCACCCTCGAAGAACTTGCCAAAGCGAAGCATCCCGAACCCGTGATGGGCATTTTCACTCGCGCGGAAGAAACAGGTTTCATTGGCTGCCAAGGTCTTTTGCGCAGTAAAGCGATCAAAGGCGACTGGTCCGTGATCGGACTCGAGTGCTCACCGAAACGCGTCACCGCCAAGGTCGGCAAAGGCCCCGTGATTCGCGTTGGTGATGCCGGCACGATCTTCGATCCGGCGTTGACACATCTTTTGCAGGGCGTTGCGGCCGATCTTCGGCGCGAACACGAGGACTTCGTCTTTCAACGTGCTTTGATGGATGGAGGTCGTTGCGAGTCGACGGCTTACAACATGTGGGGTGTGCCGGCTGGCGGTTTGTGCCTCGCTCTCGGCAATTATCACAACTGTGCTCCGAATGGTTCGATCGAGCCTGAGTACGTGAACTGGCAAGACTACGAAGGTCTTGTGGCTTTGATGCTCGGCGCCGCCAAATCCTGGCGCGGCGGTGCGAAGAGCGGGAACATGCAAGCTGGCCTGGATCGAATTTGGAAGCGCGAGCGGACACGGCTGGAGGAATCCGCGAGCCGTATTCGCGCGATGCCTGCGAGTCGAACAGTCGAATCACGAACAGCCAAGTCACGAAAGAAGTAACGGAGAAAATAGATGCCCGAATCAGAGTGGTCAGAGCAACAAGTGGACGAGCCCAAAAAGGGCATACCGGTATGGGTTTGGGGATGTGGGGGCTGCGGCCTGATCACATTGATCGTGGTTTTGGTGCTCGGAGGATTGGCCTATTCCAAAATCACTGACGCCATCGATCCCGAAAAGGTTTGGCCGAACGTCGATCAAGCCCTGGCGTTTGACGAACGTCCCGAGGGCTACACCGCCATGGGCGGAGGATTGATGGAGGCAGAGATGTACTTCATTCAGTCGGAATCCAAGGGCACCGCTGCAATGCTGTTGATGTTCGAAAATGAGTCGGGTGAACAGGTCGACAATCTCTTTTCCGGCGAAGAATTCTCGGGCAACCAGTTTGGCATCGGAAATTTTGGAGATTCCATTCCGGCGACCTTCAACGTGGACGGGCGTGAATGCGATGGCCTTATTTTGCGCAACGCTGAGCTCAACTTGCCTATGGCAAACTCAGGCGGTGCTCAATCCGATCTGATGATCGCGCTTGTTGACCTTTCTAAGGACGCGAACAAGTTGCGAATCATCGAAGTCTTCAGCATGAATGGCGACTACTCGGTGGATGAGGACGACGAGGCGACGACTATCGAAAACGCTCAACGGTTAGTCGGCGACTTCCTAAAACCCTTCACTCCGTGGAATTGATCAACTCGTGTCAAAAAACGAAGTAGCGGGCAGCGCTGGAAACGAGAAAACGGGATGCGTAGTTGGCATCTCGTTTGGTTTGCTTTTGATACTCGGCCTAGTCAGCTCGATGTTCGAATCTCGAGGAGTAGAGCTTCAACCCGATGTCGTTCTGAGCGAACAATTCGAGTACGGCCCGATTCCGTTTGAATTGGAACTGGTTAGTGCGGCGATGTTGCCCGGGGGGGATCGGCTTGTTCGTTTGTCGCATCCCGATTTCCGAATTCCTGAGCCGAAGCCGGAAGAG
>JBLINP010000165.1:0-10284 GCA_047639415.1 Planctomycetota bacterium | reverse complement strand
AGAAAAACAGCGGCATCGACCGCGAATCTATCCTTCGCCATCATCAACATGGCTTCGTCTTGCGTTCGCGTAAGTGCGATCTGCGCTCGCTGCTTCATCTGCATCGTAAGCTTTCGAAGAACAGCTTTTGCAGCGGGAAGGTTGCCCTTCGCGACTTGAGCGAGTCCGAGATTCGAGAGACCGGTCACGAGATCCAAATGACCGCGCGGAAGATGATTCTCGAATACCCGAACCAAATGCTGGAACAGAGAAATCACTCGACCAGATTGTCCAAGACGAGAACGATTAATGGTCAACTCTTGAGTCGCATACAGGACGAGGAAATGCTGGTTTCCGAAGTCGCGTTTGAGCTCAGCCACGTTTTGAGCGATTAGCAGTATCGACTTATCGTGTTGCCCGATCTCGTAGAGCATTTTGGCTTGCGTCTCGCGTGCCGCGATCAACTTTTCAAGCACGAAAGGCTCGGCAATTTCCCGGGCTTTGACGAGCGCGGCTTGTTGTTGAATCGCCAAATCAGTTTGCCCTGCCCTAAACAGTATCGGAATCAGTGATTCGTTTAGGTAAGTCAGACGAGGGTGACCCGCGCTCAAATGAATTTCATCGTAGCGCAGTGCGCTTCGGAGCAACCCCAAGGCCCGCTTCGAATCTCCCAATAAAAGTTTCACACCGGCGAGATCGCGACGCGAAGCTTGCACATCCGGGTGGTTTGCAATGAGGACCTCTTTGCGTAATACAAGCACTTTTTGCATCGTCTCGTGCGCGCCTTTCAAATCGCCGAGCCGAGCAAGAGTCGCGGCCAACTGTTGGCGAGCGCGCAATCCATCGACGTGATCTTCCATCACGAGACGGCCGTACTCGATGACCAAGCGTTCCTGGATCACTCTAGCTGCATGCCAATTGCCCGCGACGCTCATGGTTACGGACAAATCGAGTTCAGCGCGCAAGCGCACGAAGTCATTAACATCGAGTTGACGTCGATAGGCGTCAAAAACCTGCTGCCTAATCGAGAGAGCCTGCTCAACATCGCCGGAAGCATGCAGGCTTGCGCCCAACTGAGCCAATGCGCGCAATCGGACCGCATCGGTCATCGAATGCGTTCGTTCCAGTTCCGCTAATACCCGGCGATCAATTTCTAAAGCCCGGCCGAACTCCGATGTTTGTCGCAGTAGGCTGGCAAAATCGGATTGTACGCCCAACCATCTTGGATCAGTAGTCGTCAGGAGTTGCTCGTTTGATAAGAACACCGCTTCGAGTAAGTTGAGCGAGCGGTGAATTTCGCCAAGCTCATCCAAACTCTCAGCCAAGTTGATTCGAGCTTCAATCAAAACAGGATCTTGGTCATGCAAGCTATTCTCGTACGCGAGCAGCACCTGCTCTTCGTACTTCCGGGCTTCAGCAATATCACCTGTCGCCTTCAAGGATTTGGCCAACGCTTCTTGAAGATCAACTAACTCCGTGTCCCCCGGCTGCAGTCGAACCGACTCTAGTTCCAAGACCCACTTCAATAATTTTTGGGCTTCCTCGGACTCACCAAGTTCAAGGAAGCTCATTGCCAAGTTGCGGCGCGCTTTCACAACTGAGATATGCGAAGGCGAAAAACTGCGTTCGCGAAACGCGAGCACGATTTTCTCCAACTCGAGCGCTCCCGCTACATCACCAGCCGCTTTGCGCGCGATTGCTTCTCGAGCGCGAAGTTTTGTCAAAGCGGCGTGATCTGGCGGATGAGTTCGCTCAGTTCCGACTCGAAGGTATTCCGTAGCGTCGGCAACGACCTGCGTCGCTTCACAATTCAGAGCGAACGTAATCAAGCGAAACATGGTCAATGCCGCATCCCCACTAGTCCGATGACCACGGATGGAGACGATGCTGTTGTAGATTTCGACAACCTGTGCGCGGGCACTCTCTAGCTTTCCTTGCCGAATCAGATCGGAAACCTCCTGAAGCTCGAGATCAACGGCGGCGACGCCCTTGACCGTTTCAAAGGTCTCCACAAAAGCCATTTGCTTGAGTTGCGCCCACCCGCGTGCTTTTGGCTCACGCGCGACAACGCCTATTCGAAAATGATTGCCAGTTCGTACCTCAAACTGGAGGAAGGGCGTGAGTTCGCCGCCAGAATTATCATCCTCAAAAAGAACGTTGCCCGACACGTCCTCGACGACCAGCATCAAATCGAAGGTGGATCGCGTCCACAGGTGCAGTTTGCCGTCGAAGTCCGCGTGATAGTCGACCCAGACGACCTTCCCGAACCCCTCAACGTCCTCGCACTTATTATTGAGCTCGATTGTGCTCATCACATCGAGAGGAAAGCCCTCCAGTTCTACGGGGGCCAAAAGCGCGAGGAGAGCAATCAGGGAGGCATACATAGGGCCCCAGTATATCGACCGAGATTAGACCTCCAATCAGCGGGATTCTTCACAACTGCCGGATTCTTCAGGAAGCTCCTCGCCGAGAGCAGCTTTCCGGCACTCGGCTGATCGATGGAGCCCGCTCTTTCGTAAACTTCCTGGCTCACCACCGCGTCCCGACTTCCATGAATCCCGGGCGCACATCTGAACCCCGAATTTAGGAATGTTGCCTTGAGTCAAGTCACGAACGAGCAGGTCCTCGACGCCCTGCGAAAGATCATCGATCCCGATCTCAACCAGGACATCGTGACCCTGGGATTTGTGCGGCCGCCACAGATCGACGGCGGAAAGTTAGACGTCACGATCAACCTGACCACGCCGGCCTGTCCCGTGAAGGACCAACTGCAAGCGCAGGCGGTCGAATTGCTTACCGCTCTGCCCGGTGTCACCGACGTGAACGTCGAAATGACCGCCGAGGTCAAAGGCAGCACTGGTCCGCCGCGCGAGCTTGCGCCGGGCGTCAAGCACTTCATTGCGATCTCGAGCGGCAAGGGCGGCGTCGGGAAGAGCACCGTCACCGTCAACCTGGCGGCGGCGCTGCACAAAACCGGTGCGAAAGTCGGCATCCTGGACTGCGATGTTTACGGTCCCGACATTCCCATGATGATGGGTTTGACCGGTTCGCCTGAATCGGCTGGCAAGCGCCTCATCCCCAAGGAACGTCACGGCATCAAGACCATGTCGATCGGCTACTTAGTCGAAGACGACAAGCCGGTCATCTGGCGTGGTCCAATGGTTCACAAACTGATCGAACAATTCCTTGGCGATGTCGAATGGGGTGAGTTGGATTACCTGTTGGTCGACATGCCCCCCGGAACTGGCGACGCTCAACTCTCACTCGCGCAAATCGTCCCGCTCTCCGGCGGCGTTCTAGTAACGACTCCGCAGGCCGTTTCGGCCTACGACGTGAGCAAAGCCGTTCAAATGTTTAAGCAAGTGAATGTCGACATTCTCGGCATCATTGAAAACATGGCCGGCTACGCCATCACCGGAAAAGTTTCCGATTGTCCCGAAGGAACCCCGGTTGTACTCGACACGGGTTCGGGCGAAGTCACCGTCACGACTGGGCCTGGCGGACACTTCCAAGCCATCGCGCATCTCTTTGGTGCCGGTGCAGCAGAGCGATTGGCCCAGCGCTACGGATTCCCCGTCATGGGCGTGCTTCCGTTGCATCCCGGCGTACGCGTCGGCGGCGATGGCGGCGACCCGATCGTCATGGCGGATCCCGACCATCCGGTCTCGAAAGCGTTCATGGAAATTGCCGGAAAACTGGCGCAGAAGCTCGCTATTCGCGAATTCAGCTCGCTGCCCATTCTCCAGTAATCCGTCGGCGGCGTGACCCATTCTCGAACGTAGCCGCGATGAAGCATCCAATGACTTCGCTGCGGCTACTGGTGACGTGTGACAAAACAGATGCGGCAAGCTTTTGTCGCACAGCACGAAGTCGGTAAGTTTTGTCGAAATCCAAACGTAGGTTTCGTTTTGTTGCGATCGCATTGGGAATTGCGATTGCAAGCTTTCTATCGCGATCGCTCTGGGCGGGTCCCTTGATTAGCGGTCTGGCACCCATCATCGCCTCAGCGTTCGACGTTGACTTAGAGATTGAGCAAGCCAATGGTGATGGAACCAGTCAACTCGAGTTGATTGGAGTTCGCGTCGGCGATCTCGGCGAATCGCAGCCGTTGCGCAAACTCGTGGCCGAGTCAATCACATTCAACTTCAGTCTCTACGAGTTACTACTCGGCGGTTCGGATGCTGTACAGCGCATCCAATCCGTGGGCTTGGATTTGGAACTGGACTTCCGTCGATCGGAATCCGCACCGGAAGACGAACCGGCAGCCAATGAGCAAATTGAATCCGAGCAACTACTGTTGCCCGAACTCGATCTCGAGCGCAGTAACATTACGGTGCTTCTAAATGCAGAGACGGAGTTAGCCTTCCTCTCGACAAGCTTGCGATCGGCTCCCAACGGACAAGCCGTCATCATTGAAGCCGACGAGTTCGAATATCGTGCGGGAGAACAAGCTCCGATTGCTTCACGTTTAGAAGCGCAACTCAATCTCAATTCGGGCGGCATCGAAATCGAGGAGTTGAATTGGGACGATCATTTGGCTTTGCGCGATTCGAGCTTTGACTGGCAGTCCCCTACTACTGGCGGACTGAGTTGGAATCTCAACGCCGAGCTCCTGGATGGAAAAGCCGAGATTGCGGGCCAGTTTGTTGGTGCCAGCGAGCTCGACGTCAGCTTCGATGCTTCCCGAGTCAATCTGGCCAAGCTAGGTACGCTCTGGCCCCCGGCGAGATCGACCAGTGGTCACGTCCAAAGCTTGGTTGGAGAGCTTCACTGGTCATTGACCGCATCTCAGCAAATCACCGGACACCTGCAAGCCCGTGCGCATGAACTGAGCATTGGTCAGTCTGAGCCAATGAGTTTGGAGGGTCGGCTCGATTTCGAAAACGGGCTCATTCGCTCCCCCCAGATCGAGCTCAAATCCGAGCTCAATCGCCTGAATCTCACACAGATCGAGTTACCGATTGAATTGGGCGAGCCTCTGGAGCAGCTGAGACGTGGCCGGTTCCACCTGGAAGTGGACGCCCAAAACATCCCTCAACTGCTGGGCTCCGCCACCTCGGAACCCGAGGTTGGGGCGCACCACTTACAGGTGTTTTTAGCGCTCGATCAGGGCTTGGCTCAGGTGCAACGTGGGCGCTTTACGACCGAAGGCGGAGCGCTAACAATCGAAAGTGGAACCATTCGTGCGGTCGCTAATCAGGGGCCCGAAGTTGACCTCAGCATGTTTGCAGACTTTAGCGACCTCGAGCCCCTAGGCAGGTTGGTCGGTAAGCGGCCCTGGGGCGGAACGCTTTCAGGACAAGTCAAAGTCAACGGAACATGGCCTCAGCTAAGTGCCACCGCCGAGCTCACCGGCGAAGCAACCAAAATTGCCAACGTGAATTTGGGGCATGTTGAAGTACGTCTCGAACTCGACGATCAACACCTCGTAATTCCGGCCCTAAGCTCGGTCAATGACGGCAATCGACTCTCGCTTTCTGGGGCTGTTGCGCTCGTCAATTCGCAGCCGACCTTTGAAGATCTCCTCATAGACCTCGACGTCACAGATTTGAATCAAGTGCTGCCAGGTTTTGACGCTACCGGTCAGCTTCATATCCACGCCGAAGCGACCGGAGCCGTTGGCGCCTTAGTTGGTGTATGGACGCTGAATGGAGAAGATCTAAAGTTCAAAAAGCACGCCTTCAATCAATTCGTCAGCAATGGCAAGTTCAATCGCGATCGAGTTCAAATCAATGAACTCAACTTCGCTAGCTCTGGCGTCAGTGGACTCATGGTCGGGGACTTGCAAGTGGACGCTGATTGGAATGTGCGCACACTTGGTCTAAGTAAATTCACGCTCGAGGGTGGAGGTCAAAATCTAGCCCTGGAAGAACCGACCAACCTGTCGTTCGAATCGACTTGGCCTAGCTTTGACAGTATTTCATTAGCCGGCTCCGTCGGTTCGCTGAAGCTCTACTCAAAATTTGATCCTATTCCGACTAGCGGACAATCGGCTGAACCGTCGAGCACCTACAGGCTAGGGTTCGAGGCCGACGAGTTCGCTCCCATGTTCCTTTTAGAGCCGTTCCTCAACGCTGGCTATGTCCTAGACGGAATCGCCGGACAACTGCACGCCACGCTTGACGAAGGTCAACTGAGCTTCGAAAGCGAGCTACGCATCGAGCAATTCGAAATGCCATTGGTCAATGCGGCGGGTTCCAAATTCGATCACCCATGGCGAGTAAAGTGGAATGCAAAGCTCATCGATGGGGAGTTGCAAATCGATGAGTTCGAGGCGCATTCCGACGATACCAGCCATTTGGCAGTGAGTGGAAAAATTCCGATTCGACCGCTTCACTCCGAGCCGCTGGCCGAAGGCCCACTGGACCTTCGGGCTCAGTTGAAACTGCCTAAGCTCGGAGCCTTCCGTGCATTTACAGATTCCGGCACGCCCTGGCCAATGGGAAATCTGTCGTTGTCAGCGGAACTAACTGGCGATTGGAAACAGCCCGCTGGCAGCCTGGCAATCGACGCGCAAGCGCTCGATCTCGATATAGACAACGAGCCTCTCTTCCGTCAAGCGGAAGTCTCTGGACAGATTCAATTCGGCGAGTCGACGACCTTGAATCAACTTAGCGTTCAGATCCCCAATGCGTTCGCCTTTCTAGCCGACGGCTCTTTCAACCAGCCGATCGACATCTCAGCGTTGGCCAAGGGAAGCATGCCCTTTGCACCACAAACACCGATTCAACTTCACGTCGACCTCAGCGTGGAAGACTCCACCTGGCTCAATCGTTTGCATCAAAGCCTTGGGACAGGAGACCTGTTTCATCGGCTTGGCGGACAGGTTAACGGTAATTTGGATTTGACAGGAACGATTGAAAATCCGACACCCAAAGGTCAACTCGAAGTTGCAAACGGAGAATTCAAACTCAGCTCGGAATTGCCAACCATCCAGAACATACGCGGCGTTATACGAGTCGACGAGCGACGATTTGAGTTTGACGAGTTCGCGGGCGACATTGGTGGGGAAAGCCTGCAGGTTGCAGGGCACTTCGATCTCGACGAACAAGCTCCAAACCTTGATGTAGTCTTGAGCGGCTCGAATTTGTTGCTCTACCGCTCATCCGGCGTCAAAATTCGGTCCAACGTCGAACTCTTCATCAAGGGCACGCCCAGTGAGCCGCGCGTAGAAGGCGAACTACAATTGACGGACAGTCGCTTCGTCAAACGCTTCGATTTCCTTGCTCTTGGTCGCAGTGGAGGCCAAAAAGCAGATCGCGCATTGCCTCTGTTTTCCTTCCGTGATGACCCCTTTGCCAGAACGCAATTCGACGTCACCATCTCGTCGGAAGCGCCCTTCCGAATCGACAATAACGTAGCGAAAGCACGCATTCGACCCGATTTGCGTTTGCAAGGCAGCGGTCGACTTCCAGAGCTTTCGGGAGTGCTCTACATCGACGGAGGCAAAGTGTCTCTTCCCGTCAACGATCTCTTTTTACGGCCTGGAACAATTCGTTTTGAACCAAATGCCCCCATGATTCCGAAGCTCGAATTGCTGCTGCAAAATCGGATTCGTGGCTACGACGTCACTGTAACGGTTGCGGGCGACTACGACGATCCGACCGTAACGACCTCTTCCTCCCCGCCGCTCGGGCCTGAAGATATGGCTGCACTGGTATGGGCCGGTCAGGACCCGGGCGAAGGACTGAGTGCGAAGACGGGCAAATCATCAGCCCAAGCCATCGGCGCCTTTATTGTTCAAGATTTGCTCACGCGAATGTTTAGTGACGAATCCACTGAATCGGAAGAGTCCTTTCTAAACCGTTTCGAACTGTACCTGGGGCGCGACACCACTCAATCCGGATCCGAAACCATCGAGATGACTTTCGAAGTCACCGACAACGTATTCGGTCCGTCAGACACGCTCTACCTAGCAACCGAACGCGACATCTACTCTCACGTAAACTTCGGTCTGCGGTTTGTCTTTCGATTCCATTGAGAATGCAAGCACTCAGTTCAAGAGCGAACTTTGCTCTGTTAATTTTGCTACTCCTATCCACCCTAATGGTTGGATGTCGCTCGGCGAGCATGGGCGGCGACAGATCATTGGGCGGTACATGGGAACTTGACTTCGAAGGCAATGATTCGATTGGCGATTCTGCTCTTTCGGACGTGATCGTGGACGTGATGAACGACTTCGATCAAACGGACACCTATCGTTCCGTTTTAGACGACGCCGCTTATACCATCGAGAATCACTACCGGTCCAAGGGCTGGTCTCAGGCTCAGGCCAGTTACGATTTGGATGAAAGTAAAGTCGATACCTTGCTGGCGACCATCAGCATCGAAGAAGGGCCTCGATGCATGTTGACGGATATTCATTTCGACGGAGTCGCCGACTCGCGATCGCAAGAAATCCTCGAACTGCTAAGCCCCACAGAAAGCACTTTGTTTGGCAATCCCGACTGGTTTGTTCAATCGGAAGCCGAATCTAAAGTAGCTGCGATTACGACGTTTTATCTGGAGCTGGGTTACCTCTTGGTGCGCGTCGATGATCCGCGAGTGAGCTTCAACGAGGAGCAAACGACGGCAAAATTGCGTTACAACATCGATGAGGGTCCGCGCTTTCAAATTGCGGAGCTGAACTTCGCAAATAACTCACCGCTCACTGAACTCGAATTGCTCGATAGCCTTCCTGTCCAGGTTGGCGATCCATATTCGCCCGCAGCTGACCGCCGCATACAATCGACCCTCATCGAACTTCTGGGCGAGCGCGGTTATCGCGATGCCAAGGTTGTGGTTCGAAGAAGGGCCGACGACGAAAGCGGCGATGTAACCCTACAGGTCATAGTCACGTCGGGTCAGTACATCGTTGTGGACGAGATTCGCGTGGAAGGCAATGAACGAACAGAGACCGAGCTAATCCTGGCGCGACTCGATGCACCCCTTGGCGAACCACTAACTCCATCGAGAGAACGTAAAAGTTTCCGTCGACTCTTCACGTCCGGATTGTTCTCGAGCATCAAGCTGAACTTCGATGGCGACCCGCAACAAACAGAACGCCTGTTAGTTGTGAAGGTGGAAGAGAATCCATCTCGAGAAGTCTTTATCGAACCGGGCTGGGGCTCCTATGAGCTGGGCAGAATCAAAGCGGGCTACCGCGATCAGAACATTTTCGGAACCGGTCGCAGCTTCCGAGCTGAGAGCGTTGCTTCCTTTCGACATCTCGAGTTTGAGTTGGGAGTCAGCGACCCATATTTATTCGGCTCCGAAGTCTTCGGAGATGTCTCCGCGACCACCCTCCGTCGTATTGAGCCATCCTTTACCCGCATATCGAACGGCGTAGATGCCAGCCTCACACGCAAAATCGAGAAGGAATCCGAAGCGGGATTTGGCTATCAGTTTCGGAGGTCCGCCGCCGAAGATGTCGACATTACGGATCCCGCAGCCTTGGCCGCCCTCGACAATCTGTCCATCTCTGCGATCGAGCTAAGCCTTCGATATGACACGCGCGACAACCCCTTAGTTCCAACTCGCGGCTCGACGGCTAGATTTTCAACTCAATGGGGCGACAAGCTGCTCGGCAGTGAACTCGACTTTCTTCGGGTACGCGGCCAATTGACTCATTTCTTGTCCATGCATGACGCAGGCACGATTGGATTCACCGTGCGATCGGGAGCCATCATTCCGACGCACGACACGGAAGAAATTCCGTTGCAGGAGCGGTACTTCAACGGTGGCGGAGGATCGGTTCGATCCTTTCGAGAGAATCAACTCGGGCCATTGGACGCGACCGGAGAAGCTCTCGGTGGGGAGGCATTTACCGTGCTAAGTGCGGAATGGCGACGGGCGCTATCGGGCAATATGTCGAGTGCGTTGTTCTTCGACATGGGCAACGTCGCGCCAAATTACGAGGACTACTTCGAGTTCAATGACTTTCGGGCAGCCATCGGCATCGGCATACGCTACATGCTTCCGATTGGACCGCTACGACTGGATGGCGGCTGGAATCCGAACCCACGCGATGACGATGAAGACTTTGTCCTTCACTTCTCCGTGGGCATGCCCTTTTAGGGGTCTCCTGCACCTTTAGTGGAAGCAAGGTTGATGGATGGAAGTGCAGGGTTATTGCGGCGATCCAAGAATGACTTAAACGGCGGGGGTTGGAGTTGCCGGGGAGAGAGGCGATTGGGAGGGAGAGGAGCGGTTGCCGAGTTCGGGGAAGGCGGAGAGAAATTTGGGAGGAAGTGCAGGGCTTGCTAGCTAATGGGGTCGCCGCTGTTGTGCGGGCCGGGGAATTCGCTCGGGAGTAATTGGAGAGTG
>JBLINP010000164.1:0-10299 GCA_047639415.1 Planctomycetota bacterium | reverse complement strand
CCCAAACGAATCGGCGTACACCCCGCATCGCGCATGCCTTCGGCCACCGCATCGGCGATTTCCGGTGAGTGCGTGCGCATGTCTTGACCAACGACGAGGCGCTTGGCGCCCAGGAAACGCGCAAAAGCGTTGCCGATCTTTTTGGCCAAAGCAGGATCGAGTTCGGAGGGAACGAGGCCGCGAATGTCGTAGGCCTTAAAAATGCCCATAGTGTGTCGGTTATGAAGTGGGCCGATGGATTCGGCAGAAATAGTAAGGGTGATTGATCGAGGTGGACGCCGGCGGAGTCGCGCGTCTCAGGCGCCCAAGATAACGTCCAAAGCGTCCGAGAGCCTGGTTAGGTCCGCGGGTCCTACATCACGATGACAAACGAAGCGCAAAATGTCGGGTCCCAAAGCCATAACCCCGACCCCATGGTCTCCCAGCAGGGTCGCGAGTCCCGGCGCATCCGTGGATTGTCCCCGGATCTTCAGGCTTTCTAGCCGGACGATAGCCAGATTTGTCTCGATTTGGTGCACGGGGGAGCTGAGCCCAGGGCGCTTGTCGAAGATCTCGGCCACTCCCCTAGCCAAGTCGTGATCCTCGGACAGGCGCTCAATTCCGTTTTCGAGCGCCATCAAGCCCGCCGCCGCGATGATGCCCGCCTGTCGCATCCAACCGCCGAGACGTTTCCGAATGACCATAGCTTGGTCAATGAAGGCCTGGTCCCCGGCAATGAGCGAACCGACCGGAGCGCCCAAACCTTTGGAAAGGCAGACGGAAACCGAATCGGCACAAGCCGCAAAGGCGCTGGCCGATATTCCGCTAGCGACCACGGCGTTGGCGAGTCGAGCACCGTCCATGTGCACGGGCAACTCGTGCTCGGTGCCCACCGCTTTAATCTGCTCAAGCACTTCGAGCGGCACCACGGTCCCGCCTGAAGACATGTGCGTTTGTTCGACGCAGATCATGGCGGTTGTCGGCATGTGAACGTAGTCCGGTCGAATGCTCTGCTTCAACTCATCCAAGTTCATCGCGCCGCGTACACCATCCAGGGTCACCGACTGCAGTCCGTGCAAAGCACCGACGGCACCGGACTCGTACAGCAAGACGTGAGCATCACGAAGCGCGATCAATTCGTCGCCACCCTTAGCCCAGACGCCGATCGCAATTTGGTTGGCCATACTGCCCGAGGGAACGTAAAGACACGCTTCCTTTCCGAGCCAAGCGGCGCCCACTTCTTGCAAGCGCCGCACTGTCGGGTCGCCATCCAATACATCGTCGCCCACCTCCGCTGCCGCCATGGCGGCGCGCATTTCGGGAGTCGGCACGGTGACCGTGTCGCTGCGAAAATCCGAAAGCGGGAGAGCTGTACTTGAACCAGAAATACTTATGCCCCTGTCGTAAGACGCGCAGTCATAAGTTCCCGCACCCGACGCAAAGCTTCTGTGATTTGCTCGTCAGAAGCCGCGTAGCTGAATCGAATGTAGCCTTCTCCCAGGTGACCAAAGCTGGTACCTGCGATTGTCGCCACGCCCACTTCTTGCAGCAGCAGAGCTTCCAACTCCTTCGCCTTCATGCCCGTCTCGGAAATGTTGGGAAAGGCGTAAAACGCGCCCTTGGGCATAATGCAGCTAAATCCAGGGATTTGATTCAATCCGTCGACCATCAGCTTGCGACGCCCATCGAACGTCTTGTGCATCAGATCGGCATCATCTTGCGGGCCGAGCATGGCTTCGATTCCCGCGATTTGGACGGGAGCGGAAGGACAGGAGTTGCTGTTGATCTGCAAGCGCTCCGCATCGGCAATCAAGGACGACGGCCAAACGCCATAACCCAAACGCCAACCCGTCATCGACCAGGTCTTGCTCCAACCGTCCAACATAATCGTACGGTCGCGAATCGACTCGTACTCCAGCAGACTGACGTGCTCCATGCCGTCGTACAAAAGGCGCGAATAAATCTCGTCGGCCAAAATGACGACGTTCGGGAACTTCTCGATGCCGGCCACGAAGCGATCCATCGCCGCGCGATCGATCACTCCACCGGTCGGATTGCCGGGCGTGTTGATGATGATCAAGCGCGTGTTCTCGTTGACCTTGGCGAGCACAGCATCGGGATCGAAACTAAAGCCGGATGATTCGGGCAACTCGATCGGAATCGGCGTCGCACCCGTGAAGGAAATCATCGATTCATAAATCGGGAAACCAGGATTGGGATACAAGATCTCCGCGCCAGGCTCTCCGAACATCATCAACGCAAAGAACATTGTCGGCTTGCCACCGGGCACGATCATCACGTTGTTCGGATCCACCTTCACCTTGCGATAGCGCAAAATGTCCGTCGCCACGGCCTCGCGCAACTCCGGCAAGCCCTTGGCGGGCGTGTAGAAGTGATAGCCGTCGTCAAGCGCCTTTTTGCCGGCTGCGACCACGTTGTCGGGCGTACGGAAATCCGGAGCACCGATGCCCAGGTTGATGATGTCCTTACCTTCGGCTTGAAGGGCTTTGGCGCGAGCCAAAACTTCGAAGGCGGATTCGGTCCCGAGGCGGGACATGCGCTTTGACATCTTCAACGGCGATACCTGTGAATTTCTTGAGGGGAGGATTGGGATGGGAAATATTGGGCGACGGCCATGCTCGAACTTTTTGGGCCCGGTACAGCGGCGTGAAATGATTCCGCTCCCGACTGAGATCACGATCAAAGCGGTGGGCGCGGAGCCTCTTTCAGGACTGGGCTTGCAGTGGCGACCAGCAACCGAAGAGCGTACGGTTGCGAAAGTTACGGTCAAGGCACGGGGCTTGCATCCCCTCCTCAAAACCACCTGCGTGCAACCATGATCCCAACCCAATTGTGCCTGTCTCGGCTCGCTCCGAAGCACCTCCAACCACTCATCGCGTGCCTTTTCGCGGTGTTAGCGGTCGCCTGTAGCACTGAAGAGCCCGATGTCGTGATCTATTGCGCCCTCGACCAAGTCCATGCAGAGCCATTGATACGACGTTTCGAAAACGAAACAGGCTTGACCGTTCGAGCAGAATTCGACGTCGAAGCCAATAAAACCGTCGGGCTCGTCAATCGATTGCGAGCGGAGGGCGGTCGACCTCGGTGCGATGTCTTTTGGAACAACGAGATCGCGCACACGGTCGCTCTGGCACAGGAGGGATTGCTGCAAAGTTACGACTCCCCCAGCGCCGCTAAAATCCCCGATCAATTTCGCGATCCACAGAGGCGTTGGACTGGCTTTGCCGCCCGCGGCCGAATTTTCATCGTCAACACGGACCTAGTCGAGGATCCGTCCCAAATCAAATCGATGTGGGACATCTTGGATCCCAAATGGGCGGGCAAAGTTGGCATGGCGCGCCCATTAACCGGCACGACCTTGACTCACGCAACCGCTCTGTTTTCGACATTGGGTGAAGAGCAAGCGATCAAATATCTGAGTGAAGTGCGTGAAGCCAATCGCGAAGGTCGCTTGGCTTTGACCAGCGGCAACGCAACTTTGATGCGACAAGTTCGCGATGGACAACTCGCTTTTGGATGGACCGATACGGACGACTTCAATGTCGCGCTGGATGCCGGCTCTCCGGTCATCGCGATTTATCCCGATCAAGACGATTTGGGAACCATGGTTATTCCGAACACGGTTTCGATTATCAAAGGGGCTCCGCACTTGGAGATGGCCAAGAAGCTTGTCGACTTCATTCTAAGTCCTGCCGTTGAGGAACACTTGGCCGCTAGCCGCTCCGCTCAGATTCCCGTGCGCGATTTCGTGCCGCGGCCGGCGAACGTCATCGGCTTTGACAAAATCAAAGTCATGGCAGTGGACTTCGACACGGTCGGCCGGGAAATGTCCGAACGCCACCAGGCGTTCAAGGAGATGTTTCTCGATTGAGCCGTCCGCTCGTCATATTCGCACTGGCTTGCTTCGCCATTGCTGGGCTGGTTCCATTGGCGACGATGTGCGCCAGCGTTGGAGCCGACGACCTCGTCGCGATCTTCAGCGAGCGAACGCTCTCCCTATTGGGCCGAACTTTGCTGCTGGGACTTTCCGTCTCCGCGATTAGCTTCCTAATCGGCGTTCCATTCGGCTGGCTGGTCGCGCGTACCGACATACCCGGACACTCCTGGCTGCGGCCCCTCGGACTGGTTCCGCTTCTGATGCCGACGCTGGTACTCGCGATGAGCTGGGCGCCATTGACCGAGATGCGCGGAGCACCAGCGGCCATTCTGTTTCTGGGCGGTTCAACCTTTCCGTTGGTTGCGCTGATGAGTGCACGCGCTTTCGAGCGCCTCGACGGACGTCGCGAGGAAGCGGCACGACTGGCGGGCGGATTGCGAGCCGTGTTGCGAATGGAATTGCCGCTGGTCTTGCCGGCAGCGCTCGTCGGAACTTGCTTGGCCTTCGCTTTCGCCATCAACGATTTCGCAGTTCCCGACTACGTCTCCTCTGTCGGTCCCAAGTTCAACGTCTACGCCGACGAGATTTTCTTCAACTGGCATGACTTTGAAAATCCCGGTGCCGCGATCGCCAGCGCCCTGCCCTTGATCGCACTTTCGATGTGCGCACTGGTTCCGGTACTCGCCCTCCGTCGCAAAGGCGCCTTCGCCACACTCGACGGCAACTTCGTGACGCCCGCGCGCTTGCAACTCGGTCGCTGGCGCGTACCGGCTTTTCTGTTTTGCTTCGCCATCGTTGGACTCACCACGTTGGTTCCGCTCGGTCGTTTGTTTTGGGAAGCCTCGGGAGGACCACGCGTTTGGACGGATCCATCCGTGGCCGCCGAACTTGGACAGATTTTGAGCGAAGAGGAAACTGTCGTCGTTTCATTGGGCGACAGACTGTCGGTACTTCCCTCGCTAGCCACGCAGCAATGGTCCAACTTTCAATCCGCGTTCAGCCTGGCGCTCGAACGGTCGCGTAGTGATCTGCGCAACAGCCTATCGTGGTCTTTTCAAGCCGCCTTGGCCTGCTGCATCATCGGCCTCATTCTTGGTCATGCAATCGAACGAGCGCGCAACCGCTGGCTCGGTCGCGCCCTCGAAATGACGGCTTTGTTGCCACTGGCCTCCCCAGCGATTCTTTTGGGAATCGGAACCATCGTGGTTTGGAATCACGGGCCAACTGCAGACTTCTATGAATCCGGTGGCATGAGCGTAGTGCTCTTCATCGGACGGTTTGCGACCTTTGCGATCTTGCTCTTGTCCGGCGCAGTCGCATCGCTCTCACCCAGCTTGGAAGAATCCGCTGCGCTTTCCGGTGCTGGTCCCCTGCGTCGATTGACATCCATCGTGGCCCCTTCTCTGCGTGGCTCACTCGTGGCTTGCTTCATCTTGGTCTTCGTTTTTTCGATGCGAGAACTCGACGCCGCTTTACTCGTTCCGGCCGCCAACAAGACCGCCATCTTGCGCATCTTCAATGGCGTCCACTTTGGTCGCGCTGACTACGTTGCCGCGCTAACCTTGCTGCTCGTCTTCGCGATCCTGCTCCCCGGACTTTTATGGTCCATCTTTGCTCGCAAACGTCTGGAGATTCTGCCGTGAACGGATGCACGATTGAAATTAGCGCCCTTGAAGTCGCTATCGATGGAAAGACGATTCTTGGACCTCTCGATCTAACAATTAATGCAGGCGAATACGTCTGCGTCCTCGGTCATTCAGGTTCCGGCAAGAGCACCTTGTTGCGCACCATCGCTGGGCTTCAAATTCCGCAGGGCGGAACGGTCACTTTGGGCGACAGCCAAGCGACTGGCCCGGGGCGGGTGATCATTGCTCCCGAGCACCGCGGGATCGGCATGTTGTTCCAAGAAGGCGCGCTTTGGCCGCACATGAGCGTGGAGCGTACTTTGGCCTTTACCCTCAAACATTGCGGCCACCCAAAACTAGAGCGCGCCGCTCGCATTAAGGAATTGCTCGCCCAAGTTCATCTGGCCGGCTTTGAGAAGCGCATGCCCGCCACGCTTTCCGGCGGCGAAGCTCAACGGGTTTCATTGGCGCGCGCCTTAGCCTCAAATCCGAGTGTACTGCTGCTGGACGAGCCCCTGGGGCCACTCGACACGGCCATGCGCGAAGAGCTGTGCGAATTGCTTAAGCGTTTGCACCAAGAGCTAGGATTCACTGCGCTCCACGTCACACACGATCAATCCGAACCCGCGCGACTTGACGCGCGCGCACTCGAAATGAAAGCTGGCCTCTGGATGGAAACTTCCTCATGAGCATCGGTCGCACAATTCTTGGTTTGCTGTGTGTCGTACTCGGCCTATGGCTTTTCGCTGGCGTCTTCTTCAATCCAACCCGTGCTGAAGCAGCACGCACTTTCGACACGTCTTTTTCGTGTCGCGATTGTCACTCCCAAGTCTTCGACGAATGGGAAGGCTCCCAACATTCGATCGCCTGGACCAACCCAGCTGTGCGTTTGCTTTCCAACGACTTCGCCAATCAAGATTGCATCGATTGCCACGCACCGCGACCGATCTTCGTAACGGGCGTTGGTGAGCGCGTGCTTCCGCGTGCATCTCGCCGCGTAGAGGGCGTCGATTGCATCGCTTGTCACTTGCTGCCAGAGAATCCGGACGGAACGCCTGGAGGCATGGCGGGAACGGTGACGAACGTGAACGCGGCCTGTCGTCCAGTTCAAAAGGTTGAACTGCAGCGCGTCGAATTTTGCGCGGGCTGCCACGACCAACACAAGACTGTCGAACAATACAAAAACTCAGAGTGGCCGGCGCGTGGAGAGGACTGCCTCTCCTGTCACATGCCCTACCGCAATGGGGACGTGAACTCGGGCCGTGACCATCGCTGCCTCGGCGGCAATAGCTTGCCACTCTTGAAGAGTGCTGTGGAGTTGCGTGGCGTTCTAGACGGTGAGCACTGGAACATCGAAATTGAAAATGTTGGAGCGGGTCACAGCTTTCCCACCGACGATCGCTCGCGTGCTGCGGACATCTTTTGGCGTCCCACGGTGGGCAGCGGCGCCTGGCGCAAGATCTATCGCTTCCGGAGTCCCTACCGCTTCGAAGTCGACATCGAGGACAACCTATTGCTCGCTCACGAAACCCGTGTGATTCCGCTCATCGACGCCGAAGCGACGGGAACATTTGAAGTGGCGCTGTTCTACAAGCGCTCGCCCCACTACGAAGATCCCGAAGCACCCGATCCCGAACGCGAAGCCGTACTGGTTCACTCGATTGTTTTGGGGGATTGATGCGTTCTTTCTACCTCGTGGCACTGATCGCGTTCGCGGCCTGCACCCCATCCGAAGAACCTCGCCCTAAAGTCTTCGAGTTTCAACTGTTCGAAGTCGTCCAGACGGAACTCGACGAACTAAAAACGGCCCTCGCGTTATCGGCCATTGAGCTATCAAAGAGCGCGAACATCGAAGCTGAGGTGCGAGGCCTGGTCACCTTTCTTTCGGGCGCGCCGAACAATCTTCGCGAGTCCGTCTTCGCCGATCTTGCTAGTCACGGAGATCACGCGGTCCCCATTCTCGCCGCAATCTTAGGAGCCACCAACTCGCTAGATTCCGAACGCCTGGCTGCCATCGAATTACTCGGTCGGTTGGACAGCGTGCGCTCGGGAGCACAACTTCTAAATGGCGTCGAAACGGGTAGCCCGGCATGGATTCGTGCGAACTCTGCTTGGCGACTGGGCGAAGGCACACAGGCTTGGATCGTTCCGCGATTGATTCATCGACTCAAGTACGAAACCGACGGCGAGGCCGTAATTTGGATAGCTGTCACTCTAGCTCACTTTGGCAATTACTCCGGGGTGTCGGGGCTGCGCGAATTGTGTTGGAGCGCGAGCGATCAAAACATCCGCGATTCAGCCGTGCGTGAATTGGCAGCACTGGCTGTGCCCTTCGACCGCGACGAATTGGAAGCCCTGGGAGGAGCTGACGATGGAACCGGACTGCTGTGGACTTGGAATCACCCAGGCGCGACCAGTTATTCGCCGACGATTCCCAATGATGACCGCTATCGCTATGAGATCTGGAACCTGATCGACAAGCTCGATGCCTTTCAACTGCGTGGTGTGGACGACGCGCGTTTCGTTTTGGCGCGAATGAGTTCCACCGCGGCACTTTGTTTGGCGCGCGCTCTGCACGACAACAGCCCGCACACGCGCGTACATAGTGCGCAGGCGCTCAAGCGTATGCAGGCCCGCGGGCATGTGGCTGGACCAGAACTCGTAAAAGCGCTCGATCTAGAAGACCTTGCACCCAGTGCTGCAGACGCGCTCGGTACCGTGAATCATCCCGATGGAGCGGCGGCCATCGAAACTCGACTCCATCCGCCGACCCCACTCGGCTTACGAGTAGCCTCCGCCAAAGCCCTCGGGTTCATCGGACTGGCGAAATCGGTCGATGCCTTGCGCCCCTTACTCGTGGAATCGCAGCCCTTCGATCTACGCCAAGCGGCCGCCGAATCGATGACCTATTGCGGCGCCGGTGACGAGGTGGCTGCGTTGCTTTGTAACCTCATCAAATCCAAACGCGTCGATCCGATCAGCTCGGTCAATGCGCTCGGCTGGTGGCTCAACCAATCCGCCCAGCGCGAGGTAGCTGGAGCCACCGAAACGCTCGCCGAATGGAATCAACTCGTCGCCCCGGTGGGTGTCGTTGAGAACTCGGGACAAATTGCTGAGCGCGACGAGTCACGTGTAGCCCTGATTCGAAACTTCCTCGAAGAGTCGAAATAGAAATCGTCGCACTCAGGATTACATTATCTCGGAACACAACCAGGTAGAAGCATGACCCCATCCGACTGTATCTTGGTGTGCGGTCTATTGGCTTTTCAAGAAAGCACGCCGACGGATACGCATGCTCAGTTATCGAGCGAAGTTCCGCGACCGCACATCGTATTGATCTTGGCGGACGACTTGGGTTGGGGCGATGTGGGATATCACGGCGCTACGGATCTACGCACACCACACATCGACGCGCTCGCGGAGTCCGGGCTACAGCTGGATCAATTCTATGCCATGCCGACCTGCACTCCGACGCGAGCCGCTCTGCTCACGGGACGCTACCCGAGTCGGTATGGCCTGCAATCTTGCGCATTGATGCCATGGTCTCAAGCTGGGCTCGCTCTCACCGAACGGTTGCTTCCGGAATTGCTACGAGACGTAGGCTATCGAACCGCAATCGTTGGCAAATGGCATCTGGGCCACTTCCAAGCGGAGTACCTTCCGACTCGGCGCGGATTCAACTCTCATTACGGTTCGTATTCGGACGGAGTTGATTACTTCAAGCACGACCGGAATGGTTCGCTCGATTGGCATCGCGACGAACAACCAGTACGCGAAACCGGCTACGCGACGGACTTGCTCGCCGCGGAAGCCAGTCGGATCATTGAACGGCATGAAGGAGACGAACCGCTTTTCCTCTATGTGCCCTTCACCGCACCGCATGCTCCGATTCAAGCACCGCTCGAATCCGAGCAAGAGTTCAAGCACATCGAAGATCCGGCGCGCCGTACCTACGCCGCTTCTGTAGCGCACCTTGACACAGCGGTGGGACGAATCGTGCGTTCGCTGGAAACGCGCGGAATTCGAGAGCAGACGCTCCTCCTGTTCCTTTCCGATAACGGGGCTGCCGGAAACCATGCGGGCTCCAATACTCCCCTACGTGGATCCAAATTCTCGGCCTTCGAAGGTGGCATTCGAGTTCCAGCCATTGCGAGCTGGCCGACTTTTCTCGATCCAAATCAAATCATTGAAGTCCCCTTTCACGTTATCGATCTAGTGCCAACTTTCGCCGCACTTGCCGGCGCCTCGACCGATACCACGAAGCCACTAGACGGAATCGACATTTGGTCCGTTCTAAGTGACGGGCTAGCCCCGTCTCCACGAACACTTGTACTTCACCTCGACAATCATGGAGGAGCTATTCGAGTCGGAGACTGGAAGCTAGTCGTTCGTGACAAGCAAAGAGCGCGTGGACCGACATTGGATGGGTTGGTCAAGCTCTTCAATTTAGCTAAGGACCCCATCGAAAAGAGGAACCTGGCCAAATCCAATCCCGAAAAGGTAGCATCAATGTTTGCGGAATTGCGAGCCACAGCCAAACAGGCCGCGCCCAAATTGCAAATTCCCTTTAACGCTCCCGATAGTTACATCGCTCCCAAAGTCCTGGGCCCGAAGCGATAAATCAGTGCCGTTACTGCACATCGTTCGTCGTCGCATAGGATTCCAACTATCAGGCCTAGCCCGAATTATTCATGAACACGCGGACCAAACACCACGAACGACCGGCACTGCCGGTCTATTGGTTCCTGCTGGCACTTTGCAGATACTGGCGTCCTCGACGACCTTACAAGGTCGTCT
>JBLINP010000163.1:0-10310 GCA_047639415.1 Planctomycetota bacterium | reverse complement strand
AATCGATTCGTCGAAGCGATCATCGCGCCGAGCTTTGACGACGACGCGCTCGAGCACCTGCGCACGGTTCCGAAATGGGGCAAGAACGTTCGCTTGCTGGCCTGCGGCGAGTTCGGGCCCGACGATCGCGATTGTTCGGAAGTTGAATTGAAGCGTTTGGTCGGTGGCTTCCTGATTCAGGGCCGCGATTTGAAAACTGAAGTTGAGAGCGACTGCAAAACGGCGACGAAGGCCGAGCCCAGTGATCAACAATTGAAGGACTTGCTGTTCGCGAACGCGGTCGGCAAGCACGTCAAGTCGAACTCGATCGTGTTGGCCGTGGATGGCCGCGTGCTCGGCGTTGGAGCGGGCCAAATGAGCCGAGTGGACTCCGTCAAGTTGGCGATTGAAAAGGCCGGCGACGAAGTCAAAGGTTCGGTCCTGGCTTCCGACGCTTTCTTCCCGTTTCCGGACGGCGTGGAAACGGCGATGGAGGCGGGTGTCGTTGCGATCCTGCAACCCGGCGGATCCGTGCGCGACAGCGCCGTGATCGAAGCCTGCGAAAAGCGCGACGTCACGATGGTCTTCACCGGCTCGCGCCACTTCCGCCACTAGCGGTACGGAGTCAGCGGTACGGAGTCAGGCAATCTGCCGCCACGAAACGGCAATACTGTGCCAGGGCAAAATCTACTGCTCCATTGCAAAGGGGACGAGCCAATTGGCCCGTCCCCTTTGCAATGGAGCAGTAGATTTTGCCCTGGCACAGTATTGCCGTTTCGTGGCGGCAGATTGCCTGACTCCGTACCGCTGACTCCGTACCGCTTCTACTTCGTGGACGCTTCGCGCGGTTGAACGATTGAAGCTAGCTCGTTCGACTTTGGAACCAAGAAGCCGTAATCGACTTCTTCGAGCCACGAGTAGATCACTTGCATCGGTGTCACCAGTCCCATGTGGGTGACGATGGTCGGGCGCAGTGAACCGTGCGTGTAGACCTTGGAGAAAATGCCGAGAAGCTCGCGGCCGTCGGCGGTGAAGATGCCGCCGCCGGAATTGCCCACGTAGGTCGGCGCGTTGATCATCATGTAGACCTCTTCGTCGACGATGTGCGAGAGCGCTGAGACTTGCCCGACCGTGGGGATCGGGTCATTGCCGAGCGGGCAGCCAACGGCGTAAATCTGATCGAAGATGCGTAGCTCGGCGAGGCTGCGGTGATCCGGCAAGCGGGCTGCATTCTCGTTGTGCTCGGATTTGTCCAAGCGGAGTATCGCCACGTCGATCTTCGGATCGAACTCGAGTAGTTCCGCTGTGACTTCGCGCGTTTCCGTCTCCGAGAGGAAAATCTCGACGGGTACCGGCATGTCGCGGTTGTAGAGGCTGCCTTGGATGTCGCGCACCACGTGCCACGCGGTGAGCACGTAATCGACTTGGCTCTCGGAACCTTCCTCGAGGGCACCGCGAATGATCACTCCGCTGCCGACGCTTTCCTCGCCAGACAACTTGACGATCGGGCCGAGCAAGGTGTCCCACATCTCCACGGGATTGAAGCTCGAATCCATCTCTGCACCCAACTCGTCGATCTGGCGCTTGCTGGCGGAGGCCAACTCGGCGGCCGTCGACGCCATGCCCACGATCATGTCGTAGCGCGCTTCCATCTGCAGATCCATCTCGACCAAACTCGATTCGATCGTCGCCGCGTCGAAGTCTTCCTGGGTGCGAGATACGGCTTCGATTTGCTGGGTTTGAAGCGCCAGTATCCGCTCGAGATTCTCAATGTGCGAGCTGTTGAGAGTGGATTTGGAGGCGAGCGTTTCCGCATGCTCAATCCTGGCGTCGCGCCGAATCAGTTCTTCATACACTGACGCAAGTTCGTCCTTTAAACCGACAATAACGCGCTTCAATTGACTGTTTTCGCGCGTTTCCAGGTTGGCTGCGCGCTCCATCTCGTCGAGGCGGAGATGGACAGTATCGGTGCTGTAGAGGCCTAGAAGGCAGACGGCAGCGAAAAGGCCGAGGGCGGTTGAAAGGGCGATGCGGTTCATGACGAACACCTGTTGCGACTCTTGGTGGGGAAGGAGGAGGGGGGATTCCTCGGTCCCATCGCTATCGACAGTGCACAGTCCCAAAATTAACGCGAGGCCGGAGAGTCGACGCGCGGTCGATAGGCTGTTGAGAGCGTAAGTTCCTTCGTATGAGACGTTTGTGTCCAAAAATCAAGATCTTATCCACACTTGCTCACGGTCTTTGAAGATTGTGTCAACAGGTTATCAACAGGTTTTGAGAGCTGAAATCAACCGATCGCGTGCTCACTTTCCGACCGAATGGGGAATCGGGCTGTCGCGAACTGAGCTGAGAATTTCAGAGATTGGCGGAACGGAGCGGAAGGGGATGAGGGTTCTGACACCGAAGACGTGCTCCGAGTTCTCGACCTTAGTTTCAACCGAATCCCCCACCGGAACCTGACATGACCACTCGCCTCCGAATCCGCCCCATCGAGTATTTCGCTCGCTGTGGAATCCTGCCGACCGCGCTCGCCACCGGGTTGCTCCTGACGGTGATGCCCGCCCAATTCTCGGCTCACTTATCCATCATTGGCCAAGGCCGCGAGAGCGCCAGCATCCCGAATGTCCAAGATCGCTTCGGGCAGGCCGTCGTCGCCGGTGACTTCAACGGGGACGGCTATGAAGACTTACCTACCGGAGCTCCGCACGATGACACGACTTCTCCGGGAACGATCAACGGTTCCGTCATCATCAACTACGGAAGCGATCTTGGGTGGACCCACGTCGGCGCTCAAGACCTGAGTTCGGGCACCGCCGTAGCCCAGAGCCTGCTGTTCTTCGGTCGCACGTCGGCCAGCGCGGACCTCGACGGGTTCGATGACCTCGCCGTCGGCATGCCCTACAAGGATGAAGCGGCCACATTCGGAAGTGCGAACACGGGTGCAGTTGCCATTTTCCGCGCCGTCGGATCGAACGGTCCCGCCCCTAACATCGCCGACGTCTATACGCCGACGAGTCTGGGGCTGACGGCACCCTCAACCTCTAACGGTTACTTCGGCTTTTCCCTCGCTGCCGGCAACGAGTCTTCGGGTTCCCACGACGAGCTGGTGGTGGGGCGCCATGGGTTCAACAACTCACGCGGTGAAGTCGTCCTGATGCAGGGTGCCGTTCCCGAGTCGACGGCTTACGACATGGCGTTGCTTAGTCGGGCTGCGATGAACAATCCGCTCTTCGCCAGTATCGTGGGGACTTCGCAATGGTCGGTGAATCGAACCGTTCCAAAGCTCGGCGGTGGCTTATTGAGCTTTATCGAGAGTGTTAACCACTGGTTTGTGCCGCCGCTCAAGTCGATTCTGCCCGAAGCAACCGGTATCAAGGGCGGGGGCACGGGTCCGGCACAAATCACCGGTGTGTATGCTGCACGTCATCAGGAATTTCCTTGGGGCACAGCGATTGCCACCAGTTTTTACACTCCGAATAGCGACGGGGTTTTCCTGTTTCCTGAAGGCGCAGCTCTCCTAGCCCGGATTATTCATGAACCGCGAGGCAAAGTGCCAGCAGGAACCAATAGACAGGCAGTGCCGGTCGTTCGTGGTGTTTGGTCCGCGTGTTCATGAATAATTCGGGCTAGCGCGGTTAGGCAACCCGGAAGCTCTCAAGCTTCGGGGGTATTCGAATCGCAGAACTGAGAGTCGAGATCCACGCGAACTACTCCGCGATCAGAACCGTCACGATTACGTCGCCGACTTCGATGGCGTCGAGGACCTCTCCGCCTTCGGTCATTAAACCGAACAGCGTGTAGCGTTCGTCCAGATGCGGCGTGTCGCGGTGGGTGACGAAAATTTGGGCGCCGCCGCTGTCGGGGTTTTCGTTGCGCGGCATGCCGAGTGAACCGCGGATGTAGGAGAGCGTGTTGAACTCTTGGCCTTGGGAGGCGCCGGCTTTGGAGACTCCGCCGTTGCCGTCGCCGCGGTAGTCGCCGCCTTGGATGACGAAGTTGGGGACGACGCGGTGGAAGCTGAGGCCGTCGTAGTGTTTGGCTCGTGCGAGTTCGATGAAGCGCTCGACGTGCGCCGGAGCTTCCGTGGCGAACAGCTCGAAGGTCATGGTTCCGCGCGACGTGATGACGTTGGCCATCGGGTTGCGGGTTCGCGCGGTGTAGTCACGACCGACGACCTTGGCTGTCGAACTCGGAAGGTTGCTCGGCGAACCGGTGAGAGTGTCGGGTTGGCCGAAGTCGGTCGATAAAACGGTTCGTGCGACGCGACGGACGAAGAAATTGGGGTATTCGAGTGCTTTGATTACTGCGCGCCGAGCGTCTTCGCCGCCGATCTTGCCGAGGCAGCGCAGGCCGTTGAAAACCACTTCGGGGGCGATGTCACCCGTTGCCGTTTCGATCGCTTGCGATATCAACGGTGTGTCGCTCGGAACGGCGTTTTCATTATGGGCGAGAGCGAGAATGGCGCTGAGTCGCTTGCCGTTGTCGGAGCTAGCCAAAGCTGCGTGTAGCATCGCTCGCGTTTGCGGCCCCGGGTGATGCTTGAGAGCATCGATGGCCGTTGTCGCCACGAGCAGGTTTTTGTCCTCCACGAGTTTTTGTAGCAAAGGCAAGGCGCGATGCATCTCGAGAGTTTCGGTTCCAAGAGCCGCTCCCATTCGAACGACTGGATCGCGATCTCTGCTGGCTTCGTCGAGCATCTCGACCGCATCGGCGGCGTTCAACATTCTGGCGAGGGTTCCAAGCGCGGCGCTCCGTACGCTTCCGGACAAATCGCTATGCCCGCGCCAAGCCGTCGTGACGATTTCGACGGATTGCTCTGCCTTGAAGTTGCGCAGGGCTTCTAACGCGCGAACTCTGACGTGTGTCGAGTCGTGATCGACGGCGGTGAGCAGGGGATCGATCGCAAAGGCGTGATTGCTCTCCCCCAAACCATAGGCAGCTTCGCAAGCGACGCGCCAATCCTCGTCGGCAATCCCTTTCATTAGGAGTTGCGTGCCTTCCGCACTGGGAATGATGCGTGAAAGGCCGCGCATGGCAAAGATGCGCGTACGCTCATCGGTCGAACCGGCGTATTGAATGAATGCGCCGCGTCCGCGTTCCGAGTTGCGTCGTTGAAGCGCGAAGAGAACGTTCCAAATGATTTCGCGATCTGCAGTGGGCGACAAGCTATCGAGCAAAGCGCGGTCGACGTCCGCAGCATCGCTATCTTCCATACTCCAATTGACGGTCGAACGTATGGCCGCAATTTGAACGGTCATGTCGGGGTCGTTCATGGAGCGCAGAACTTGTGAACGAACGGGCGGTGTGTCGACTTGGCTTGCCGCGCGAATGATGTTTGCGCGAACGGTGGGATCGGAGTCGCGCCAATAGGCGAGCAACACGCCAGCGCTTTCCGGATCGGCGCGCATTCCTAGCGCGATACTCGCGGCGGCGCGTACGGATGCTTGCTCATCTTCAAGCGCAACACAGAGCGGACCCGTGACTTCGGTTGAAAACTCCGGGAAGGGCAATCGTCCGAGCGCCCGTGCGGCGCGCGCGCGAACATTGGCGTCCGGCGAACTTGTGAGGTGCGCCACCAACTTGCCTTCGCCGAGACTGCGCTGCGCTTCGAGCTCGCGAATCTCAATGATGTCCGGCGCGGTCGAAACTTCGATCGGCGAGCCGTTCGCGATCGGGCCCACGTGCTTCGAGCGATCCCCATCCAACGGGAGCGATCCTCCGGTTGAGCAGGCGATCGCGAAGAGCGAGGCCATGATCAACGCGTTTAGGGTCCACCGACGCGGGGCTACCAATTTGGTAGGACCGGGCGCTATGGCGGCAAGGCGAGAGGTAAAACGAGATTCGGAGCTCTTCTGCATCGCTGGGCGGTAATTTGGCAAAAGAAGCAGCACTTCTCCTGCGGTGGTGATCTGTCTCCCTGGGAACGAGTCGGTTACTATGGCGGGTTCGACGGCAGGCTGCCAGACCCGGAGTTATCCGGTGGGAAGACTGCCACCATTCCCCACTGCTTTTATGCGCTTCCCAGCGGGCGCAAAGCTCTGATGCGCTCCCCTCGAGCGCGAGAATCCAAGCTCATCATGAAGCCGAGTCCGATCCCCGAAATTATTGCCGATTTGCAAGCTGGCAAGATGATCATCCTTGTCGATGATCCCGGCCGTGAAAACGAAGGGGACTTGGCGATGCTTGCGGAGCACGTGACGCCGGAGGCCATCAATTTCATGACCATCAAAGCACGTGGTCTGATCTGCATGCCGCTCTCGGGTGATATTTGCGACAAACTGTCGCTGGCGCCCCAGGTGAGCGAGAACACGAGCAGCATGGGAACGGCTTTCACAGTGTCGATCGAAGCCAAGACCGGAGTGACGACGGGCATCAGCGCGGCGGATCGCTCTCGGACGATTTCAGTGGCTGCCGATCCCGAGACGAAAGCTAACGATCTGGCGCGCCCTGGTCATATTTTTCCGCTGCGCGCGCGTGACGGCGGAGTCTTGGTTCGCGGCGGTCAAACCGAAGGCATGATCGACTTGGCGCGCCTGGCCGACTCGCGCACGGCCGGCGTGATCTGCGAAGTAATGAACGATGACGGTACGATGGCGCGGATGCCGGAGCTTGAAGTTTTTGCCGAAGAGCACGACCTCAAAATCTGCACGATTGAGGACCTAATCGCCTATCGTCGCCAAAACGAGCGTTTGATGGAGCCGGTGCAAATGAGCGTTCCGATGCCGACGCCGTACGGAATTTTCGACATGCACTTGTTCCGCTCCAAGTTGGACGGAGCGGAGCACGTCGCGCTTTCCATGAATATGGGGAAGCCCAGCTTGGACGGCCCTTTTGAAGCTCTCGATGAAGACGTTTTGGTTCGAGTTCACTCAGAGTGTTTGACCGGCGATGTTTTCGGCTCGCAGCGCTGCGATTGTGGCGAGCAGCTGAAACTGGCACAAAAGCGCATCGGTGAAGCCGGGCGTGGCGTGCTCATCTATATGCGCCAGGAAGGTCGCGGAATCGGTTTGGCCAACAAGCTGGCGGCCTATGAACTGCAAGACCAAGGCATGGACACGGTGGAGGCCAACCAGGCGCTGGGCTTTGCCGCGGATCTGCGCGAATACGGGATGGGCGCTCAGATGCTGAATTATCTCGGCGTGCGCAAAATGAAACTGCTGACGAACAACCCAAAGAAAATTGCGGGGCTCGCGGGCTACGGTCTCGAGCTATCCGGCCAAGTGCCCCTGACGACAGAGCCTAATGCATGTAACGCCAAGTACTTAGATACGAAGCGCGAGAAGATGGGCCACCTCTACAAGAGCACCAACGAGCGGGGCGAGCGAAGTTAAAGAGCGAGTGCATGGGGTTGGGGGGAAGAAAGACGATCAGAAGGACGTCTCAGCTTCCGATATGCGCCCCTCTCTCATGGAACCCGCTCCCGTTCACGACCTGACCCTCGTCTCTGAGGTTTTGGAAGGCAATCAATTGTCCTTCCAGTTGCTGGTCGAGCGGTATCAGGACAAGCTCTTCTCGATCGTGCGCCACTACACGCGCAATCCGGTCGAGGTGGAGGACATCGTTCAAGAAGCTCTGCTCAAGGTCTACAAGCGCCTCGACAGCTTCCAACAGCAGTCATCGTTTTCGACCTGGCTCTATCGAGTGACGGTCAACACGGCGCTCGATTTCCTGAAGCGTTGCGGGCGCAATCCCGTTCGCGCTGTGGAAGATCCCGAAGTCGTCGTCAGCGAAGGGGCTCAGCCTCGAATCGCAGCACCGGACGCCGGGATGGAACAAGAAGAGATCGCGCGCATCACGCACGAGGTCTTGCTCGAACTGCCCGAAATCTTCCACAAGGTCATCGTGATGCGGGAGTTCGAAGGTCTGGCATACCAGGAGATCGCCGACATCTTGGGCATCTCCATAGGCACGGTTGAATCGAGATTGTTCCGAGCTCGCGCACGTTTCAAAGAGCACTTATTGCGCTCCTACCCCGAATTCGATCCGACGACCTAACTGTCGATTGTGATAAGGAAGATGCGAATTAGATGAATCATCAATGTGAAAATTCAAACCTGCTGATCCCGGGTTACCTCGATGGCGAGTTGAGTGAAGAGCAAGCCACGCCGCTGCGCCGCCACCTCTTGGAGTGCATGGCCTGCCGTGACATTGCACAGGACGATCAAGCGATGAAGCGTTGGTTTGTTGCGGAAGAACCGTTGATCGCGCCTCCGGGCTTTGCGGCGCGAATTGCGCGACGCGCTTTCGCGGGAGATACGGGCCTGTTGATGCCCGCCGTGCCGGGCGAGGACGTACTCGTCGCACAAAAGGACGAGGGACAATTCCAGTTCGTGCTGCGCATGACTTCGATTGCAGCGGCCGTGTTGTTCTGCTTCTCGCTCGCCATTCGGACTCAAAGCTTGCCCGGGTCGGCGGATCTGAGCGCGACGGATAACTACTCGGAAGTGCTCGATAATTTGGAGCGCCTCAACACCGAAGAAGCGGCAGTGCTCCAGCAAGAATTGCTCCAGCAGCAAGACAAGCTCAAGCGTTCGAAAGCCGACGAGTCAGCTCTGGACTCTGAAGTCGAGGCGGACAGCAAGTGAACAGCAGTGTTCGCTTCTGGATCGTGATTTTGGTCCTGACGAGCTTCCTGGCGGGCGGCGCTGGCGGGGTTTTGGTCGGATTGAAGCTCAGCCCACCGGCGGCCACACCTGGAGCCTTCGCGGACTTCGAACAACTCCTAGTTGAGCACTTCGAATTGACCGGCGAACGCGCCCGAGGCTTGCGAGTCGTGCTCGATCAGTATCAACGACGAATCGAAAACATAAAATCGCGCAATGCCGAGTCATTAGAGCCCGAGCTCGCCAAGTTGGGGCTTACCTTTCGCGGCGTCGTCCGCGACACTGTTCTACCCGCAGATCGGCGTGATGAATTCACACGCATGTCGAGCGGGATTTTTCCCTCATCACTTCCTGAGTAGCGCTCTAAAAGGCAAATCCGCGTGGCCCGATCATTAGGCATCCGACTCGGACAGCGAAGCTTCGAGATTGTCGTTCTCAACGGCAACTCTAAAAAAGCAAAGCTGGACCAGCACATCCTGGGTTCCATCCCATTCGACAGCGACGATCCGGTCGGCGATGGAGCCGCTGCGATCCGCAAGGCCATCGAGAAAGAAAACCTGCCGACCGAAAGCGTCGGCCTGGTGGTTGAGACGGGCTTGGCGGCCTTCCGATCGGTTCGACTGCCATTCTCCGATCCGGCCAAGATCGAAGATGTGATCAAGTTCGAGGTCGAGAGCCAGTTGCCGCAGTGGAACATCGAAGACGTCATTGTCGACTTCTTAGTGACCTCGGGTAATGAAGTCGAATCGAATCTGATCGTTACCGCGATTCCGAAGGCGGATTTGGCGCAGCAGATTGCGATCTGTGAAGGCGCCGGACTCGAACCGATGGAAGCCGAGTTTGAATGTTCGGCACTCGTCAACGCGGCGTCCTACGCGGGCTTGCTCGACGCCGAAAGCGCCTGCGTGTTGGTGAGCTTCAGCGATAGCTCAACGTCGCTAATCCTCGTCGATGGCGGCGAAGTGAAGTCCATTCGCTCGATTCACTTGGGAGCGTTTGCGCCGAGTACGACGACCGAGGGCGATGAGGATGCGGAAGGTGATGGCGAGAGCGATGGCGAAGAGCCGCAGAGCGAAGAGGCCGACGCGAAGCACCTCGAAGAAGTAACCAAACGTCTTCGACGTGAACTTTTGCGGACGATCTCGACTGCTGAGACAATCAATGAAATCGAAGCCGTCTACGTGGCTGGTTACGATTTACCTGGGTTCGTCGGCGAGAATATTGAAGGCGTACTAATTGAAGCTCTCGCCGTGCTGCCCGATGCTGAAGATGACGAAGTCGAGGATCCTGCGCGCTTGTATGTCGCTTGGGGGGCTGCGCTTCGCGAACTGGGCGGCGGAGTTCTCAAACCTTCTCTACGCCGCGAAAATCTGCGTTTCCTGGGGACTTTTGAACGTCTCGAACTTCCGCTCGCCGTCCTGGCGCTCTTGTTGGTCACGTTGTTGAGCGTGCGCGTGATCATCACTCAAAAGGGCATCAATCAGAGCCAACAAAACTTGGCGGTTTGGTTGGAGGCTTCGAACAACTACATGCTCGGCACTCCCAAGGCAGGCCGAGCGGGCAATTTGGGAATCAAGCCGCCCGAGAGCATTCGCGACTATGCGTTGAATGCTCAGAAGGGCGAAGTGCTGCAAACCGATCGTTTCGCGCAACTGCAGCAAATTGAATCGCTCTTGCAGAAAGAGATCATCGGATTGCAACGCGACCTCGGACAGGACGTTGAGATCG
>JBLINP010000162.1:0-10327 GCA_047639415.1 Planctomycetota bacterium | reverse complement strand
CGCGCCGCCATCGAAGTGTTGTTGTCCGCTTACGAAATCAGAAAGAACGCCCCCGGGCTTTAGTCGTGAAGAAAAGAACACGTGCACGCGAACTCGCCCTCCAATATTTGTATCAACTCGACTTGCTTGGCGAGGAGACGGTCTGCAAGTCCGACGACTTCGTACGCGGAGAAGAGTCGGACCGCTCGACGACGGAGTTCGCACTCGAACTAGTCGAGGGCACGCGCGATCACTGCGAACAGATCGATCAGATCATTCGCGACGTTGCGCAAAACTGGGATCTCGAGCGCATGGCGGTCATCGACCGCAACGTTTTGCGCTTGGCCACCTTTGAACTTTTGTGGTGCACCGATATTCCGCCCAAGGTTTCGATCAACGAGGCGATCGAACTGGGCAAGCGCTACTCGACCAAGAACTCCGGCGGGTTCATCAACGGCATTCTAGATAAGGTCAAAGACCTCGACGAGGTTGATGGCGCCGCTCCGACCGCAACACGCGAAGCTCTGGAAACGGGTGGAGAGGCCTGATTCGTGGGTTTATTCAGCAAACTCAAGGACCGCCTAACTCGCACACGCAAGGCGCTCTCCGACGGCATCACGGGATTGTTTCAAGGCGGTCGTCCCCTAGACGACCAGCTACTTTCCGAACTTGAAGAGCTGCTTTACAGCGCGGACCTCGGAACGGTTTCCGCGGAGGTCGTGGCGGAACTCGGACGCTTGCACAAGCGCGGCGAAATCAAAGGCGAAGAAGACGTACGCACCAAGTTGCGCGAGTTACTGCTCGAACGTCTCGATGCAGGCCAAAAGGAAATCGAGTTTACCGCGCATCCGACGGTCATTTTGATTGCTGGCGTAAACGGCTCGGGTAAGACCACGAGCATCGCCAAGTTGGCTTATCGCTATCAGCAAACGGGCAAGAAAGTTGTCTTGGCCGCTTGCGATACGTTTCGCGCGGCCGCTGCTGATCAATTGGAAATTTGGGCCAATCGCGCCAAGGTCCAAATCGTTCGCAAGCAAGCAGGCGCCGATCCGGCGGCGGTCGCCTTTGATGCGGTCACCGCTGCGCTCAGCCAAGACGCCGACGTCTTGATCATCGATACGGCGGGACGGTTGCACACGCAAAAGAACTTGATGCAGGAACTGACTAAGATCCAGCGCATCATCTCCAAGCAAATCCCCGAAGCCCCCCATCACGTTTGGCTCGTGCTCGATTCGACTAACGGCCAGAACGCCATCATGCAGGCGCAGGAGTTCACGGCGGCCGTCGATATTACTGGGCTCATCTTGGCCAAGCTCGATGGAACCGCCCGCGGCGGTGCCCTCTTCACGATTCAACGCGCACTCGGCCTGCCGGTTCGCTACATCGGAACGGGCGAATCGATGGAACTGCTCGAAGAATTCGACGCAGAAGCCTTCGTGGACGCCGTGATTCGGGAATAGCGCTGGCGAAGTGGCGTCCATCGACCTCGCATGACCACGGAACGCTCTGATCGATCGCGCTGGCTCGCGAACCTTTGGCTTTTGCCGACTGGTCTGCTGCTTTTCCCGCAGCTCCTGTTCGCCGATCCGCAGCCCCACGCCACCGCCACCGGCTGGGCGCTTCTATTCTCCCTGCCCGCGCTGGCTGTCCTCTTATTTAGCCACCGGCGCGGCTTACCCAAGAGCGCTCTCTGCTTTCTTCCGATGATTGCCATCGGCGCCTTCGCCTACTTCGGACAAACCGCAACCGATCGCTTCGAACTGACCCGAACCCTGCTGCTGCTCCTGCTCAGCATGGCCGCGTTTCTTTCCGGCGCCAACCTTTCAGAGCGCGCCGCTCAAACCTTCCAACGCGGAACGATTCTGCTGTCACTCGCTTTTACTTCCGAAGCCTTGCTGGCGCGATTCGGACTCGACGACATGGGAGCGGCCGGAACACTCGGAAACTCCGGCGTCTTGTCGGCCGTCGCGCTCCCCGGCGCAGTGCTCGGTGCGCTCGCGGTCATGACCGGCCCCATCTTCTTTCGCTTGGTCGGCGCCCTCGCCGCCCTTAGCTTCGTCCTTTTCGCCGCCTCGACGCCCGTACTCACAGGCGTCCTCGCCTTCGCCGTTGCACTCTTAGTGTTCGCCTTCAGCGCTCGTTCGCTCGAACCTCGTACACGCGGCACCGCCATTGTTTTTGCAGCACTCGCACCGCTCTTGCTCCTGCTTGTTCCACTCTTTTCGAGCAACCCAACGACCGCCGAGGTCAGCTCAAATATCGGCGGCGCGGAAGTCCGGCTTCGAATTTGGCAGCAGCTACCCGAACTCGTTTCTGATCACGCACTCTTAGGCGTCGGGCCGGGACAATTTCGCGCGAGCTTTCCGCGCTATCGCGACGCCGAAGAAATTGAACTCTCCACTTTCAACCACGCTCTTGAGGCAGGCAGCGAAGTGGAACACGCCCACTCGGATGTATTCCAAAGCTTAGCCGAGTACGGACTCTTCGGTGGCCTTGCCTTTGCGCTGTTAATGACTCTAATCGCCGTTTCCGCCTTCAAACGACTGCGTCAATCCGGCCCGGATGAAATGCCAAATAGAGCATTGGGCGCCGCGGCATTAGCGCTTTTAATCAATGCGACCCTTCACGCGCCGCTCACGTTCGAACCGGCCCCCGCACTTCTCGCGTGGGTACTTTTCGGCGCCCTCCGGAACTCTGAAGCAAGCGTTGGAACCCGCGGCCAACTTGGACGCGGACTTGTTTTTTGTCTGATACTGGCTTTAGTCGCCTTCGCTCCCCAAGCCATGATGTTGACTCGCCACGGCGAGCTGTTGTCCATGCGACAACTCGCCGCCGCCCATCATCAAAGCGAGTTAGCGAAGTCCGCCAATCCGGAAAGTGCCGGTGCCAATTTTTGGCTCGAAGAAGGTCGCCTCCTACGCAAAGTCATCGAGGCAGCGCCCGATTCTGCGTTAGCTCACACGTTGCTCGCCCAACACTTCGTCGCTTGGGAGCGAACGCCCTCGACGGTTGAGCGTGCCATCGAAGCATGGTCTCGCGTTCTGGAACTTCGCCCCCACCAAGTTTCCGCATTGATCGGTTTGGGCGTGCTGACTGAGGACACCGACGAGCGACGTAAACTCTGGGAGCACGCGCTCGAAATTGATCCGGGCCACCCGGTCGCACTTTCGAACTTGGCGCGGCTTGAATTTCTCGAGGGCGACTCGGAACTCGCATTCGCCTATCTCCAAAGTCTCGAACAGTTGGGACACACCGACAACGCATTGATTCGCGACTTGGGCTCGCGCGCTTTGCTAGCCGGACGAACACGAGCGGGTTGTTCCTTGCTCTCGCGCCTCGGTCTCGAATTCGATTTCGATCGCCCCGAGGATCTGTTCGCGCTGTCGCAACAGGAAGAACAGCTAAACGCCAACTCGCTCTTCGCCGACGCGCTCGCCTGCGGCGCTCATCGTCTGTGGGCGCTCGATAATTTGGCGAACAATGACCTAGCCTTCGCTCGCTCCAAGTTCCGCCAGGCACTCAAAATCAGTCGACGCTACCTACCCGGCGGCGACGTGCCCACCAGACTGCTGCTCGCCGCTACCCTCGAATTGACCGATCGCCAAGACGAAGCGCGTTCCGAACTGGAACAGCTAGCCCTGCTTTCGGTTCCACTCGCGGTGTGGGACGAGTATCCCGAGCAAGTCCGTTCCGCTCTAAGCCGCCTCGGCCTGCTGCCGACGCTGGCCGCGGCCGAATAGACCCGCCAGAACGAGCAAGACGAAGACGACTGCCGCGACGCCGGTCATGACAAAGCCATTGCGCGTTGCCTCAGACTCGTAAATGAAGGCGACTTCGTGATCGCCTGCCGACAACGGGACAGAACGGAAGGCCATGTTGGCGTTGAGTACTTCGCGTCGATCTCCGTTGACCTCCGCCACCCAACCGGGGAAGGCGCCATCGGTCAAAACCAACAGACCATCGCCGTCTAAGCGAACGCGCATACTGACCTTCTCGGGAGTAAAGACGAGTTCAGTGACTTCGGCCGTTTCGAATGGATCGCCAGGTCGCCAAGCGGCTTCGATCGAAGCGACTTGCGACGGATCCCAGGTCGCCAAATTTTTCGCCAACGCATCGATCGTCGTCACGCGATTCACGCAAAAAGCGCGCGGCATCGGATCGGTTGCGCGATAAATCCATGTCTCCGCGACTTCGACGCCCAGGCTTTTCACCGGCGCGGCGATCAACTCCCAGCCTGCTTCATGCAAAGGCGATTTGAGCACCAACATGCTCACGCCCAACAGGCGAAACACGTTGCCGTTCAAGTCCACGCCGCGCGCGTTCCAACCCAAGAGTTTATGAATTCCCGGTTTGACCGCATAATTTTTGAACGTGTTGTAGAGGTACGGTCGCAGTCCGTCGTAGCCATCGACGCAACGCAAACCGAAAGTGACGGCCGTATCCGCAGGCATAACGCCGGGCTCGGCGAAAAAGCGGTAATCACCGAGCTCGCGTTGCAAAATTTCAACGGTGCGAGTCGCAGGATAGACCTCGGCTTCCGGTACTGTCGGATTCTTTCCCTCGGCAAACCACAAGCCTTGCAAGGCCACCACGAGGACGAGCAAGAACGCAAGCGCCGAACCGGTTGGCAGCCAAAGCACGAGTCCGAGGCCCAAGCCAACCAGAATCAATGTCACGCTGCTCGATGCCGGCGGCCGCGTGACCGAAACCGCGCGAATGACGCGACGGCCTAAGTTGCGACTCGGTTCACCAGCCCCGAGCAGTTCGACCGATAGCAACCAATGGCCTTCATCGAAGCGGTCGACGAGCAGATATTGCGTGCGAAAGAAGCGTGCGCCGTCGGGCACACTGGCCAAAGCTACCTTGGCCGACAATTGTGCTCGATCTGATGGTTCCGTAGCGATTTCGAATGGTATCGACGATTCCGTTCCGGGTACGACGCGTCCGCTTTGATCCAATTGCTCAATCACCAAGCGCGCTTTTTCGACTTCCAGTTCTTTGGCGAACCAGCCTTCGATGTACGGCGGTTTGTTGGCCAACTCAGCCTCGGGCAAACATAGATGCCCGACGAGTTGATCCGACTGCGTGCTCGGAACGCGCTCCAGGGGCTCAAGTCCACCCATCGAATAGGAAGCGACCAGACCGGTTAGAAACAAAACAACGGCCGCCACTCGCGCAGAGCGCGTAGCGGCACTGAGACCGTCCGCTGCAAGCAAGGCCAACATCAGCGCGCTGACCGTTCCCATTCGTGCGGGTTGCCCCAAACCCACGACGGGCAACTGGCGAAAGACATCGTGCAAACCTGGCAACTCCAAACAGAGCGACAAGGAGACCAGGCCTATTCCAAGTACGACGCCGCGTCGCGCAAGCGCAGTTCGAACCGAGAGTGCTGCCGCCAATGCCAAAACGAATGCACCGCTCGCAATCCAACCGCTAGTGACTTCCATGACTACGCCGGGTCCACGGTAGCCGCCGCGGCCATCGCCTGGAGAACCGAAGAAGTCATGCAACAACTGAACGGGAAGTCCGGCGGACAAGCCGCGTCCGGAAAGGATCCAAAAACCGGCGCTCGCGGAAACGACGAGCGCGGCGATCAGCAGTGCCACCGAACTGAACGCGCGATTCGAAGCTTTGGCCAGTTCGCGCCGCGTATAGGCGAACACGCCAATCATGACGACAACCACGCCAAGTGCGATGAGATCGACACCACCGGAGGTGAGCACGATGCTGCGTTCGGCTTGTGCAGTTGAAGCGTCTAGGTATTCGAGGAAGGGTTGCCACGCGCAGGCCGAGAGAGCTGAGCCGAGGGCGAGACCGAACAAGCCGAGCGCGCCCGCTCGACGATCGCTTTGCAAAATGTGAAGCGCCCAAATACCGGCGGCTGCGCCGACGAAAAAAGTGGTCTCGGGGTGGCCGCCGACGACCGAGAGCGCCATGGCTAAGGCGGAGAGACTTGCGGCGAGTAATGGGCGGTTGCCGCGCGTGCCTTCGAGACCGAGCAAGATCCAGGGCAGGAAGGGCGTGACGTGGCCGAGCGCGAAATTGAGCCAGACGACTTGGTAGCCGGAGAGCGCGAAGGCGATGCCGGCGAGGGCGGAGGCCGAGGGTAGGAGGCCCAATCGGCGAGCCAAGAGGTAGGCGCCGAGGCCGGCAAGGGCGAATCGCAACCAGGCCGTGGCCCCCAATGTCCAATGGAAGGCGCGCAGGCCACCCAGCTTCCAACCGAGGCCGAGGAGCCAGTTTTGCGGATCCAAAACACCCTGTTGGGGATTTCCGAGGGCCGGAGCTCCCGTGAAGATCAACGGGTTCCAACGCACGGTTTCGCCGCGGTCCCAGCGCTCCACCATCCAGCGGAAAAGTGGGTAAAACCCGATTCCAGGGTCCCAGAGGGCCGGATTCTGGGGTCGGGCTGTACCCTCGGCCGCAGGCGGAATCACGGCGCTCCAGGGCAGTTGCACGCTCCCCAAATCGACGCCCAAGCTGACTTGGCCGGGATCGAACAAAGCCGTGCGCATCGGCCACGCGAAGAAGAGCAGCGCCAAAATTCCGGCAATCACGAATTCACGTGCGCTAATTATTGGTGCTCGAGGCTCCCCTGGCTTCGGTATTTCTGCGTTCAAGGCCGATAAAGTGTAGCGGTCAGAAGCTCCATTTCGCCCTTCGAACCGGAAGCTCTTGCCAATCCCCCACGACGCCAATACGACTCAGTAGCTTCGGAACTATACTTTCCCGCCCATGCCCGCCCCCGCCCTGTCCGTGGTCCTGCCCATCTACAACGAAGAGCGGACACTCGAGTCCACTTTCGCGTTACTGCTGCCCTTTTTGGAACAGTTGGGGCTCGATGATGGTGCGAGTGGCGCTTTCGAAGTGGTCTGCGTGGACGATGGCTCCACCGACTCGAGTCCCGAGATTTTGGAGAAGCTCGAGGCCGAGCATTCCTGTGTCCGGGTCTTGGGTCTGATTTCGAATCAAGGCAAGGGCGCCGCGGTTCGCACGGGAATGCTCGCCGCCAAGGGCAAGCGCTCGATCTTTATGGACGCCGACTTGTCCACGCCGCTCGAAGAAATCCCGCGCGTGATCGGCGCACTCGAATCCGGCTACGACGTGGTGCTCGGCAATCGTCGCTCTCCCGGCTCGAATGTCACGCGTCGCCAACCCAAGCTGCGCGAGTTTTTTGGACGCGGCTTTACATTGCTCACGCGCACCTTTTTGGTCCCCGGCGTTCAAGACTTCACCTGCGGCTTCAAGGGCTTTACCTACATTGCCGCTCAAAAGGTTTTCACGCGATCGACACTCAACGGTTGGGCCTTCGATGCTGAGCTGGTTGTGATCGCCCACATACAAAAGCTCAGGCTGGTTCAAGTGCCTGTGCTTTGGCGTCACGAGGATGACACCAAAGTTCGATTGGTCAGTGCCATCTTCGGCTCGCTATTCGATCTCTCGCGCATATTCATTCAGCGTTTGCAAGGTCACTACAAGTGATGATTGCGCTCGCACAAACGAATGCGCGGAACTGATGGAGCAACAGGCCTATCACGACATGGCCGCGCTCGAAGATCACCACTGGTGGTTCAAGGGTAAGCGCCGTTTGATTGCACCGCTCTTGGATGCGGCGCTGACGGACAAGCCGGATTCCTTGGTCGTCGATATCGGTTGCGGTACAGGTAGCAATCTGACGCTCGTTCACGATCGTTTTCCAAAGGCGCGTCAAATCGGCGTAGACATGGACGCCAGCGCACTCGGTTACTGCACCGAGCGCGGCGAGTCGGCCAGTTTGGTGCGCGCATCCGGACTCGCGCTGCCCATAGAATCGGGCTCCGCCGATTGCGTCGTCGCACTCGACTTCATTGAGCACGTCGACGACGACTTGGCTCTGATCACTGAGTTCGCGCGCATCCTGCGCCCGGGTGGATCCGTCGTGGCTTCCGTGCCCGCCTACCCGAGCCTGTGGTCGCCTCACGACGCGTTCATGCATCACAAACGTCGCTATCGGAGCGGCGAGTTGGAACAACGCTTCGCCGAAGCGGGATTGGTCGTCGATCGGCGCTACGGCTTCAACTTCGTGCTCCTGCCAATTATCGCAGCCGTTCGAGCGCTCAAACGAAACTCCAAGCAAAGCTCGCCCGAAGGCAGCTCCGACTTTTTCGAATTGCCCGGGCCCATCGACGCCATCGTCCACGCCGCGATGGCTGGCGTCTTTTGGTTCGAAAGCCTCGCCGTGCGCCTGCTTCCGATTCGCTTCGGAGTTTCTTTCATGCTCAAAGCACACCGCCCTCGCTGAGGCCCACGCAGCGCACTAGACTTCGCTCTCCATGTTTTACGATCACAACATCACCGTCGTCATTCCTGCCTACAACGAGGAGGAAACCATCGCGCAAGTCGTGCGCGACTTTAGAGCGGTGAATTGCGTCGACCAAATCATCGTCGTGGACAACAATTGTCGCGACGCGACCGCTAAGTTGGCGGAGGAAGCGGGCGCAGTCGTCATCTCGGAATCCGCAGCCGGATACGGTTGTGCACTGCGCGCTGGTATGGACTACGCCGTAGAAAACGGCGCGGACATCATGGTCCTGACCGAAGCTGACGGATCGTTCGTCGGCGACGACCTTTGGAAACTGGCCTACTATCTGCTCGATGCCAACATGGTGCTCGGGACGCGAACGACCAAGCAAATGGTTCAGCAAGGCGCAAACATGGACGCCAAACTGCGTTGGGGCAACGTGTTGATGGCCAAGCTGTTGGAACTCTTTTGGTTCCTGCCCCACGAACCGCGCCTCACCGATGTCGGCTGTACTTACCGTGCGCTGTGGGCAGATTCATGGAAGCAAATGCGAGCGGGAACCACCGAAGCCGGCCCGTCCTTCTCACCCGAAATGATTTGCGAAGCCTTTCGCTTGGGCATGCGCACGATCGAAATTCCGGTGCACTATGGTTCGCGCATGGGCGGCGAGTCGAAGCACTCCGATAGTTTCGGCAAGGTTTGCGGGACTGCGTGGGGAATGTTCAAGGCCATCATGCGCAAGCGATTCAAAGGATAGAGAGCGGAATCGACTCCGCGTCAAACGGCGACGAAGGAAAACACCCAACGCATGCGTCCCCTGCTTCACACACTCGCCGGTTTGCTCGCCTTTGCGACGACGTGTATCGGTGTTCAATCTGCCGTACCCTGGCCTTTGGGAATTGGATTGCGCGCGAAGATGCAGTACTTCGAGGAGCACGCGGATGAATACGACGCGCTTTTCATTGGCAGCAGTCGGGTCTTTCGCGATGTGATGCCGCGGGTCATCGAGTCCGAACTCGACGCGCTAGGCTTCGAGTTCAAAGCTTTCAATTTGGGCGTTGGGGCGATGATGGACTTCGAGACGAATCACCTGGTGCGAAGCGCTCTCGAACATCCAGGCCAACGTCTGCGCTGGGTCTTCGTCGAATCCGGGCGTTGGGATCTCGCGGAGGAGACCGAATCGAACCCGCAAGCCAAGCGAACGGTCGAGTGGCACAGTCCCGCCAACGCGTCGGTCGTATTGGAAGGACTTTTGGTGTCCGACCTTTCGCATCTCGAGCTTCTAAAATCTGGGGTCGGCCACCTCACCATGTTCGGTCAACGCTTCGCGAGCTACGGCCGGGGAACCGACATGTGGAAGGAGCTCAGTAACACGGCGGCTAAGGTTCTCGAAGCAGACGACCCGAACCTTAGCGATGCTGAACTGGCACTCGATTGGGGTTGGCAAAAGTTGGGGCCCGATCGTGCCCCCTTTGACGAAGCCAAGTGGAGTCGACAGGTGAGCACTGTTCGCCGCAACGAATCGCGCGGCGACGGCGCTGGGGCCGTTGTACTTCGCAAGCTCCCACTCGAATCAATCAAGCGTCAGATCGAATTCATTCAGTCCAAAGTACCGAACGTGGTTTACCTCAGCTTGCCCAATTCGAAAGGCTCCGTACTCGCTCGCACGATGAGTTCGCTCGGTATCTTTCCGGACTACTTATCCTTCGATTCGCCCTCGGTCTTTCCAATGCTCTATGCGATAGATCATCGAGTCGACGCCAACCATCTCAATCAGCGCGGCGCGACCGAACTATCGAAACTGCTGGCAAGGGAAATAGGCCAGCGTCTGCGCGAAGAGTGATTTGATTATGTCCTGGCTCCGTATCTCTGTTTTCAATCAGTCCCAAACTTAACGGTTTGCGTTTCGCAAGAGCGGACATCGACGAATTGTTCGAGAACCTCTTCGCCATTATTTTGAGTCACGCGTGTGCGTCCGACCGGAACGACGAATTCCCGCTTCGTTCCGCTCAGAATCCCATCAGCCCCCACGATCATGCCTTCAGTTGAAACCTGGAACTGCCCGTA
>JBLINP010000161.1:0-10334 GCA_047639415.1 Planctomycetota bacterium | reverse complement strand
CGTGGGATCGAGAGCGCGAGCCGAACGAGACCGAGTCCCACTCGATCGTTCACGAAGGCTATCGCTTGGTGCACCACTTCACGCGCCCGGACGACTGGCCCGAGTACGAGCTCTTCGATCACGTCGCCGATCCGATCAACCTGAACGACATCGCTCTGGATCATCCGGATTTGGTGGATGAACTAAAGCAGAAGCTCGAACTGTTCAAACGCTGGGCCGAAGTCAACCGCCTCGAAGGAACCGGCGAAGGCGTCGAGCTCACGGCGGAGGAACAGGCCGAACTCGAAGCGCTCGGGTACTGATTCCGCAACATACTGCGTCAGTCACTTTCCTCCGCCCTCTACACCCCGGAGGCCTGTAACCCGATGGTCGCGGAACGCTCTCCGTACCTTTCGTACCGTCACGACAAGTTTGGCGTGATGAGTGTGTATCGAACTGGTGGCCGAGCGAACGATTCCCGCCCGCTCACCTACCTCCTATGAACCAGTCTGCAAAGCGAGTGCGTCCGACCGCCAGACAGGACTAGCCAGCCGCTCATTCACGGCAAGGATAGCTGCGCAAGGGCGGAGGAAAGTGTCCGACGCGGTATGTCCGACAAAGTCGTCTGATACCGTAATTATGTACGATCGTCTTCCCTTGACTCCGCCTTGTGGCTCGGCGCATTCGGGAAATCCCGGCTTCTCCTTATGTTCGAACTCCTGAGTAAGCTCGTTCGATTCCTATCCGGCGAACGGCGGATTCTCAAGTTCACGTCAACGGAACTGATCTACGGTAAACTGAGCTTCAGCTGGGGCAAATTGGAAGCGGTACCCAAACTGACTTCCGGATTTCTTTTTTGGACGCTCTCCTGGGACCACCATTGTCGCTCGCACAAGGTCAAGTGGCTCTCGGCCAAGCAAGCGGCCGAGGCTTTGCAGGCATGCGGCCCGAACTGGTGCGCTTGTCGTTCGAGCCGGCTCGTGCCGTTGCATGCTGAACTTGATCGAATTCTGGATCACGGCTACTTGCGTGAGGGCCAGTGGAAGGGGATTAAATCCAAGGCTGCTGGTGAGATTAGGACTTGGCCTGATGACCTCGATAAAAGGTGGCTCTCTCAAACCGACAAAGACGCGCTAGCCGCTCTGACGAAACTCGCGAAGTGGTCCATTTATGACTTCAGCAAACATCAGCGCCGATTCGTCGAGAAGGAGAAGGTGCACTTCGCCAGTTTTTTTAACGAGGTTGAAAGCGCACCGCTAACAGTCTCACAGCGGGAAGCTTGCATCAAGGATGAGGTGAGCAACCTCGTACTCGCGGGAGCTGGCACCGGAAAGACAAGCATGCTGGTCGGTAGAGTCGGCTACCTCCTCGAGTCGAAACGAGCCGCTCCGCGCGAAATCTTACTACTCGCTTATGGTCGAAAGGCTGCGGAGGAAATGGACGAGCGCATTGCCGACCAGCTGAAAACCGAAGATGTTCAGGCTACGACCTTCCATGCCCTCGGTCTCAGCATCATCGCGCAGGTCGAGGGCAAAAAGCCCAGCGTCAATCGCCTGGCTCTAGATGAGGCTCTACGGCAACGGTGGACGCAGGACCAATTCGACCGCCTCTTGGAGCAGCCCGAATATCGAGAACTCGCTCTCACTTACTTCTCGGCCTTTCTGCACCCGACGAAGAGTCGATTCGACTTCACCACAGAAGGTGAGTACCTCGAGTTCATCAAAGCCAACAAGATCCGAACCTTAAAAGGGGAACTGGTAAAGGGCTACGGAGAGCTGTTGATCGCCAACAGGCTCTTCCGACTTGGAGTTAAGTACGAATACGAGAGACGATACGAAGTCCGCACTGCGACCTTAGAGTTTCGAGACTACCACCCCGACTTCTACTTGCCCGATTACGGCATCTACATTGAACATTGGGGATTCGACCTCGATGAAAACACCGCGCCTGGAGTCGACAAGAATGCGTACTTCGAGGGAATGGCATGGAAGCTCAAAATCCACGCTAAAAACAAAACGACCTTGATCGAGACTAGCTATGCGGAGCACCAAAAAAGTGAGTTGCTGAAACTCCTTGAGGAGCGATTGCTCTCTCATGACGTCGAGTTCAATCCTATCGACCCTGAGAAGATGCTCGACCAGCTAAGGAAGTTTGGCGCGATCTCGGACCTGGCCCACGTCCTCTCCGACCTTATCCCACTTTCTAAGGCTAAGCGCACGGAGGATTCCGCGCCATCTGCTGCAGACGTTCCCGCCAAGCACGATGGGCAACTCGAGGCGGCTTTGCTCCTGTTGAAGCCGATCATGGGTGCCTACGAAACCGAACTCGCCAAGGACGGTGATATCGATTTCGAGGACATGATCGAGAAGTCGATATCGCATATAAAGTCTGGGCGGTATCGACCGACTTGGCGCTTCATAATGGTCGACGAGTTTCAGGATATCTCTCGAGGTCGAGCACTTCTCGCTCGTGCACTTAGAGATGCGGTTCCCGACGCTTCCTTGCTTGGAGTGGGCGATGACTGGCAAGCGATCTATCGGTTCTCAGGGTCAGACGTTTCCCTCACCAAGGGCTTCACGGAGTTCTTCGGACCTACGGCTGAAACCTGCCTCGGCTTAACATTTCGCTTCAACAACAGCATCTGTGATATCGCGACTCGCTTCGTTTCCAAGAATCCTTCACAACTCTACAAGCAGATCGAGACGCATAGCCGAGTTGCAGAGCCAGCCGTCTCTCTCTTACAGAACAGCGAGAGCGAGAGAGGAATTGAGCTAGCGCTCGAAGCCATATCCCGTCGCGTGGATGAGCAGGCAAGCGTATTCCTGCTTGCTCGTTACAACTTTCTATTGCCTGACGTAGGGGTACTCCGAGGCTATAAAGACAAATACCCGAAACTCCAAATCACGAGCCGAACAGTGCATTCCAGTAAGGGAGGCGAAGCCGACTTTGTCGTGATCATAGGGTTGATCTCTGGCAACTATGGATTCCCGTCGGAGAAGGTATCGCATCCACTTCTAGAGGCGATGCTGCCAGAACTCGAAGACTTCCCTCACGCCGAAGAGCGGAGGCTTTTTTATGTCGCTCTCACGAGAGCCAGAGATCGAGCCTACCTGCTATGCGACATGACGACGGCAAACTCCTTCGTCGAGGAGCTAACGGATGGTACGTACGCGATCGAGCTCGAGGAGTTCGGTGTTTCCATGGCGCAACGGGTTGGCGCGAACTTGAAGTGTTCAGCCTGCAAGACTGGCGCGATGATCATGCGAGGCTCAGACAGCAACAAATTCATGGGCTGTGCGAACTACCCATTGTGTTCCAACATCGAGAACACCTGCCCCAAGTGCGCAACCCCCATGAAGACGGAGGAACTCGTCAAGACATGCCTTGCTTCCGACTGCAACCATCGATTAAGGCTTTGTCCAAAGTGCGGCGGCACTCTTGTTCGACGCGACGGACCCCGTGGCCCTTTCTGGGGATGTAGCAACTACAGAGGGCGCGAAACTCCAAGCTGTCAATTCATCGAAAACGCTTGAGAGTGCCGCGTCCCTTCGCGCCGTAATAGATGGAGTCTCGCGCCTCGCCGTGATGAAGCTTCCGAGCCATTCCTTGAAAGATAGACGGCTGCGGACGGCGTCGGAAAATTTGAATCGAATGTCGCTGAACTAGCTTCCGAGCCCCCGCAGTAACGCTCGTAGCAAAAACATCCACTCCTTTTCTCCGCCTAACTCTCGCATGAGTTCTAGCCGCCCGTCCTCGTTGACTTCTCGTGTTAGGATGGCTTTCAATCTGTCGCTTGTCCTCGAATGCAGTGTTCGATTCAGTCGTTCGCCTAGAACCTGTAGCACCGCTCGCGTCGAGTCGTAGTCGCCTGCTTTCATCGCGGGCTCGTGGTAATCGTAGAGATCTCCCAGTTCGATCAACTGCTCGGCGTTGCCTAGTACATCTGCGAGGTCCACCGAGTCGTGTCTTGGTTTTCTGTCGTGCCGATCGCTCCAGGCGAAGAGTTTTAGGCACACAAAATATTCAACTGTTGGGATTCGTATCTCGAGTTGCTCGGGCAACAAGACGAGTACCGATTGTTCATAGGCTTCGCGAAGGCCGTGTACGCCGAGCACTGGATCTGCCTTTGGCGGCCATTGCACTTCGCCGTGCTCTTCGATTCCGCCGAACGGCACTAAATCGATTTGCGAGCTGCTTGGGAAGTGCAAGCGCTGTTTAGCATTGGCGTCCAGCTTGGCTCCGTCCTTGGCGATCAGTGCGTCGCTCAATGCCGAGTACTGATCCCATGTTTGTATCTGAATCGCGACGTCGACGTCGAACGTGGCTCGGCTTACTCGCATCCCATACATGTGCCCTAGAATTATGTCGCGAGCGGCGGCTCCGATAAGGAGCCAATCGATGCGCAGTTCGGCGGCGCGTTGCGATATGGGGCGCAAAGCCTTGGCGAGCTCTAGTAACTCAGTCTTATTCGATAAATCCATCTAAATAGCGCTCCCGCACGAACTCTCCCGCAGCTTCACATCGCCCGTCTCGTGTTGCTCGCAAGTCTGCGACGATTAGCAATGGCGGAACGACATCGGCCTCGGCTGGATTGGCCACTTCCGTCCAGAAGGTCTTTCGCAACTCGACGTCGCCATTCTCGTCTGGCACCAATCGCGCCGCCTTTAGAATCTTCGCGATTGGCTTGTTCGTGTAAAGCGTGGCTATGCCTGGACGGAGCTCTGCGCCGAGCAATGTCGCTGCTACCTCGCCGCCCCAAAGCGCTCCGTGTTTTTTCGGCGCAAAGTCGCGCCACCAATTGGCGGTCGGCGCTCGGAAGCGGCCGAGCAATAGATCGGGGCGCATGATGTACTCGTACTCCGCCATCCAAAGATCCGCGAGCTTGTTGTCGGGAAGGAAGCGTCGCTTGTGTCCGCCGAGTTGAACTAAGTTGCCGGTGTGTTCCAGATCGCGAAACAAGTTGACGATGGTGCCCGGAGCAGCTCCGGCTGCCTCCGCGATTTGCCGAACGGGAAACTGGGCTTGCTCGGGATCGCAGAGTAAACGGAACAGAGCTCGCAACGCTGGCGTTCGCCATGCTCGACGCGTGCGTTCACGTCGTACTTTCGTTCGAACGCCTGGCTTGCCCAGGACGTGCACCAGAAAGCCGGGGAGTTCGACGTGCGCGTTGCCCGCAACATCGACGAAACCATCGCCCGCGGCGATCAGTCGTTCAGCTTCTCTTGTTGTCAAATACTCGGCTACCCACAAGCGCGGTAGTTCGCCGAGTCGTTCTGGCGCTGTCGTTCGCACTCGGGTTTGAAACGGTGTCACCAAGACCTGGCGAGCGGTTGTGCCCGTTCCGAGGATCCATACTTCTTCGCCAGGGGCCAGTTGAGCCAAAGGCCGGCCTGGCTTCGGACGCACCTCTATTCCAAGGCCTTCTAGCGTGTTTTTCACACCTGTCTTGATCTTTCCTTCCATCGTCCTTGTGCTCTATCGGGCAGATAGATACGTATCACAACCTTTTGTATCAATATTTACTATCGTTCATTACTAATAAACAATCGCTCCATTGGATAAAAATCGAACCGGATCTGGGATAAACACGGCATATTGGCCGTTTACGGGGCCCGGAGAAGGATTAACGGCTCGACTTCCTTCCAAGCAATAGATCGTAGGTAATACGAAATCATCCGGCTCGGACTTCGGGGCCTGGGTTAGGAAATCCTGACCGAGTCCACGGCAGCTTAGTCAGCTTGACTGAGCTGAATGACACGATTCATCGCGTCGTGGAGTTCGGTGGCGCCGAGTTGCATGACGATTCCAAAGTGCTCTTTCGCTAGCGGTTCCTCGATCACGTGAAAGCGCGTGCCGGCGTTCTTCATAAACGTTTCCGCGTGGCTCGCGTCGATGATGACTGCGTCGATGTCTCCCGTCACAAGCCACTCGCCCCAGCTTCGTTCATCGGTTCGTTCGGTGAGCAAGGTCGCGTTGGGCAGTCGCGACTTTACGGCAACGACTCCGGTTGTGCCTGGATCGGTACCCACCCTTGCACGGTCAAGTTGCGCCAAAGTTTTGGGTCCGTCGGGAGAATCTGTGACTACGGCAATCACGGAGGTTTCGAAATAGGGCTCGCTGAATGCGACGGTCTGCGCACGTTCTGATGTAATTCCGATCGTCGATGCAGCGAAGTCTGCTTCTCCCGAAGCGACAGCGCTCAGCAACTCCGCCCAGGGTCGTTCTTGCCAAACGACATCACGATTCAGATGTTTCGCAGCCTTCGCGATCAGCTCGACTTCAATCCCAACGGCTTGGCCCAGCTCGTCCCTTGATGAGAATGGTGGATGGACAAAATTCGAGACGACGATCAGAGGTTCGGCAGGCGAACCGATCGGCGGCGTCGACTTGCACGCGCTCACAGAAGCAATCAGCAGAAGCGATCCAAGCGCGTGTTGAAGCAGGGTCGTAGTCATGCCTCGATCATCCGAAGTTAAAAGCACTGAAACAACGACGACGTGGATGATACGCGCACACCACCCGGAGCTTGAGTCAGGAGCTTGAGCCAGTTTCTTGCTACGGCACCTTTCAACGGAAAACTTCCGGGTGGTGTGCAACTCGGTATCAGAGGGTGGTTGAGCGTTCTTCGGCTGTGCCTGTAGCGGATTTGGGGGGTACGTGGTTCAATCGATCGAGATCAATTTCGAGGATTCAAGTCATGAAAAAACCTGCACTGTTGGGAACCGTAGCGATCGCAGTTCTGCTGGCCAGTTGGCAGCAACTTCCCCGGGCGGCTACCGGCCAACACCTCGCTCCTCTGAGTGCCAAGCTCGGGGGTGCGATGGTGACCGCCAGCAGCGTGGACGATCTGCGCGACCTCGCTCCGGGAGTTGCCGCTGCGGTGCTGCTCCTGGGTTATCACACTCCGGGCGATGGAGGTGGCGGGAACTTCTATTGGGACGCAACCTCGGTGGAACTTGATGACGCCGGGCTGGTCATCGGGTCGATGAGCAAACCGGCCATCGGCCGCTGGAAGCGGTTGGGGACGACTACGCTGTCGGCCAAACACTACGGAGCGATTGGGGATGGACTCTCCCACCCGATGAGCGATTACTTCTCCAGTCTTGGTGATGCCCAGGTGCTCTACCCCCACGTCTCGTCGATCGATGACGAACTGGACTGGGCAGCGATTCAAGCGGCAGTCAACAGCCTGCCCGCCGCGGGCCCGAGCGGCATCGCCCGGCTCGGTGGTGGCGAAGTCTGCATTCCGGCCGGTGATTACCGGCTCTCCCAGCCAATCGAAATCACGGTCGACAACACGGGGCTGATCGGTGAGGGGAACGGTGCAACCACACTGACCTACGCGGCGGCGGTGCAACCATCCGAGTGGGCCTTTATCCGTTCGGGCCTCGAAACCCTGACGCAGACAATTACTCGAATTCAGATTCGCGGTATGTATCTCGACATGGGTACCGGTGGACCGGATGGCGCGCTCGGGCTCGACGTGACCGGCATGTCCAGGTCCGACTTTCGGGATGTATCCATGCAGTTTCGGAGTTTGAATTGCAGCGGCGTCTTCGGGACGGCCGCCAATGGTGGCAGTCCCTACTACAACCTGTTCACAAACATCAGCGTGTTCGGGCCCGCACCGTTTATCACGAACGGTTGTCGCGGGTACCACTTCACGGGCAATGCGGATCTCCCCGACAACCACCCGGACCGACTCAAGGCTCCGAATGCGAACCTGATTCGCGGTGGTCACCTCGCGGCCTTGCAGATTGGTTACGACGATGTCGGCACAGGCAACGTCGTCGTTGGTCTCCAGATCGAGTCCGTGCTCGTGGCCTTCGACCTGGGGGAGGATACGACTTCCGGTCCCTGGCTGGGCCTTTCATCGGCGACCAATCACACCACGATTCTCGGGGCCTACCAGGAGAACGGTTCGCTTTCCATGCCGGGTAGCGTGGCACTCAACATTCGGGATTCGGCGGGTGCCGTCAAGTACATCAGCGGCTACCGCACGGGCTTCGAGAGCGAATACTCCGACGAGGGTCACGATACGACGATTCTCCCGGGTCCGGGACCGGCTTCGCAAGCGCATGGAAAAATCGGCGGTTACATCGACTTCGAGCGTGCCCCGAGCGTGCTGAATACGGGGCCGAATCTGACGCTGGAGACCGAACTCTCGAGTTTTGCCTTCGAGCCGGCCATTCGCCTCAACCAAAAGCACGCGACGGACATCAAGATTTCCAACGCGAGTAACAGCGCGCCCTCGATGGCGTTTCGCGTTTCCAATCCATCGAGCGCGCAGGAGATGTTCCGTTGCTCACCCCAGGGCGACCTGCGAGCCGAGGGCGATATTGAGATCGGGCGCGACCTCCTGTTCACGGGCGGCTCGAAGGTGCTGAACGGTCTTGGCGCTCCAACCGCAGCGGCGGGATCCGGCAGCCTCTACCTGCGACTCGATGGCGGCGAGGGATCCACCTTCTATGTTCGCGAAGGCAATTCGTGGGTTGCCAAGTAAGGGGAAGCGGCGGAAGGGGTCGCACACCACACGGAGTTCTACCTTCGTCAAGTGCCGCACCAACTTGTCTGATTCGAAGCTCCGGTTCGAACGGCCGTGGTCAGTCTGCTGCGGCACTCCTCACGAGTAAAATTCCGGGTGGTGTGCGACTCGGCATCAGAGACCAGCGCGCCAATCGCTCACGACGATCAGTCGCGTGCGCGGCACAGAACCTGCCGGGCGGATCACCAGGAATTGCTCGCGGGTTATGGAGTAGTCGACGATGCGACTTCCGTCATCGGCGAAGGTTTGGTTTTCGAACAGTTGTTGTGCGGCGCCGATCGTCGGGGCGCCGCCCTCGTGTGGCGTGATGCTGACCACCCAGACTTTGCGTTCCGCGTCTTGCCAGTAGATCTCGGTGTCGCTCAGCCAACCCCAGGTGCGGACGGCGGCGTCGGGGCGCGTGATTTGCCAGCGTCCGGTCGTGGGGTAATCCGTGATCGAAAGTGTTGCTCCTTCGATCGCCTCGAATCCGGTACTGGGGTCGAGGCCGGCGGGGAAGGTCCCAAAGACGACCCACTGACCGTTCGGCGAAAGCCGGGCATCGGAATCGTTGGTCGGGCCGGCGAGCAGCGGCGTGGGTGGTGACTCGCCGGAGGTATCGACGAGCATGAGATCGCTGCGCTTGTCGGCCTGCGAACGCAGCGAGAACAGAATCTTGCCATCGCGCGTGAAGGCATCGGGGACCGACGCCATGTCCAACTTCTTGGTCAAGGCAATAGGTGCCTCGCCCGGTCGTAGTTCGAGCACCATCGACTGGTAGTGAGACCCGACAAGACTTTGGAAGGCCAAGCGATTGCCGTCGCGGGACCAAGCCGGATGCGTCGCAAAGGAGCCGGGCGGGTTGATTCGGGTTCGGATGCCGCGTTCGAGATCGATCAGCACGACCGAGAAGGAACCGTGCGGCTCATTGATCGCAATCGCAGCACGACGTCCATCTGGACTCACACGAGCATGAGTCAAACTGATTGGCTCGGCGGGTATCGGCGTTTGCTCGCCTCGGCGGTCGAGCCAGCCCAAGCGCATAGCAGGTAGCTGGGGAGTCTCCCCGTAGACGAGCGTTCCACCCGCGACGAGGTCTAGCTGTAGGTATAGGCGAGACACATCGTAGTGCACGTCGACAGCGATCGGCTGCGGCTCACCGGTCGGCTCGAGAGCGACGGGATCGAACGGCTGCAACATCAGATTCGAGTCCTGCACGTAGGCCAGGTAACCCGGTTCGGCATAGAACGCCTCCGTTGCCGAATCGAGAATCTTGCGCACGACGCCGGTGTCGGGATGAAAGCCGAAGACGGCGATGCCCGCATCCAAGGAAGTCCAGGCCGACTGACTCGCGTCGGGAATCGCGAGCCCCCAGACCGAATAGATGATGCCCCGCCCATCGGGTAGGAAGTGCGGAAGCCGATGGTTCTCCCCTTGGGAAGACTGAGTTGTAAACGTCTGCGGCTCGCCACCCTCCTCGGGAACCTGGAAGAGCGCACCGTTGGCCGAAGGGGCGAACACGATGAAGCCGTGCGGACTCCAAGCGGCTCCGCGTCCGGCCGGAGCGTCAGAGAGCGTTCTCACGATACCGCCGGCGAGGTCCAAACGCTTGAGCTTCAAGTCTGCGAAGAAGCCGATGGACTTGCCGTCTGGAGACCAGAATGGATAGCTGGCCCCCGTCGTTCCGGCGAGCGGGTTCGCTTCGAGCCGGTCCAGCGGGCGCAGGTAAATCTGCTGCACACCGCTGACCGTGTCCTTGAGCACCAGCGCGACCTGCGCACCGTCCGGTGACAAGGCAATCGAGCGATCGACCGTATCCAGCTCGAGCGTC
>JBLINP010000160.1:0-10359 GCA_047639415.1 Planctomycetota bacterium | reverse complement strand
TCATGACGCCGGTGACGAGTGCACCAGCCAGGAGGCCGCCGAGTGCTTCGACGCTCCAGAAACCGACTGCGATGGGAGCAGCGATGGCGAGCACGCCGGGAACGATCATTTGCCTGAGCGCACCGTCCGTCGAAATCTTGACACAGCGAGCGGCGTCCGGCTCAGCCGTGCCCTCCATGATGCCGGGAATCTCGCGGAACTGGCGACGCACCTCGTTGACCATCTCGACGGCCGCGTTGCCGACGGCACGCATGGTCAAGGCGCTGAACATGAAGGGCAGGATGCCGCCGAGCAGCATACCGATGATCACGTTGACGGAGTTGATGTCGAGCAGCAGGCTGCCTTCCAATCCGCTCAAGGTGCCGGCGCGGCTGCAGAAGGCGCTGAAGAGCGCGAGTGCAGTCAGAGCGGCTGAACCGATGGCGAAGCCTTTACCGATAGCAGCGGTCGTGTTGCCGACTGCGTCGAGTGCGTCCGTACGCTCACGCACTTCCGGGGGCAGTTCGGCCATTTCGGCCAGTCCACCAGCGTTGTCCGCGACCGGACCGTAAGCGTCGACACCGAGCGAGATGCCCAAGGTCGAAAGCATACCGACAGCAGCAAGAGCCACGCCGTAAACGCCAGCCATGTAGTTCGACAAGAAGATCGCAACGCAGATCAAGAGCACCGGAATCGCAACCGACTCCATGCCGGTCGCAAGACCGTGGATGATGTTGGTGGCGGCACCAGTTTCAGACTGAGCAGCAATGTTGAGCACAGGCTTCTTGTCGGTCGCCGTGTAGTACTCGGTGATCTTGCCGATCAAGACGCCGATCACGAGACCAGAAACAATGGCGATCAAGAGCGCTTGGCCCGGAGCCATGCTGTGGGTGACACCTACCAGTGCGGCGGGCAATTCAATGCCGCCACCCATGGTGAGGTACCAGGAGGCAGCGACTACGAGGACCGAGGCCACAACCAAGCCACGGAAGAGAGCGGCGTGAAGCGCGTGCTCGTCTTTCGCCTTGACGAAGAATGTGCCGACGATTGAGGCCAAGATACCGAGCGCAGCGACGGCGATCGGCAGGATGACCATACCGTTGACGCCCTCGACTCCAACGTAGGCGAATGCGGCCAAGGTCATCGCAGCAACGATGGAACCGACGTAGGACTCGAACAAGTCCGCGCCCATGCCAGCCACGTCACCGACGTTGTCACCAACGTTGTCAGCGATCGTGCCCGGGTTGCGGGGGTCGTCTTCGGGGATGCCCGCTTCGACCTTGCCGACCAAGTCAGCGCCGACGTCGGCAGCCTTGGTGAAGATTCCGCCGCCAACGCGGGAGAACAGTGCGATGGAAGAGGCGCCGAAGCTGAAGCCGAGGACCTTTTCAATGCCGCTAGATCCGAGCTCGGGAGCGTAGAGCATCGTGAAACCCACGACGCCGAGCAGTGCGAGACCAACCACGCACATGCCCATGACGATGCCAGAGCTGAAAGCCACGTCGAGAGCGGCCGAGAGTGACTTCGTGGCGGCTTGGGTCGTACGCAGTGCCGCGCGGGTGGCGGTGTGCATGCCGAAGTAACCCGCGACTGCGGATGCGATGGCACCCGCGACGAAGGCGATGGCGGTGTCCTTGCCGAGACCTTGCTCAGCTGAGGACATAGCGATCGCGATGGCGACGAAGATGACGAAGACAGTGAGCCACTTGTACTCGGCCTTCAAGAAAGCGGCAGCGCCTTCCTGCACCATACGAGAGATCTTTTGCATCTTCTCGGTGCCGGTGTCTTGGCGCATGATTGCGCCGTACTTAATAAAGGCGAAGAGGAGAGCGAATCCCGCCATACCGGCGGCGACCATCAAAAACTGAGAGGTGTCCATACTTCAGGAATCCTGGGGTAGGGGCTGATCTTGAAAAAAACGAGAGTAGAGACGGGTAGCGAAAATGACTTCGATAAACGAAGCGTCGCTCAATTCATGCTCGGTGCATGCCACAGCTCAGTCTCTCGATGTATTGCTGTGTCGAATCATGTGCGGTTCACAGTCTTGCTCCAGCTCTCGCTGGCCCAAATGGCCCCAAGCGAATCGAACCTAAAAGCTTGACTCCGCACGAATTGCGCAAAGAGGATAGCCGCTTTGCGCCACCCGTCAACCGCTCAGAGGCTCAAACTCCCGATCCGTCTGGAGTACCGGTGTCGGGGTTCAGCTTTTGCTCAGCGATTCGCACGGCTTCGAGCCTGGCCGCCCGTTCCCGATCCTTGGACTCTTTCAACGCGATTCGAGACCGCCTGGACCGAAGCACCAAGATGAGGATCATGGCGACGACGGCAAACCCGAGGTAGAGATGCAGGTCCTCCATACTGCCCTTGAGCTTCTCGACCTGGCCGCCGAAGAGCTGGCCGATGTAGATCGAGGCGGGGACCGTAATGAGGACTCCTAGTCCGTCCAAGAGTAAGAAGCGCGGGTAGGTCATCCCCATGGTGCCTGCGATGAAATAGCCGGGAATTCGGACGCCCGCCAAGAAGCGGCAGACAAAAGTCGCCCAATTGCCGTGCTCTTGGAATCGTCGTTCGACTCGCGAAAACCGCTCTGGATGTACGAATCGACGTATTAGGCGGCTTTTAATGGCGGATATGCCGTAGCGGCGACCCAGCCAGAAGGGGATCGAATCGCCCAGCAGGATGGCCGCCGAACAGACCAAGGTGATCGGTACGGCTTCGACCTTGCCTTGATAGAGGAGGAAGCCTGCGCCGATCAGCGTGACTTCTTCGGGGATCGGCAAACCCAGTCCACACAACAAGAGCACCGTGAAGGGTGCGATGTAGCTGAACTCGCCGAAAATATCGTTGAGGTAGTTACTGACTTCGATCAATGCCATCGATGGTCCTAGCAGGCCGTTGAAAAAATGCCGTAGCGAGGCGAAGCACTCTTCGTCGCAACAGGTCGGGCGAAGTCGAGACGGCACAGTCGGCCCTGTAGGGCCGTCGAGCACGGCTCGGCGAGACCGACGTAGTGGCGGCGGAGAGGGCTTTGTCGTAGTAGGTAGTTTTTCAACGGTCTGCTAGCGGAGGAAGCTCGCGGCGTAAGCAGCGCGAAGCGAGATCAGTATAGGGTCGTCATCGCAGCCTGGGCAGTAAAGCCTTTGGAGTCCGCCGCGGGTTCGGTCATTTCGCGCGAGTCGAGGGGCTTGCATCTCGCGGGCAAGCCCCTCGAATTGCTCTAATGCCCCACAATATGAGACAACGTCCCCGTCGGAATCGAAGCCACCCCGTTTTGCGAGCTTTCGTGAGCGAGACCTCACTCTCGCCTGATCGCCTGGTGTACCCGCTGTTCGTCCACGAGGGGGCAGCGGATGAACCGATCAAATCCATGCCGGGTTGCTCTCGCCTGTGTCGCGACGGATTGTTTCGCGAAGTCGAAGGCGCACTCGCCGATGGCGTCAACTCGATCGTGCTCTTCCCGGCGCTCGCCGACGAGTTCAAATCGAAGACGGGCGAAGCTTGTTTCGATCCGACCGGTTTGATTCCGCGGTTGGTGTCGGAGCTGAAGTCGCGCTGGCCGAACTTGATCGTGATGACGGATGTCGCGCTCGATCCCTACTCGAGTGACGGCCACGACGGGATCGTGGATTCAGACGGCAAGATTTTGAACGATGAGACGGTCGAAGTGCTCTGCAAACAAGCCGTATGTCACGCGCGTGCCGGAGCCGACATGGTTGCGCCGTCGGACATGATGGACGGTCGCGTCGGTGCCATTCGCGACGCACTCGATGGCGCAGGATTTACCGACGTTGGAATCCTGGCGTACAGCGCGAAGTACGCTTCGGCCTTTTATGGGCCATTTAGGGAAGCGCTCGATTCAGCGCCGAAGTCGGGGGATAAGAAGACTTATCAGATGGATCCGGCCAACGCGCGCGAGGCGCTGCGCGAAGCGGAACTCGATGAACTGGAAGGTGCCGACATGTTGATGGTCAAACCTGCCGGACCTTACCTCGATGTGATTCGAGCGTTGCGCGAAATCAGCACGCTTCCGATTGCCGCGTATCAAGTTTCGGGTGAGTACGCGATGCTCGCAGCTGCCGCGGAAAAGGGTTATCTCGACGAACAGAGCGCCGTGATGGAAAGTTTGCTTTCGATTCGTCGCGCCGGTGCCGACATGATTTTGACTTACTACGCTCGCAAAGCCGCGCGTTGGCTCGCGGCGAACTAACTAGTCTTTCGATAGCAAGCGGCGGCGGGCTTGCTCGGCCAATGGAATGGCGTCGAGTGAGCCGAGTTCGACAGCGTGTTCAAACGCGCGGGCAGTCGCTTTCCAGAGTTGCTCTTTGCCGCCGGGCCAATCGATGTCCGGATCGGTTTCGGCGTGGGTGAGCAACAGGATTCCGCTCCAGAGCGCGAGTTGTTCGGGTGAGCGAGCGCTCGACTCTCCGCGTTCGCAAACTTTCAACGCCTGTTGAATCAACGCGCGCCGACGCGCAGGGTTGGCTTCGCGATTGGGTGAGCCCAAGTCCAGCGCCAAGTACGTCGCTACGAAACGCCAACCCTCGGTGGCTGTCGGGTCGAGTGCGAGCGCTGTCTCCGCGCGGACCAACGCGAGTTCGCTGGAACCCTCGAGGGCTGCTTTTTGAACGCGAATCCACTGAATTTGAGCTGCTAACTCGGAAAATGGACCCAGCAAGCGCGAGCTGACGCTCTCGACTTCGCGCGCTGCGTCGGTGGTTTGCCCATCGCCGAACCAGTTCGGGGCAAGCATGAGAGCCAGCACGAAAAGCCAGATTGCAAAACTCTTCATCTCGCTGGCCCTCGCTTTTGACCGGCGACGGCAAGCGCGAGTCCGACTACGACGAAGATGGCCAAACCCAGCAAGGAATGCGGGAGCGCGTGGGCTGGGACCAATCCATCGCCGAGTAGTTTCAAGGATTGGACTAGGTCGGCACCTGGGATGTAGCTGGAAAGCGCGGTGGCTTGTGCGACGTCGAACGCGTTCACTGAATTCCACGCGGGCAATTGAAGCGCTAAACATAAAACGGTCGCTGTGATGGCGCTCATCCACGAGCCCAGCCCGAGGGCGAGAGCGATCCAAGCACACATCCACAGCAGGACGCGCACGAGGATCGTCCATGAGCCGACGCGTTCGCTTGCGACCGATTCAAAAAGGACCAGGGAGCCGGACAGAGCGACAACGCCACATCCGGCTCCAACTTTTGTGAGCGTGAAGTCCAGACCGCCTACGCCACTTGGCAACTCGAAGCCGATGCTCGTGCGCCCACTCACGATCGCTTCGATTTCAGTTTGAGAGTCCGCACTCGACCTTCGGCAGGCTAAGCGAACTTTCGCGGTCGGGCCGGCTCCAGGTGTGGCCCGTAGCTCCAAGCGGATGCTGCGTCCGGCGAGGTTGACCTCTTCTGACTCATCGATACGGAAGCGCGCTTGTTCTCCGCTCTCGATCAAGTTCATGACCGGAACGGGAAGGCTTTGCACGCGGCGTAAGGCCGTCCCGTCGCCTCCTGCCGAGAGTTCCACCACGAGGCCGATCGTTGCGGCGAGCAATGCGCCGCCAAGTGAAATCCCGAGGTAGGTCGACGCGGCGAAGGCAAGCTTCGAGACGGCTCGTGAACCGATCCAATCGCGATCCCGTAAACGCCAACGTTCGCCGGCTCGGGCAGCGGCGAACAGGCAGGCTGGGAGTACGAGCAGCGCCATGAAGCTCCAAGCTGATTCCCGGCGTAAACCCCGAATTACGGTCTCATTCGCAAAATCCGTCGTGTTTACCAGCTCGCTGTTTTCGAATTGCCACAACATGGCAATCACTGTGAAGCCAACCACGAAGGTAGTCGAGAATACGCGCCGAAATGCGAGTGCGACGAGCCCGCGATGGGACCAGAGCGTGAGGTGCCCTTTCACCCGCGTTTCCCACTTTTGCGATAGATCTCGAGTAGTGCAGTTGGGGAGGGGTGTTTGGACACCAACTGTCCACCGAGTTCGTTGATGACCTGCTCGACACGCGATATTGCAGGAGCATCCAAGCCTTGGACTTCCAGGCGCAAGTGCCCTTCGGTTGAAAGCGACGCACTGGTTTCGTTGTGAAGTTGGCCGGCGTTTAGGAGCGCCACTCTGTCGGTCCAACCCAAAGCTTCTTCGAGGTAGTGCGAGCAAACGATCAGCGCTGCACCTCGATCACGCGCTTCTTGAACGAGCTCGGCCAGCACGACCAAACCTTCTGCGTCGAGTCCGGAACTGGGTTCGTCGAGGAGCAGTAGTGTCGGGCTATGAACGAACGCTTGCGCTAGAGCGAAACGCCGCAGCATGCCCTTCGAAAATTTGCGCAGCGGTCCGCGCGCTTGGCTTAGCCCAACGCGATCGAGCATGTGCGAACATCGTTGCTTGGCGTCCTGACCGTCGAGCCCTTGCAGACTTGCGCAGAGCTCGAGACACAGAGCGGCGTTCAACTCTCCGGGGAAAGGCGTGCCCTCGGGAACGAACCCAACCTGGCGACGCGAAGCTGCGAGCTGTGGATTCTCGCCAAAAACTTGAACTCGGCCTGTGTTCGGTGAATCGATGCCGCTGGCCAGACGCAGCAGGGTCGATTTTCCGGAGCCGTTAGGGCCGAGCAGTCCCACGGCCTCACCGGCTGCGAGTTCGAGATTGATATCGCGCAGAATGGGAACGCGGCGCGCGAGCAGCCCCACAGAAATGTGCTTGGATACGTCCTGAAGGGCCAGAGCGGGCTGACTGGAGGTTGAATTCATTGGCGAGGCGTCATTCTAATGTGCGCCAACTTGCAAGATAGGCGATGCCCGGCATGATCGCACATGGCGCTTTTGACTTCGGCTCCAACTCTTCACCGTGAACCCACTGAAATCCTTCTTTTCGCGTTCAGCTCCTGTTGAACTGGTTTTGTATTCCCGTCCCGATTGCCCGCTGTGTGACGAAATGCTCGAAGAACTGGAGCGCAGCCGCACCCGGTCGAAGTGGAAGCTACGCGTTGTGAACATTGAAACGGCCCCGGAGTTGGAAGCGCTTCACGGCCGTTCGATTCCCGTGCTCGAAATCGCAGGCAAGCTGGCCTTCAAAGGAAATTTGACGGTTCTGGATTTTGAGCGCAAATTTGCGCGACTGACCGCCCTGTAGTTAGAAGTTATCCCATGCCTAGATTTGTTCAACTCAATGGAAGCCGCCCCGGCACTTCTTACGCCGCCGAAGAAGGTGCGATTCTCGGGCGCGATCAAAACTGCGAACTAAGGCTCAAAGACAACTCCATCAGTCGTCGTCATGCGCGTTTGATTTTTCTCGAGGGCGATTGGCAGTTGATCGATATGGGCTCGCGCAACGGTTTGCGGCTCGACGGGCGCAAAATTGAAAAGATCGTTCTCCGGGGCGGTGAACAGGTGAATATCGGGAAGCTGAGCCTGCGATTTCATCTAGACAGCGGAGAAGATTGGGAGCGCAAGGAAGAATCCCAGCAGGCCACGAACTCGGGCGACGGTCTTACCAGCATGCTTCAGCAATCGAATAGCTCCGTTCGGGAAGCTCCGATTGAACCGCAGAAAACCGTGGCGGAACGTCGCGCCGAACGAATCGCTGAAATTCAAGGCGAACCGGATGGAGATTGGATTAGCGGCGACTTACTGCAACGCGCGGGTTGGGTGAGGTGGTTGATATACTTGCTCGTGACGGCGCTCGCCGTTGGCGCTTGCGTCGGCGCGTTTATGCTCGCGCAAGCACTGCGAAGCTGAGCTTAGTTGTTCGCCGGCGGGTCGCCGAGGAGAGCGCGATAGAAAAGCTTTGCCGATTCGTCCCAAGTGAATCGTCGTGCACGTTCTTCCGCTTGCTCGAGAGATTCATCGCTCGCCACCAGTGCCGTTTGGATTGCACTGACGCATTGTTTTGCGTTATTCGGATCAAAGTTCGGCGTCTCTCGACCTGCAACTTCGGGCAGCGCACCGGCTCGAGAAATGGCCAGGGGAATACGCGCCAATTGTGCTTCGAGAACGCCGATCCCAAATCCTTCTAAACGCGAAGGAATCACTACGCAGGCAGCGTTTGAGTACAGTTCGAGCAATTGCGTTTCGGTTACTGGGCCGAGTAACTCGAGTCGATCGGATACGTTCAATTGCTGAGCTAATTGAATGAGCTTCTGGTCCCAGTCGCGTTTGACCGCGCCTGCCAATTGCAATCGCGGTAGGCCGGGATCTAAGGCTAAGGCGTGGATGAGAAGTTCGAGATTTTTGCGTGGTTCGACATGTCCAACGTGCAGCAAGGGAGCCTGCTCGTTTGGACAACGCTTGATGATGCCCAAGTGATCGCCTGCATTCGGAACCACTACGCATCGGTTTTCCGTTATCAGTCCGCGTTCGATCAGTTGGTCGCGAACCGATTCGCTGACGGTGAAGATTCTTTCGGCCTTGCGCAGCGCGCGCTTCACCAACGACATTCCAAGCACGCGACGTAGGCCCGTGGATTCACGCGGATCGAGCACTCGCAAATCGTGAATCGTATGCGTGCGCCGAACCGTTTGCTCGACGGCTTTGTGAACCCGCGACATCGGGAGATGCGCCGTATGTAGAACGTCGAACGGTTGGTTGCGCCGTGCGGCTGCGCGCAGTTCCGCTAGCGTGGCTTTGGACTCGTACATGAATCGAAGCGCAGGCGAGCCCGAAGGGATGTTGGTCGGAATCAGGCGAGCATCGGTTCCGGCATCAAACGACAAGCCATGCTCTGGAGCGAGAATGGCGAGTTCACCACCGGCTTCGCTCAGGAGCTTGGCGAGGCGTGGCAATAGCTCTTGATTGTGTCGCCGCACTCCTCCAGCGCCTTGATCAAGCACAGCTCCAGAAACCAGAACACGCTTCATTTGGCCATTGCCTGCCAAATGTCCTCGATACTCTGGGCTGAACGATCCCATGAATAACTCTTGGCACGTTCGGCAAGCGTGTAGCGCAACGCTTCTCGGTCCTTTACCGCCTGCATCAATCCGTCGGCAACGGCCAGGTCGTCGTGTGGGTCGACAGTGATTGCGTACTCGCCAGCAACCTCCGCTTGTGCGCTATCTTTCGGAACCACGACTGGCGTACCGGAGGCTAAGGCCTCGAGCGTAACCAAGCCAAAGCCTTCACTATGCGAGAGGACGGGGACAACGCTGGCGAGCCGATACATTCCGGGTAGATGTTCAGGTTCAATCGTGTCGAGCGTTGAGATGTTCGCGGACAGCCCGAGTTTTGCTGCCAAACCGAGGTCGCGGCGCAAGTTTTGCGTTTCATGTCCGCTAATGACGACATGCAGGCGCGGCCCGCCACGCTTTTTTACCTCGGCGACTGCGCGCAAAACGCCGGCCAGATTCTTTTTCATCCGAACCGCGCCGAGGCATAAAACCAAGGGATCTTCAGGCAATCGGTAATGCCCCAATAGAGCTTCGTCGATCGTGCCGGCGGGGGGCTCATCCGCAAACTCTTCGCCGACTCCCCAAGGGCATACGGAGATCTTATTGCGGGCCAAGGGTGAATAGGATCGCAGTTCGCGTGCGACAAATTCGGTACCGGTTGCGACCCGATCGGCGAACAGTGGGCCGAGTCGAGCCCAGGTTCGATGCTTTGTTCCGGCATTCTCACGAACTCCGTGTCGCCAAGGCAGTTCGTGAATCGTCTGAACACGGCGACCGGGGCCGAAGAAGGGAAAGGCAGATGTGAAACTGTGAATGCCGAACAGCTTTTGCTTTCGAACGGCGGCGGGCAATTGACGCGCGCGCCACATGAGCAGGCTGCCGGTGTCCTTCGGGATTAGTGGAACAACCTCAATTTGAGCGCGACGTTCCAAGGCGGCCATCACTTGCTCAACGACTTTGGCTAAGCCGGGAGCCTGCTGCTGTTCGGGCATTCCAATTCCCGACTTGGCCTCCCAAAGAGGTGAACAATCAAATCCAACGCGCATAGGTTCAAAGAGTATCTGTGGGCGAGACACGATCGAACAGGGAGGAACGCTAGATCGATGAAAACTCGCTTGAAACCTTTGGCGGCGAGGGCCTCCGTGCATTGCGCTCGACGTAATTCTGACGGACGATGGCAGTTGAGCGGTATTTAAGTGGGGATTGATCCGGGAAGGAGACCGACCAAAACCTAACGATGGTTCACGGCTTCATCGCGAATGCACTGCATTTTGAGGATCTCCTGCACCTTTATTGGAAGCTTGACGGGCGAGGAAAGGCAGGATTGTCGGGTGCAGGGCGGAAGCGAACGCGTCAGCGCGGGGAAGTTTGGTGCGCGCGAGTAAGACACCAGGTTGGGGGCGATTCGTTTGCTACGAGAGAGAGGGAAGAATGACTTAAACGGGGGAGTTGGGAGTTGGCGGGGGAGTGTGAAGTTTGGCGAGAGGTCGCGGGAGCCGGGT
>JBLINP010000159.1:0-10379 GCA_047639415.1 Planctomycetota bacterium | reverse complement strand
GCACTTTGCAGATACTTGCCCCCGCAGACGACCTTGTAAGGTCGTCGAGGACGCCAGTATCTGCAAAGTGCCAGCAGGAACCAATTCGAGGCGTTTTGCCTCGCGGTTCATGAATAATCCGGGCTAGCCTTCGCTCTAGGCGTTGTTCGTCTTCAAAGTCTGCATCAATTGCACGGAACGGGAGCAGCCAAGGCGTGATGCGCCCGCTTCGACCAGTTCGTTCGCGAAGGCAAGCGTTCCTATTCCGCCCGAGGCTTTGACGCCGCGCTGACTGCCTGCCATGTCGCGAAGTAAGGACACGTCCTCGACGTTGGCTCCGGCGTGTGCGAAGCCCGTCGATGTTTTAAGAAAGTCAGCTCCACCGGCGAGGGCCAATTGACAAGCGCGGCGTTTTTGATCCTGGTCGAGTAAGCAAGTTTCGAGGATGACTTTGAGTTGCGCGCCGCTTGCGTGGCACAGTTTGGCGACGGCTTCGACGTCGGATACAACCAACTCATCGGCTCCTGATTTGAGCGCGCCCAAGTTGATCACCATGTCGATTTCGCGGGCTCCGCGATCGAGTGCAAACTGCGCTTCGACCGCTTTAGCGGGAGTGCCACAACCAGCGAGCGGAAAACCGACAACCGAGCACACGAGCGCTCTTTTGTCCGCGAGCAGGTTGACGGCGCGCTCGACATAAACGGCGTTGACGCAGACCGAAAAGAAGCCGTATTCAGCCGCTTCCGCGCAGAGCGTTTCGATTTCATCGATGCTGGCGTCTGGCCGCAGCAGGGTGTGATCGATGAGTCCGGCGAAGACGATGGCGGCTTGAGGGTCGACTGAAGCCATGGGATTACTTCTGAGCGGATTGAGCCGAACAAGCTGGTTTGAGTAGGGTTTCCGCTAGTTTTGGTAGCAGCGCGTCATAGCGCGGATCCAAGCCGAAATGACTACCGCCGTGCTCGTGGTGCTCGTGTGGAATGTTCAAATCCTTCAGCTTGCCCACCAAGCGACGGAGGCCCCATTGCAAGTTGAATTGATCGGCCAAACCGGCTTCTAGATACAGAAGGTCGAGCGATTGAAGTGCGGCTACGTGATGTTCTGCGGCGCGCAACGGATCGAAGCTGAGCCATCGTTCCCAAACTTCGGGCAGGAGTTCGCCGGTTCGCAAATCCATGGGCAGATCGAAGCCCAGTTCGGCTTCGGGATTCGGTGAGTAGCAAGCCGACATCGCAAGAATGTTCAGGATGGCGTGACCATCACCGGCTAGTTCATGGGTTACTTGAAACTCCTTCAGGAACTGAGCGGGTTCAAAGCTGTGTGCGACTAAGCCCCTCAGAGCGCTCAACATTTCGGTCTTGAAGGTGTACTCGAAACAGCAATCTCCGCTTACCGAGGCTGCTACTGGGAAGAGATCCGAATGATGCATGGCGAGATGCAGCGCGCCGAACCCTCCTGACGATGTGCCGACCACTCCCCGACGTCCGGGCAGTACCGGGAAGTTTGCGTCCACGAAAGGAACGATTTCCTCCACGATGTAATCTTGATACCGGCCAACCGCGCTCGAGTTCACGTACTGACTGCCGCCGATACAAGTGAAGCAGTCCGGCATGACGAGGATTGCCGGTTGTGCTGTGCCGTTTGTAACTGCGCGATCGAAACGGGCAACGATGCCCAGCTTCCACGGGTGTGTGGATAGATACTTATTCGGATTGCCGGTGAAGCCGGGGAGCAGATAAATGCAGGGCAATTTCGTATCGGCCGCAGTGTGCCCAGGCGGCAGGTAAATCGGCAATTGACGTACATGCGGGTCGCCCAGCGGGTTGCCTGCCAGGATGCTGCTGGTAATGGGGTGCAACTCAACGCGCCCTTGATAAGCGAGAGGATCAGAAAGACCGACTTCCATGTTCATGGCTTGGACTCGCCTCTTGATCGCCGCGCTTCGATTCCAAGCTCCTTGCGGATCTGATCAAAGCCGGACTTGATGCGCTGGAAGATGAACTCGCACCGCGTGTCGTAATGTGTGAAAGCTGACTTCATGCCGTTGATCGACAGGGTTTCCAAATCGTCCAACCGACAGTCGAACTTCTCAACTGCCAGCATGTATTCATCCGTCAAAGTCGTGCGACTCATCAATCGGTTGTCGGAGTTGAGCGTCAATCGGAAGCCGAGGTCGTTGAAGAGTTTGAAAGGGTGCTCTTCAATGGATTTTACGGCGCCCGTATGCACATTGGAGGACAAGCAGATTTCCAGAGGCACGCGATGATCGAGGATGTATTGGGCGAGCAACCCGACCTTGATGACTTTGTCGTCGTAGATGACGAGGTCTTCGACCAGACGAGTGCCGTGCCCAATGCGATGGGCTCCGCAATACTGCAAGGCTTGCCAAATGCTCTCAGGACCAAAGCTTTCGCCCGCATGAATCGTGATTGAAAAATTCATTCGCTTGGCGAGTTGGAAAGCCTCGAGATGATCTTTCGCAGGGTGACCGGCTTCCTCACCAGCCAAATCAAAACCGACGCAACCCTGTTCTCGATAGGCCAGCGCAAGTTCAACCAGTTGCAGTGAAAGGTCCGCGGTCTGGTTGCGCAGCGCGCAAACGATCAAGCCGGTGCCCACGTTGCAATCCTTGGAGCCATTTCGTAGCCCGCGCAGGACGGCGATCATGACCGCGTCCAACCCCATTCCGTTCAGAGTGTGCAGGTGTGGCGCGAAACGAACTTCTCCATAGACGATATTTTCGGCGGCCAAATCTTCACAGAACTCGTAGGCGACGCGCTCCAGAGCTTCGGCGGTTTGCATGACCGCGATGGTGTGCCGAAAGCCCTCGAGGTACTGCGCCAAACTGCCGCGGTCGGCTCCGGCAAAGAACCAATCGGCGAGCTTATCGGGTTCCGACTCCGGCAATTCGGAGTAATTGGCGGCCGCGGCGAGGTCGAGTACGGTTTGCGGGCGAAGTCCGCCGTCGAGGTGTTCGTGCAGCAGAACTTTGGGAACGCGAGCCACAAGTTCGCGGCCTGGAATCGGATTGCGATCAGTCATAGAGGAACTTTAGTCGTCAGAGCGGGGGGATTCCACGGCGTCTCCGCCGATATCGCTCGCGGTTGCTTCGCAATCGACGGAAAGTGGATGGGTTTCGAAGCGGTCCACGTTGAGTAGAACTCGGAACGGTCGTATCGTGCCCGCCGCACTATTGAATCAATCACGCACGAAACTCCGTTTGCTTTCGAATTTTACCAATCCTCATGTCTCACCCCGTACGCGTTCGCTTTGCACCCAGTCCGACCGGACGCCTTCACATCGGTGGGGCGCGCACGGCGCTGTTCAACTGGGCGTTCGCTAGACACCACGGTGGCCAATTCATCTTGCGGGTGGAGGACACGGATCGCGAGCGTTCGAATGCCGAGTTTGAGACGGCCATTCTCGAAGGTATGCAGTGGTTGGGAATGGACTGGGATGAAGGTCCTTTGGTGGGCGGGGAGTTTGCTCCCTACCGACAATCGGAACGTCTCGATTCGCATTTGAGCGTCGCGGAAACGCTCGAGTCGCAGGGAGTCGCCTATCGTTGCTTTTGCAAGCCCGAGCGTTTGGCGGAGCTTCGCGAAAAGCAAATCGCGGCCAAACAAACCGCTGCGTACGACGGTTTGTGCACGGCGTTGTCCCGCGAAGATGTGACGCGCAAGTTGGCTGCTGGCGAAGCCAGTGTGCTGCGGTTTAGAGTTCCAGACGGTGAGACCAGATTCGTCGACGAAATTCGTGGCAAAGTGCGCTTTGCGAACATAGAAGTCGACGACTGGATCATGCTGCGCGCCGATGGATCGCCGACCTACAACTTCGTCGTGGTCTGTGATGACTCGGCCATGCAGATTACTCACGTGATTCGCGGCGAAGAGCATCTCTCGAATACACCCAAGCAAATTCTTTTGTATCAGGCGCTTGGTCTAGAGGCGCCAACCTTCGCGCACCTTCCCCTGATTCTAGGTACCGATAAGAAAAAACTGAGCAAGCGTACCGGTGATACGGCGCTCGACGATTACCGCGCGAAGGGCTATCCGCCCGAAGCGGTGATGAATTTCTTGTGCCTTCAAGGCTGGGCGCTCGATGGCGAAACCGAAGTCTTCTCGATCGAGGAGTTGACGAAGAATTTCGAGATCTCCGCGGTCAGCAAAGGTGGCTCAATCTTCGACATGAAGAAGTTCCTCTGGTTGGCCGGTGAGTACGCTCAAAAGGGCTCGCTGGATCAATTGGTTGAGCGAGCCAAACCGTTCATGATCGCTGCCGGAAGCATGACTGAGGCAGAGCTTCTGGAACGCGAAGCGTGGTTCAAACAAGCGGTGGCGAGCGTTCAGGAACGCGTCCGCATCTACTCCGAAATTCCCGAGCAATTGGCCTATCTCTTCAGTGTCGACGACAAAGTAGTCTTCGACGAAAAAGCCACAAAGAACGCTCTAAAGCGCGGAACGGAGGCGATGGGCAAGTATCTCGATTGGTTGCGCCCGATGCTGGAGAAGCCGCTGGACGTCGATGGCCTGCGCTCTGAAACTCGGGAGTGGATCGAAACCAACGGGTATACGTTTCCCGATTTGTTTCAACCACTGCGCTGTGCTCTGACGGGCGCCGCAGGAGGGCCCGATCTCTTCGACGTGATGAATTTACTTGGCTCCTCGAGTAGCCTGGCTCGCATCGAATCGGGATTGCAACGCTTCGACGCCATGGCTGCCGAAGCTTCCTAAATCGTTGACCGCGGGCAACGCTCAAGTCGGAATTAAAAAGCCCCAAAGAGGGGCTCGATTGGGCGCACTACTTTTGTTTTTCCGAGGCCGGTTTGGCAATTTCGAGTCGCTCAAGCGCACGTTGTAATCCATCCGCTGCAATGCGGTGATGAATCGCGCTGGGATGCGGATCGCTTTCGCTGATCGTGAGTGACGAACCTCGGTAGCGAGTGATGTCGTGCTCGCGCATGTACTTTTCGAGACGCGGCGATAAATCGCAGGTGTAGAAATTGCGCGAACGAGCGGCCTCGAGTGCACGCTCAGAGTGCTCGCTTTTTCGGTGGGAAAACAAAAGCACTTCGAATCCGTGCTGCGCGGACAATTCGGCAAGTTTGTCGAACGCGCGCTCAACAGCATCGAAGCCCAATAAATGCCTCCATTTAGGAGCGATTTTTTCGGGGTCTTCCTCGACGCGAAAAACGTGATTAGCTTGGGTCGGCGCGGCTGTTAGGAGGGAAGCGGAATGCTTCCGCTTGCGTTTGCGCAACCAGTCCAGCAAGAAGGAACGATGGAGATCCCATGGATCGATCGAATCGAAAAGGAAGCTAGGCAGGTTGACGTCGTTGGAGACGAAACCGATGACGACCAAGTCAGGCATCAGGTCCAGTCCACGCGATTGAAGGAAGGCCAACTCCTGTGCGCTGTTGTAGCCGGGCACGGCGGAATTGATGACTTGCCACTCGCGACTGGGGTCGTCCGCTTTCAAGTTGCGTTCGAGACGAGCTAAGTACTCTCGTCCGTCGGGAACTCCTTGGCCGAACATGACTGAATCACCGAGCCCCAAGACACGATAGCTCTTGTCCGACTTCACCGGAGTGGGAGCATTGCTCCGAAAACCGTCCTGGTTTGTCGAAATTAGAGCTCCGGCATAGCTCACCTGGCGAAGACCCGGGCGCAGCTCGAAAATGAGGTCTGGGGTTTCGCTGACGCAAATAATTTCGCCCAAACCAACAGGGCCTCGGGGCAGCTTTCGGTGAGCGGACATTCGCTCGGCGTCAAAGCGGGCTGCTTCCGCTTGCGCCTGGATAATTCGAGCGCCAATCTCAGCGGAAACGAGCGCGAGCAACAGCCCGGCCAGTATCAGTGCGACGCGTGTGTAGACTCGACTCATGATCGATGCCTAGCATAGCCCCCTGGACCGCGATCGTCCTCTGATAGAAACGGCTTTGACCCTCTTCGAAAAAGTTGTTTCAGCGATATTGAGAATCCGTCGATGAGTCCGAAACAGGACTCCGATTAATGAGCACGACATCTGGACCCGAAAACGCGAAATCCATGGCCACACCGAGCCAAGCGAATTCAAGCGACATTGCGTGTGAGGACGCCGCTCGTCTGACCGCCGCCTTTGTGCACGGTGGACTCGAGCGGCAGCCAGTCCAGTTGCTCCACCGGCATCTGGATCAATGCGATGAGTGCAAGGCGGACTATAGGCAAGCACTGGAAGCCGCCGGCCGCTTAGGTGCGAGTTTGCGAGAAAGCAAAGAACCGCGTACAGAGCGCGAGACGACCGCAGAGCGTAATCGACGAATGGTTGCCCTTGCGCATGCCACGCGCAAGGGCAAACGAAATCCCTTCGCCATGAAAGCCTTGTTGCTGACCGCGGGCATGATTTGTTTGTTCACGGTGCTCACTCAGGTCATGAACCACCAAAAGCCGGCCAGCGTGATTTGGATGCAGGGAGTCGTCGAGATCGGTGACGTTACGATCGGCGCGGAGACCGAACCGGAGCCCTTGATCGAGGCCAGTTGGTGCGTTACGGGTCCGAGCTCTAAAGCGCGAATCATTCTCGAACAGTCGGTCATTGAACTCGGCGCCCAAACGCAGCTCCTCCTGGAGGATCGCAAATCCCATCACTTCGTGTTCCGGAGCGGAAGTCTTGTGGTTGACGGAGCCGCCGAATTTCTAACCAGCCGCGGATTGGTCCGAGTAGTAGATGGGTTGGTTTCGATTCGATTGAAAGCCGGTGTACTGACGGTTGCCAGTCAAGGCGGGCGGCTTGTGCACGTGAGCGCCGTCGGGGAACAAACCGTCGAAGCTGGCGATCCGCCCTTAATTCTGAACTGATCGCTGAGCGAACCTTCGCAAGGCCCTCGGTGTCCGCGTATCGTGTACCCATGAGCATGGATGAGTATCGGAAACCCCTCGGGCTTCGGTGGAAGACGCATAGGGCGGCATGCACAGCCATCCTCTTCTTGCTAGTCGCGGTGGTTGGCTGTGACGGAGAGAAATCTGATCGGCCGAACGTGCTGTTGATTTCTATCGACACGCTGCGAATGGACCACACTTCTCTGGCCGGTTACGAACGAGACACGACGCCAGCATTGGCCGAATGGGCCAAAGCTGGGGTGGTCTTCGAGCAAGCTTACTCGGCGAGTTCGTGGACCTTGCCGGGGATGAGCATGCTGTTGACGGGCCAGGTCCAAGTTGAAAATGAGGGGCGCATCTTTCCGAGGCAGGCACCTTTGGCGGAGACAATGCGCGAGCGCGGTTACCGTACCGGAGCCGTGATCGCCAATCCTTTGTTAACCAGTGAACGCGGCTTTGATCGGGGCTTTGACTACTTCAATATTCGCACCGACGAAAACCCTCAAAGTAGGGAATGGTTGGCGCCCGGCGTGACGGAGCGCGGTATCGAGTTCATGTCGAAGGGTGAGGAGCCGTTTTGCTTGTTGCTGCACTACTTTGACCCGCACGATCCTTATCTTCCGATTGACGGTATCAACTTCCCGCCCTTTGGAAGCGAAGAGAGATACAAGGCATTTCAAGCGGCTCTTCCCGACGAGGACAAACCTAAATTTTCGCGACAAGTTTATACGGGCATTGAGAAACGCATTGCCGCTTACGATGCTGAGGTCTTTCAGACAGATTTCTATCTAGCGCAGCTGTTCGAGTGGATGGATGATCAGGGGCTTTCTGAAAACACGATTGTGATCGTGACTGCAGATCACGGGGAAGGCTTATGGCAACGCGCGGCGACCATCGGCGAAACACCCAAAGAGGTCTTCTTTCCTGAGCTCTACTTCGAGCACGGTGTTCAGCTTTACGGCGAACAGATACACGTTCCGCTGGTGTTTCGCGGACCAGGTGTCCCGGTAGGCGTTCGCAACAACACAGCGTTTTCCTTGCTCGACGTGGTTCCCACGATCCTCTCTTTGCTCGACCTGCCGGTCGCGTCGTCGATGCCCGGTATGGCGCTGCTTCCCGAAATTCCAAAGGTGCGCACTTCACCCGTCTTTTCGATTTGCTCTCGAGGGCGTTCCGTCACTGTGGACAGTCGCTATCGATTGCATCAGCCTCGCGAATACAAAATCAAACAGGGACAACTGCCCGAACTGTTCGACATCGTGAACGATCCGCTCGAATTAACGCCGCTTGAAGATCCGGCCATGGAAGAGCGTTTGCGTGGATTGATCACAGACTGGGTCGCAGCCGGTGAAGCCATTGACTGGGGCGATATTGCTCCGATCGATATGGACAAGTTGCGCGAAGAGATGCATGCCGTGGGATACGTTGCCGAAGACATGTTCGGCGAAGACATTGGGAAATCGGAGGGGAGTGACGAAAAGAAGACGTCACCTGCTCAATCGGAATCTGATGACTGAACGCGGTGATCTGCGCCTGCCGCCGCGTCGCTACAGCAAAACTTGGCTCGCGTTTGCGAAAGTGGTTGAGCGCACTTCTGCGCTCCTCGGTGGGCGAGCGTTTTATCGCAGGTGGTTTCTAAGCCCTGGACGCTTTCGAATACGCGAGGAGTGCGTCGCCGTCGAAAACCTGCCCCCAGGCTTGAATGATTTTTCAATTCTGCAGCTTTCCGATCTGCACGGCGGGCGGTTCATGGGCGAGGGCGACCTGAACTTTGTGATCGACGCAGCGCTGGCTCAAGAGCCCGATCTGATCGTATTGACCGGCGATTACGTCATTCATCATTGGCGTGAAATGCTCGGGCTCGTTACGGAATTGAAGCGCCTGCGCGCAACCCACGGAGTTTTGGCAGTGCTGGGCAACCACGATTATCGCGGACGCAACGAGCAGCACATTATTGATCACTTCGAAGAGATCGGCATTCAAACTCTGCGCAATGAATGTGTGCGAATCGATACGGGCAACGGAGTGTTGGCTGTGGTCGGTTTGGAGGATCTTGAGGAAGCAAAAGTTGTCGACGAAAAAGCAGCGCGACTCGAAGTACGAGCGGATGACGTCGAACTCGTGCTCTGCCACAACCCTCACATGTCGAAAGCCCTGGCACGTAAACAGTGCGCCGCAGTTTTGTCGGGACACACTCACGGGAATCAAATCGATCTACCGGGGTTTCGAACGCTTGGGCCGCATCATCCCGGGGAACGATGTGAGTTCGGAAATACCGTTGCGATCACCAATCTCGGTCTTGGAGCCATTGGGCTGCCTTTTCGCTTCGGAGCACCTGCCGAGATGGTTCGGCTTACATTTCGGGACCTCTGCGCCCAGTGATCCTCGAACGAGAGCCCGCGGCAGCTTTGATTCGCCGGTCCGCTCGCCGCGCGGTAAGATAATTCAATGCGCGGCAGCTTGGCATTGCACGATGGCGTTCTCTGGGTTGGACGCCACGAGAAGACGGCTCATGTCTCAGCCTTCGATCTTGACGGTCGTCCCTTGGGCCGCGCGTTTTCATTTCGCAATGAAGCAGTCGGCTATGCCGCGGTCAGCGGATTGGCCATGGATCAAGATCATCGCATCTGGGTCGCGGATACGCCGTCGGGTTGTTTGCGTTGCTTTACTGTCTTTGGCGCAGAAGTCGCCGCCTTCGGTGGAGCATCTGTGGATTGCGACGTCGCGAATGAACTCGCCGAACCCGTTGATGTCGATCTTTTTGGCCCGGTGGACGACCAGCAGTTGGTGATCGCTTCGGGGGGCCGTCGCCGCCATGCCGTGCGATTGATGGAGCCCAACGGACAATTGGTTTTGTCCTTACGTCCACTCGGAGATCCGCGAGGCCAATTCGTTGGCCTAGCAGGTGTCACCACAGCAGGCCGATTGATTCTCGTATCGGAATCTGGTGCCGAACGCATCCAAGTCTTTCGAGACGGTGACTTTCATTTCGCTTTCCGGCCGGTGGTGAGGGATTTTGGGCGCAGGCCGGTCGCGACGATCGTGCTCGGAGACGGGCGTATCGTTGTTGCGGTCACTGGTGCGGCCGATAAAGAGGAAAGCGGCTTACTCATTTTTGATTGTTCCGGCCGCTTTCTATCGGTTTTAGCGAATGCGGGGAGCACAGAAGGTTCCGTATCCGAGCCCCAAGGATTGGCAGTTCTAGAAGGAAACCGGGATCGAGAAAGTCGATTATTCGTGAGTGATCAAGATGGAGATCGGGTGCAAGTGTTCAATCTCGAAGGCGACTGTTACGGCGTTTTCGAGGCTTTAAGGGCCTAATTCAGTAACCTAGGACGAGTGAAAACCTAATCTTACTAGCGAGACGTCGTCTCAAATGTGGTGCGTCGCTAGCGGTTTTGTTGCAAACGTTGTCTTAGCCCGAATTATTCATGAACACGCGGACCAAACACCACGAACGACCGGCACTGCCGGTCTATTGGTTCCTGCTGGCACTTTGCAGATACTGGCGTCCTCGACGACCTTACAAGGTCGTCTGCGGGG
>JBLINP010000158.1:0-10464 GCA_047639415.1 Planctomycetota bacterium | reverse complement strand
CGCGCAGCGTCGCCGCGTTCTTGCCTTCTTTAGCCCAAACGACAACGCCAAGCTCGTGATCAACAACCGTTGTGACGTACTTGTGATGACGTCTATAGCTGATCTCATCGGCACCGATATGACGAAGCCCGTCGATGCGGTCGTCGCCTTTGTCGAGGTACTCCGATACGGTTCGGATCACGATCTCGCTCACCGTTCTCCACGCAATTCGCATCAACTTAATAACCGCCGTTTTGCTGCACTGTTGTGCAAGGAACGAGACTCGTTCTTCGAAAGCATAGGTGAAGTTGCATCCAGAATCAGCCCACGAAACTTGCTCAGTCTTGACGCTTGCGCATTTCGGGCAACGAACTCGGCGAATCGAATAGCGCACTCGCGTCATCATTCCTGCCATGTCGTGATGACGCCAGTAGCGAAGACGCCGGTCGTGGACGCTCCTCGCTTTAGAACCACACTCTCCGCAACGAGGGACCCGATTAGTCGGAGCGACAGTGATCACAATGCCTCGATCATCGAACTCAAAGTCCCCAACAATAAGGTGCTGGATGGAAAGGCATTTTCGAAGTAACGCCGTAGCGCGCATGGCGGGGCTCCAGGGTTTGGATTTTTATTCACCCTGAGTCTGGTGTCCTCGTCGTGTGAATCAAGCTCTCGCGCGCAGAGAGTGCTTGAAACCGCATTGAACCATCGAATGTCCCGCTCTCTAGCCCAGCGACAATTACATCGACCCGCCGTGTTGCCTCATCTGACAATGTACCCAATGCCTCATCGGGAATCGCACCGACTCTGCTTCTTGATTTCCTCGGGGGAGCCGCGCGAAGCCTGCCCCAGCAGGCTTCCACTAAAGGTGCAGGAGAGCCATTTTTGCCGATTCGGTAGAGGGCGTTAACGGAGACACCGTCGATCGAATACAAATGAATCTCGGGTTCGCGTTTCTTCAGCTATCGCGCTTTGAAGATGCAGAACGTGAGGCACGCGAGGTCTTTGAGCGGCGTTGTCAACTCTTCGGAGATACATCTCCTGAGGCTGCTCGATCGGCTGTCCCGTTAGCGCAATCAATCCTTGCGCACGGTCGTTTCAAGGAGGCCTATGATTTGCTTCAACAGTTTTCGGGCGATGAAGCGCTGCCGGAAATCGGAATCCTGATGGACAGCATCGGCACTCAGCTTCTGCTCGCAGAAGGACGATTAGCTGAAGCGCGGGAGCTAGCCGAGTATGTGTTCGATGATTCGATTGCCTTTTACGGAGAACGACATCCTCAAGCGATCGAAGCAACAGAGATTTTGGCCAAGGTCATGATTGCCCAGCGCGATTTCGATTTAGCCCAAGGGCATCTTGAAACGACTTACAAGTTGCGCAATGAAATTTACGGCGCTGATTCTCCTCTAACTTGGCGAACCGCAAACAATCTAGCCGTCGTCTTGGGGTATCAGGGGATACGAGAGCAGCAAGAGGCTCTTTTGAGAGACTGCCTTCCACGGATGCGCAGTGAGTGGGGCGAATCACACGAAGAGGTTTTGAACGCGAGCAACAATCTAGCTTCCTGTTTGTCAGCTACAGGGAGAATCGACGAAGCGCTGCCGCTTTACTTGGATGTACTTCATGGCGCGGAAGAGAAGTATGGCGCTAAGTCTGTCAAATACGTCACCGCACTAAACAACCTTGCGTTCACCTATCAGCGCGGCGGGAAGTTAGAGGAGGCTGCTCGATATTTCGTCGAACTGGATAGCTTACTCGACGATGTATTGCCCCCGGAACATTACCTAGCGGCAGCATTTCGATTGAATGCTGGGCGTGTACTCGTCGCATTGGATCGTTTTGAAGAAGCCGTTCGGGTCCTTCAACTTTCGTTACAAGGTTTCCTCGCTATTCAAGGCGAAGAAGGCCCGCAGGTTTTCGCCGTACGAGCGCTGCTCGAAGATGCGGGCGCAACATCGCTCAACTCCGACTGAATCGGGCGCGGTTTCACTCGAATGCGCTCGCAGTAGCAGTTTCGAGCTTGGTGGCAAGCGACGCTACGGACCGTTGCTCGGCCCGAGTCTTTAGAACGGCACGTCTTCTTCGGGCACTTCGATGAAGACGTCCGCAGGTCGATCCGAAGCCCGTGCAGGTTTCTCCGAAACGCGGTCAGACGAGTCTTCTGGATTGGTTTCATGCCGGCGCACATCGCTCAACATGCCCATGTGAGCGAGCGCTTCGTGTTGCACCCGATCCGTTTCCCCGCGCACGAACTGAGCCGTTCCGCCGGATGCGTCGCGTTCGTGTCCCATTTCGAGCGGAAGCTCTTTGAGAAACGAACGATGGCGTGGGTCGAGGATGCGCGCATCGAGAATGAACACGCAACCCTTGTCGGACTCCTTGCGCATCAAACGCCCGAAGCCTTGGCGGAATTTGGCGAGCGCTCGGGGCATGTAGATCAGACGCCGTTGATCGCGTGGTCCGATGGCGGCGCATTGCGCTTGGTGATAGCGATCCGGAACTCCGTAAGGGAGTTTCGTGATCACGAGGTACTGAAGCGTTTCGCCGGGGAAGTCCGCGCCGTACCAAAAAGTGTCTAAGCCAAAGAGAATGGAATCGGTGCGCGAACGGAAGCGCTCGGCCAATTCTTCTTTCTCCGAGCCTTCCATGCGCTGGTAATAAAACGGAATGCCGCGCTGTTTGAAGAAACCTTCCACGCGCTGGCCACACTGAATGCAATCATTGGCGTTGGTGAAAAGTACGAGCATGCGTCCACGCGTCTTTTCGCCCAAGGTCGTCACGAACTTGCACAGATAGTCGAGATAGGCGTCCTTGCTGGCGTTGCGAAAGGTCGGCGCATCGCGCGGAATCGCGACAAGCACGCGGTTGTAGTCGAACGGCGCAGGCACCATGAATGTGCGGAACGGCGACGGATCGCGATCCTCGTCGGGCGCGGGATTCGCAGCGCGTTCGAGGCCCAAGTAGGCAGCTGACTTTTCAAAGCCGCCACCCAAATGAGTGGTGGCCGAGATGCAGATGCCGGCTTTGAGTTCGGGGAAGTAATACCGTCCGAGATATTCGTGAGGCAGTAGCACGCGCGCGGACATTGCGTCGCGTCCGCGACTGTCGGATTCCAAGTCGTAGAAGGTTTGCGAGCGAAAGGCCGGCCCTTCATCGTCGCGAGGAATCCAGGCTGCAATGCCCAGCAGGAAGTCATCGATGTCGGTGCGAATCAAGTCGAACGATCGGCGCAATCTGCGCTTGCCGTTGACTTGAATGACGTCCAAGTATTCAGAAAGCGTCGCCAAAGAGGAGGCCAACTGATTCCAGACTTTGGTCAGCAATCCGTGTTTGCCAATCAAGTCGGCGGAGTGCTCCGATTTGATGAACTCGCGGAAGAGCGAGTGTTGATCGCGCTCGCCGCGTTCGCGCAAGGCGGAAGCTCGCCAGCCTTTGAATTCGCCGACGGCCAGTTCGAGCAGATCCAACGCGTCGAGCGCGCCATCCTGAAGTTGGCAACAGGATTCTGCGACGTTGCGAGCTTCAGTGCCTTTCGGTGCAGCGCGACGCAGGCGATCCAATGGTTGCAGCCGCTTTTGGCTACCCGATTGACGCAGTGAACTCAGAAGCTCGCGCGCCGCGTGAAAGGGTAAGACGTGACTCCAAGCGGAATGCGCTTGATCGTGCAAGTGCTCGCACTCGTCGAAGACGAGGTATTGGAAAAACCCCTGGCGGGCGAGCGCGTAGGAGTGATTGGTGACCACGACGTGGGCGCGTTCGGCATTTCGAGTGGCGATGCTGGCGGCGCACGTATCGCGATCCGAGGGCAATTTGCAGCAGCCGCTCTCCGCTCGACATTGGCGCAAAAGGGCCGAAATGGTGCGCGAGACCTCGACCGGCGCTGCGAAGGGCAGTTCGGTGTGACGAGGGATGCGATCGATGTCACCCTCGATGTCGATCAGAGCAAATAGCGCGAGTCGCGTCCAAGCGATTCGACGCAAGGCATCGTCTTCAACGCGCGGAGTTTGGAGTTCCAATGCGCGCCAACACAAATAGTTGCGCCGTCCTTTCAGCATTGCGATGCGCGGTTGCCATTTGGATCCCGATCGACGCAAAAGTTCGAGCGCCAAGGGCACTTCGCGATCCATCGCTTGCTCTTGCAGCGCGCGCGTGAAGGTCGCGATGCCGACTCGCACACCTTGCCGGGCGGCCCACATCATGGCCGGTATTAAGTAAGCGAGCGTCTTGCCCGTTCCCGTCGGCGCATGCACGAGCAGCAACTCCTCGCCACCGAGACTCTTGGCGACCTCCTGCGCCACTTGATGTTGTCCTTGACGATACGTGTCATTGCCGAACAACTTGGGCAGGTGTACTTCGAAGATCTCGTCCAAAAGACGCAACTCGTCCGGCGGAAAGACGATGTCGTTCGGAAAGCGCTGCGCATCTTTCGGCTCGATGCGCAGAGTCGGAACATCGTCTTCGCCATCGGGTTTCCACGCAGGTTCAGCGTTGTACAAAACGTCCGAAAGCGTCGGATAAACCTCACAGGCGGCCGATGCGGCGCCATCGATCAAGCCCGGGTGAAGCGGGAAAAGCTCGTCCTCGCCACTTGACCAAGTCGATGGCGATTTGGTGAGTGCCAAACAGAAATCAATCGAGTCGGCAGCTTTAGAGCTGGCAATTCCAAGATGTCTAGCCGCGCCCTCATAACCGTGATGAGCGAGTGCAATGAAAGCGGGACCGTACTCCAAAAAACTGCCGACGATGACTCCAACTGTGGCGCGTAACTCCTTCGGTCCGATGGCTGATTTCGGTCGACTATGTGACGGCAGAAGGTACTCGACCAAACCCTCGCCAAGGCTGGCGAGCCGGCCGGGACAGAGCAACTCGGCGACTTCAGAGATGCCGATAGATTGTCCAGCATGTGCACCTCCCAAAGCCTCGCCCCAACTTTCAAAGTTGTAACGGTCGAGCACGATGGTCGGTAGCCCTTCGATGAAAGCTCGCAACTCCGGCCAAAGTTCTTCAGCCGAATCACACCCACTGAGTTCCGGTCCTTCCACACCGAACTCGGTGGCCATTCGTTTGGTCGCCCGGAAGTTGTCCTTCGACTTCGCGTCGTCGTCCTCTCGTTGAAAAGGGCGACAAAAGGAATCAAAGGAACTCCACTGGCCGTCGACGCACTTGAGCGCGGAGAGGCGAAAGATGCGATCGCGCTCCGTGCTCTGGCCCGTCGACCAAATCGTCGCAAACGCCAAACCGTTCTCGAGCGGATCTTTGATCGCCGGGGCGGACGGCAATGCTTCTGAGTGGCGCTGAATCACCCCCGAACAGTACGGGAGAGTGCGCTCAGAGAACGCCGAAACATCACAATTTAAGCAGCGATACCGAGCGTCGATTCAGAGAACAGGCTCCTTTGAGCTCCACCGCTTGGCTGGAGCGAATCGTCAGGCGGTGCGTGAATTGGACCGGCTTGGATCGGGGTGCCCCAATCGGCAATTGCTTCCTCGCTATGAGAATGGAATCGCCAGCCGATGTTGGGTCCGCACCAGATATCGACTCCCATCAGCCCGCGAAAGGGCCGCAGTTCGTTGAGGTTAGAGGGGAGTTAGCTTGGATTTTCCTAGAAAGTCCCACTCGGATCGGGCGCTGGGAAAGTAGGGGAGGCCTCGCCAGGGAACTCGATTATTGCCGTCTGCGAACATTTCAGAGCTTTAGCTGCCATTAACTAGGCCCGTTACCTGTCCGCGCTCGACGAAAAATGCCCCCTCCGGTAGGATGCTCGCCCGTAATTTACCCTAGGGCCGTGCCCGCGTGATACCACGCGCGCGACCCACTTTCTCCAGCCCGCTACGGAGCACTCCTCTTATGCAGATTTCCGAGATTCAGGTCGATGGCTACGAAAAGGTAGTTCGTTGCCGCGACGACAACTCGGGTCTTCACGCGATCATCGCCGTGCACGACACGACCCTCGGTCCCGCTCTTGGCGGCATGCGCATGCTGCCCTATGCGTCAGAGGATGAAGCGCTCTTTGACGTGCTTCGACTCTCGCGCGGAATGACATTCAAGTCCGCTGTTGCGGAGACGGGTTTAGGAGGCGGAAAGTCGGTCATCATCGGTGACCCGAAGACTCAAAAGTCACCCGAACTTTTCCATGCGATGGGGAAGTTCATCAACAGCCTGGGCGGCAAGTACATCACTGCCGAGGACATGAACATTGGTATTCCCGATCTCGAAATCGTGAAGACCGAAACGCGTTGGGTAACCGGGCTTTCGCGTGAATCGGGCAGCTCGGGTAATCCGTCGCCCTACACGGCACGCGGTTGTCTTCAGGGAATTCGTGCCACGCTCGAAGCTGTGCATGGAACGGATACCTTTACGGATCGCCACGTTGTGATTCAGGGTGTCGGTGCCGTCGGCGGTGGACTTGCAATCCTGTTGAAGGAGCAAGGCGCCAAGGTCACCATCTGCGACATCAACGAAGAGCGCGTAGCGGAACTCGTTAAGGAGCACGGTTTTACGGCCGTCGACGACGCGAAGCATCTCGACGTTGAGTGTGACGTTTACGCACCCTGCGCTCGCGGTGCGGGAATCAACGACGACACGATTCCGCGTTTGCGTTGTAAAGCTGTCGCCGGAAGCGCCAACAACGTGCTACTCGAGCCGCATCACGCGGGCGATTTGCGCCAGGCGGGGATCCTCTACGCTCCCGATTATGTGATCAATGCCGGCGGCATTATCAATGTCGCCGTCGAGTTGCTCCCCGGCGGTTACGACGAAACCGAAGCTTGTCGCCGCATTGACCGTATCTACGACAACCTGAAGCTTCTGTTCGAGATCTCGGAACGCGAGAACATTTCGACGCGCGAGGCCGCCCAACGTTTGGCGGAGAAGCGCATCTCTGAAGGTCGCAAGTAGAGTGGTCACTCTTTAGTCGCTATCAACGCGAAACGGCCCGTCACTTTGAAAAAAGTGACGGGCCGTTTCCGTTGATAACAACGGAACTCGGTTCACGTTACTGACAATCCCGTGCTCCGCTAGGAGAGCTTGGGCGGATCGAAAGCCAGTGCTACTTGAGATCCGTAAATGGGGTACTCGATGCGGCATCGATAGTTGCGAAACTCGCTCTCGTCCCACCTCATCTCTGAGTAGATGTGTCTCAATAGTTCGACGTACTTCGGGAACTCTGGGATTCGCAATTCCATGGATCCATGTCCAAGCGCGTTTACCGACTCGGCAAGCTCCATGCGATCAAGGTCTCTGGTGCGGTCGTTTACGTCCGCGTAGCCTTCGAGCGCAGTGTCATAGATGTAGAGTTCCGGATTCGAGCCAGGAAAGACATCATTGTGCACGAGTACGTCAAAGACCAAGGCTTTGGTGGGTATAGAGACTTCCGCGAATACGTAGCCCTTCCGCTCGCTTTGGGCGGGTACGCCATGTGGCATTTCGGAGAGGTTGACTTCAGCCATCAAGAAGTCCGAAACGAATCGAGTCCCTACTCCATCGGCTGCAAGTAAGTAGTGAACCGAATCATCGACACAACGAACTTCGACGGGAGCGGGCTCTTTATTGCAAAACTCGTCGAGACGGAGCGCGTCCAAGTTCTTGAGAGACTCGACGGATTCACCGCTCAATGTCATCGGTTTGCGAGTGGAGGCGTTTGGACCGAGCCGTCGCGTCGTCAACTTTGCGCGAGCGCCTAGCCGAACTCGGCGTAGTCCCAGTAATCCAACAGCCCAGACGACATCGATGCTCTCGCCGTCTTGAGACGGATGCAGCAACACGGTTCCCAACGTCATGTCGGCCGATGTTCCCCGAAGCTGACTCATCGCTCTATAGGCGGACTGCTTGCGCCGACTCTCAAACTCTTCGCGCGCTTCCGGTAGCCATGCGCTGATCAAGGCATCTAGAGCGCTGCGATCTCCGACTTCTTCTCTTATGAAAGAGTGGAAAGCTTCTACAGCAGACTCGGCCCTCGTAATCAAAGCTGCATCGACTGACTTTCGCCGAGCTGCACGAAGAAAGCGGCGCACGGGTTCCGGTCCGGGCAGGTGGTAAGCCATAGCCATCGGATCACGGGTACGAGTCGCTTTCAGGAGTCGACTCGTAAGGACCTTGTCGAGATTCAGCGAGCGTGCCAACTCTTGGGGGCCTCCCAGTCCGCCCGGTACGGATTCAAGCACCTCGATCAAGGCCATTAGGAGCTCTTCGCTGACACGAATGATTCGGTCCTCCAGGCTGTCTTTGGCTTCGAAAGTCTTTGTCTTCGTGATTTTCATGGCTGGGGCGGAGGCAGAGCGACCGTGGATGCCGGAGGGTGGGCGATTTCGTGTCGTCAGCGAGGGATGACGCTGTAGAGACTCAAGTGCCGTAGAATTGAAGTGTAGAGCAAGTGGGGGGCACAGCAAGTGCTACAAAAGAATAACAGGGAAGTATCCTGGAAACTTTCTTGACGAAAATGAGACCCCCGTTTATCACTCTTCGTAGACCAAATGAAATTCACCACGTTCCACAGTAAGAGCCCACTACTCCGATGAAACTCCTCCTTCGTTCCAGCCTCACGGCGGCTTTCGCTCTCGTCCTCCCCACGCTAGCTGCCGCGCAGGTTTGCGGTGGTTTGATTCAGGACACCACGACGTTTACCGACGGCGCAAACGCCCCGGGATTTTCCTTTGGCAACGGCTTCGATAACCTCCCGCTCGGTGACGGAAATCCAGGCGGATACCTTCACAATCCCAACGTTCAAAGCTTCGCCGCCATTCTGCGAACCGAAGACGCGAGCTATCAGGGCGACTATCGAGCGCAGGGCGTTACGAAGATCAGTTTCGACTATCGCTTGAACAGTCTCGACTTCGGAAACGGCAACGGTTTTGAGTTGTCGTTAGTCCTTCGCGATACGAAAGGGACAGCGAGTGTTGATGACGACGACTACGCCTACTTCGTAGGTCCGAACGTTCCTCTCGTAGGAACAGGCTGGGATCATTTCGATTTCGCCATCCCTAGTCAAACCACGGATGCCGTTCCCGCAGGTTGGTCCGGTGGTTGGGTTGGAGACCTTGAGAACTTCCGTCCTGGAGTGGAGTTTCAGGACGTGATTCAAAGCGTCGACAAAGTCGAAATTTGGACGCTGAATCCCGCCTTCTTTGCGATCATTCAAACATGGAACGTAGGAGCCGATAACGTCAGCATCGAACGTGCAGATCCCAGTTGGTGCGACGTGGGTCTTGGTGCATTACCTGGACCGAATGGCACTCCGACTATGACGGGCAACGGACTCATTACCTCGGGCAGCGCAATCCAATGGCAGCTCGATAACGCCGCTCCGAATTCAGCCGCTTTGATCGTCCTCGGTCTGACGCAAATCAATCAACCTGCTCTCGGCGGAATTCTAGTTCCGGACGCGTTCTTCTATCGCGTGGTTCCGACGACGGGCCTCGGAACCGCGAGTTTCGGCGGCACGCTGATGGGGACGGTTCCAGCAGGAGTTGAACTCTTCGCCCAATACTGGGTCGTGGACGGAACAGCACCTCAGGGCTTTACCGCCACAGAGGCCGTTCAAAGCCCAATGATCCCGTAAGGCGCGAAGGGCAACAGTTAGAGAGCTCGGAACGCGAGAGTTTTCGACGCGCGAAACCGTTCAACGGCTTTGCGGAGAAGCGCATCACAGAAGGTCGCAAGTAGAGCGGTAGCGCTTAGTCGGTATCAACACGGAACAGCCCGTCACTTCGAGAGAAGTGACGGGCTGTTTCTGTTTAGGTGTGCCGTTCGACTCGGCTTTCAATCGTTCGACTCAGATTCTGGCCTTGAGTAGATGATTTCCAGCGTCTCGCTGTCGACGCCAATCATGATTGTAGTTAGCGGTCCTGGGTCATCATTGAAGTGATAGCCGCTCAAATTTTCGGCGCCCTCATGAAGTGGAACGTAGACCTTACCAAAATAGGGTTCGAGCAATTTTACGGTTCTCCTGCACCTTTAATTGAAGTAGTTGAAGTCGTGGAAGCAAGGTTGATGGATGGAAGTGCAGGGTTATTGCGGCGATCCGAGAATGACTTAAACGGCAGGGGTTGGAGTTGCCGGGGAGAGAGGCGATTGGGAGGGAGAGGAGCGGTTGCCGAGTTAGGGGAAGGCGGAGAGACATTTGGGAGGAAGTGCAGGGCTTGCTAGCTAATGGGGTCGCCGCGGTTGTGCGGGCCGGGGAATTCGCTCGGGAGTAATTGGAGAGTGGCGCACATGATTAGGAAGGAGCCACTGGCCTTGAGGATTGGGAGGTCCTTTAGATCGGTTCCGTGGGCATGTCGATAATGGCCGGAAGAGAAGCGATCCCATTGGCCGGGCGGAATTGCGACTTGATGCTTACGCGCGTTTTGCACGACGTAACACAGGGCCTTTTTGATCGCGTTCCAGCCGCGAACGACGCGGGCGTGGAAGCGGTCGGCGAAGACTTTGCCTGTGCGATTGAAGAGCCGGTTGATGGTTCGGGCTAAGCGAATGTTTAGGCCTTGCATG
>JBLINP010000157.1:0-10533 GCA_047639415.1 Planctomycetota bacterium | reverse complement strand
TGTGGCGTTGCGCAGATTCTAGACCGAGGACCTACGAAGAAACACGGCCTCGTCTCAGAATTCAACGCCTTCTCGTCACGTAATAATGTCGGAAAAAGGTGAAATCCCCACAGATGATTCGCGGCTTTGTTCAGGATGCTCGCTAACCTCCTTGCTACCTGCAAACCCCAGGTATTCGCACGGTTCCGATGGATCGTTTTGGTCATTCGGAACAGTTTCACTTGATATTCAATCCCACCCGCACATCGGGAAAATCGCTATGGCGCACGCCCGCCTAATTGTCTGTTTACTCTTCTGCTGCTTCGCTGTTCCGATGAGCGCGCAGGGGCCGCCGAGCTCCGTTCGAGTTTCGCCAGCACTGCACAGGCAAGTTCAAGAACATCGTCGGGTAACGGGCGAAATACGTTCGAAGCATCGAGCTCGTATCGCGGCAGTGGAGCCCGGATGGGTTGTGGATGTTGCGGTGGAGGCTGGGCAGCAAGTTGCCGAGGGAGACCTGCTTGCGCGAGTTGATGCGCGCAGATTGCAAATTGCTCTCGATCGAGCACGAGCTGACGGTCTTCGTAGTTCGGTCGTCGTCGAGGAGCGTGAAGCGTTGCTGGAGCGAGCCAAGGTCGAGTTCGATGCGTTGTCGGCTTTGGCTGAACGAAGCGCTGCGAATCCAAAAGAATTGAGGGATAGCGAATTAGAATTGCGCGTGGCGAAGACGCAACTCGACGCCGCGAAGCACGACCGAGTGGCCTTGCAGGCGGACGTTGACCTGCTCCAAGTTCGTATCGCCGATACTGAAATTCGCGCGAGGTGGTCGGGACGGGTGATCGCGAAGTTCACAGAGGTCGGTCAGTGGCTCAGCGTGGGCGCCGACGTCGTCGAACTAATTTCCACGGAATCCCTTGAGGCTTGGATTTCGGTTCCACAACGGGATTATGGCGCACTCGAAAATCAAACCTCCGGTTTCGAGGTGGTCGCAGATGCCATCGGCGAAAAAATTGAAAGCGTCAGCTTTCGATCCATACCGCTAATTGACCCTCGTGGGCGCACTTTCCAAGTCGTTGCTAGTCTCAAACCTAACAAAAACTTGGCGCCTGGTATGTCGGTTACGGCCTGGGTTCCGACGGGTGCTAGCGTGAACGGACTCCTAATTCCTCGCTCAGCAATTATGCGCAACGATGTTGGAGCCTTCGTTTACATGGTGAAGCCGGGTGCAGAGGGTCAGCCGAGTTCGGCGGTTCCCGTGTCGATTTCGCCTAAGTATTCGATCGGCGACGCGGTGGTCTGCGACGAGCGGACTTTGCCTCCGGGTTCCCAAGTCGTGACCGAAGGCAATGAACGCCTCTATCCAATGGCGCCCATCATTCCAATGCCGGAATTTGAACAGGCGTCGACGGGAGCTGACGAGCAATGATTCAGAGTGCTGTACGACAGCCCGTCTCGGTCGCGGTGGGCGTGCTGCTCATCCTGCTCGGTGGGATGGTGGCTTTCCAACGCATCGCGATTCAATTGACGCCCAACGTCGAGGACACAATCGTGTCCATCTCGACTTTTTGGGAGGGTGCCAGCCCTCACGAAATGGAGCAGGAAGTCGTCGATCGCCAAGAGGACAAGCTGCAAGGGATTTCTGGTCTCAAAGGCATGACGAGCAAGAGCCAGCAAGGAGTGGGAATCATTCGGCTCGAGTTTGCTGTCGGTACGCCCAAGGAAGTCGCCTTGCGCGAAGTCTCGGAAAAGCTGCGCGAGGTTCCCGAGTATCCCGATGGTGTCGATGAACCGGTGATCGAAGCTTCGGATCCTGATACGAAGGATTACATCGCTTGGGTGGTGCTGCGTTCAACGGACCCCGACTTAGACATTCGCGATCTTTTGGATTTCACGGTCGATCGTGTAGTGCCTATCTTCGAGCGCATCCCGGGTATGGCCGAGGTGGCCGCACTCGGTGGGCGCGAGCGCGAAGTGCAGGTTCAGTTCGATCCCGCAGAGCTCGCTCTGCGTGGAATCGGAGTTGATCAAGTGGTGAGCGCGATTCAGCGCACGAACCAAAACCGCTCTGCCGGAGCGATGGAGGAAGCCAAGTCGGACGTACGCGTGCGCTTGGTCTCGAAGTACAACGACGTGCGCCGAGTCGAAGACACGGTCGTGGCGGAGTCGGAGGCCGGGCCCATTTGGGTCAAAGATGTCGCGACTGTAGTTGAGACCTTTAAGGAGCCGCGAACCTTTGTGCGCTCACGGGGTGAGCCGGTTATCGCGATCAACTTCCAGCGCGAAATTGGCTCCAATGTGATGGAGGTCATGCAGCGGATGCAAAAAGAAATCGAACGCGTGAATCTCCCCGGTGAGATCCTTGATCGGCGGGCAAAGGAGCTTGGCTTAGTTGGCACGCTTGCCTTGGCTCAAGTCTTCGATCAAACGGTTTACATCGACGATGCGCTGGCCCTGGTGCGGAACAATATTTGGATTGGTGGAGCACTCGCCATCCTGGTTTTGCTGTTGTTCCTCAAGTCCTTTCGCAGCGCAGGCATCATTGCTTTGGCGATTCCTATATCGGTGATCGGCGCAGTGGTTTTGATGGTATCGCTCGGTCGCTCAGTGAATGTGATCTCGCTGGCCGGCATGGCTTTCGCAGTCGGGATGGTCGTCGACAACGCAATCGTAGTTCTAGAGAACATCTATCGTCATCTCGAATTGGGCAAAGGTCCGATTGAAGCTTCGATAGACGGAACGCGCGAAGTTTTTGGCGCGATTCTGGCGGCAACCTTGACGACGGTTTGCGTGTTCATTCCGATCCTCTTGATCGAAGAAGAGGCGGGGCAACTCTTCCGCGACATCGCTCTGGCGATCGTCGCTTCCGTCAGCTTGAGTTTGATCGTGTCAATCACGGTCATTCCAACTTCCGCATCGCGATTGCTGCGAACGCGTTCTTCAGCCTCTTCTAAACCAGGCCGATTCTCGCCAACGCGCATGATCGGCGATCTGGTGTATTGGTTGTGCGGAAGCACCTTGGCTCGTTTGGCATTGGTCATCCTTTTCGCCACTGGCGCAGTGATGGGGACCTTGGCCTTGATGCCACCGGCCGACTACCTGCCCGTCGGCAATCGAAACCTCTTCTTCGGGTTGATGATTCCTCCTCCAAATTACAATCTCGATCAGCGGTCCGACCTTGGTGCGCGCGTAGAAGAAACCATGCGACCGTTCTGGGAAGCGGGGGCACTCGAAGTGGGTTCGGCGGGGTTCGAGGAGAAGCGGGCGGCATTGCCAGAAGTACCCACTTTCGACTTCGCGACAATGAGTCCAGGATCTCCGGTCGTACCGCCGCCGCTTGAAAACTACTTTTTGGTGGCGCTCGAGGACGTGCTATTTCACGGAGCTATATCGGCGGACCCCGAAAAGGTCGTTGATATCTCGCCGCTATTCGCAGAGGCAACGCGCGCGGATGCCGCGCCAGGGGTCTTTGCATTCGGGTTCCAAGTGCCGCTTTTTCAATTGGGGGGTAACTCGGGCTCTGCTGTGAAGATCAACTTCGTCGGCGATAACCTCGATGAAGTTTCAAGCAGTGCGTTGGCCGTCTTCCTGGAGATGATGGGAATCTTTGGTCCCGGCACAACCCAACCGGACCCCTCCAACTTCAATGTGCCGGGACCGGAATTGCAGGTGATTCCCGACCAATTGCGTTTGGCTGAAGTGGGGTTGTCGCCAGCTGCTCTTGGGCTCGTTATTCAAGCGCTTGGCGACGGTGCCATAGTGGGAGAGTTCGAAGTTGGCGGGCAAACCATCGACTTGAAGGTGCTTGCTGCACGTGGACCCACTCTGGGGGAATTGGGCGACACGCCAATCGCGACACCTATGGGGGGAGTTTTGCCGCTGTCGGCATTGGCCAAATTGAATCGCGTCAATGCCGCGGCGCAAATCAACCGCGTGGCACGTCAACGATCCGTCACATTGCAGTTCACTCCCCAAGGCATGCCGCTCGAAGCTGCCGTTCAGAGCGTTGCGGATTTACTCGAACGACAACGTGCCAGTGGATCGATTCCCTCGAGCGTTGAAACGAGTTTTTCAGGCTCGGCCAGCAAGCTCGGTGCCGTTCGTTCCGCCATGCTGGGTGACGGAACTCTAGTTGGAACTCTATCGAGTTCTATCGTGCTTGCTCTGCTTGTCGTGTACCTATTGCTGTGCGTTCTCTTTCAGAGCTTTTTGCGTCCCGCCGTGATTTTGTTCAGCGTTCCGCTCGCAACGATGGGCGGTTTCGCCGCCTTGCAAGCCGTTCATATTTGGAGCCTTTCGGATCCTTACATGCCTATGCAGAACATGGATGTACTGACCATGCTCGGCTTCGTGATTTTATTGGGCGTGGTGGTGAACAACGCCATTTTGATTGTGCATCAATCGATCAACTTTATGCGCGGCGATTCCGAGGTGAGTGGAGGCGAGCGACGCGCTCTGCCTCCGCGCGAAGCCATCGCCGAAGCTACGCGCAGCCGAGTTCGACCGATCCTGATGGGGACGTTGACCTCGGTCGGTGGTATGGCACCGCTGGTATTCATGCCGGGGTCCGGTTCGGAGTTGTACCGAGGTTTGGGAAGTGTGGTTCTCGGTGGGTTGATGGTTTCGACGATCTTTACGCTGGTCTTAGTCCCACTGTTGTTTTCGCTGCTTTGTGATCTGCAACAGAAGTTTGGCTGGTTGGCTGAAACGAGAACGGCTGAGGCAGACGCAGAACGGGGCGGAGTTTCCGGCCTAACGAAAAGCTCCAGCGCCTTGGCCCTTTTGATCGCTGTTGTCTCGCTGTTTGCAGCAAGTTGCCGCACGGAGTTGGGACAACCAGGTGCTACTGCAAATGACGCGGTCTCGGCAGAATCGGTCACTAGCACGGACGCGGCGGCGCGCAACGGCAGTGAACAGTCGCGTCCGCGAGTACTGAGCAGACAAGCGAACGTTACACCCGAATCGCTCGCAGGAAGATTGCAGGCTCTCGAAGCGTCCGGGGGACCTGATTCCTGGGGGCAAATCGAGTTGGAACTCGATCGAGACTTGATGGGGGAAGATCAAGCCATCTTGCGACTCGACTTGGACCGGGTACTGCTCGATGCACAGCAGTTCAATCTAGCGTTGAATCGCATACGTATTGCGCCGCTCTTGTTTGAGGAAGACATGCTTGTCGCCGATGCCGACTTCGATTCGACATTCTTCGCGCAAGTCGAGTACGAGAAAGTGGATCGCCCCAATCCTGTACCGAGGGTACTCGTCGGCGGTACGTTTCAACCGGTCGGCGTAGGACAGAGTCGCTCGCGACGCTCCAGTCTCAGCGTCGGTGTTCGTCAACGTTTTGAAAGCGGCGCGAGTGTCGAGGCGACGAGTTTTGCCGAGCGATTCAACAATCGGACGCCCGGACTCCAGTTTGATCCCGATCCAGCCTGGCGGAGCGGACTCGCTTTAAGTGTCGAGCAACCTCTACTTCGAGGGTTCGGTAGAGTCGCGACTCGCGGTGAACTCGATCGGTTAGATCGCCAGCGTGAAGGAGCGTTAGCGGGCGTTCAATCGGATGTGCAGGCCTTGGCGGCTGCAACGCAGTCTGCTTACTGGGACTTGTACGAAGCTTGGCAGACCTATCGCATCTACAAAGCGTTGGTTGCGGATGGAGCCGACGTTGAACGGGTGTTGTTTGAGCGTCAGAGTTTTGACACCGAACCCGCTCAATACTCGGACGCATTGGCAACGCTCGAAAGTCGACGCGCGAATTTGATTCGTGCTCAACTGATTTTGCGCCGCTTATCGGATACGCTCAAGCTCTATGTGCAATCGCCGATGTACCCGTTGGGGTCCGAGGTTTTGATTGAGCCGGCGGACACGCCAAAGTTGGAAGGCTTGAGTTACTCAGTTACTGCCGATTTGGCGCGCGCTCTGAAAAATCGGCCGGAAATGCAATCCGCGCTTCTGGCGATCGAAGATCGCCAGATACAGGAACGCCTGACTAAGAACCTCGATCAACCTGACCTCAGCCTCTACGGCGAAGTGTCGTTGCTAGGCGAGGCGAGCGAGATTGGCCGCGCGAATCGAACGCTCGATAATTTCATTAGCTACGTCGTGGGCCTTCGCTTCGAACTACCTGCAGGCAATCGAGCGGCACATGCTGCCAATCGTCGCGCGCGATTGTTGGAACGTGAAGCAATGTTGCGTTACGAGGAAGTCGCGCTGTCGATAGTGAGTGAGGTCAAGGCGGCCTTGCGCGAATTGGAAACGAGCTGGCAGTTGATGCAAGCGACGCATAGTTTGAGATTGGCCCAAACGGAAAACTTGCGCGCTCTCTTGGTAGAAGAGCAAGAGCGAAGCACGCTCAGTCCCGAGTTCCTCTCCCTAAAATTCCAACGACAGTCGGGCTTAGCGCTGGCGCAAATCGAAGAGGTTCGTGCGCAGTGCGACTACCAGCGAGCACTTGTGGCTTATGACCGAGCGATTGGCGGAGAAGAGACGCCGGGTCAATAATCGTCGCGGATTGAATCGAGCTTAACAGCCCGCCCGAAAAACCTCCTTCTACGACAACCCCCTCATGGCCGCCGTTGCGCCCAAACTCGCCGTGTCGCGCCGGGCGGACCTAGATGGAGATGGCCGCCTGCACCGTCCCGCCTGTTCCCTCCCGACCGCGACGAAGATGGCTTCGTCTCGCTACGGCACTTTTTCGGGCAGCCTGTTAGGCCAGTTCAAGAATGACTTGTAGTCGCAAGAAATCGACGTCTTTGACGATGATCCCGATGGGGTAGCCCTCGGTGAAGGAGAGGCTCCGGCGTCCGGCGCGTATTTTGAGAGTCGGGCCCTTTTGCTCGGGGCGATCGCCGATCGATCGCGAGGGCAGAAAGCCGAAGACGTTCAACTCAGGCAAGTGAACTTCAATTCCGGCGCGCGAAACGCGATGAACCTTCGCTTCGATGCGTTCTTCGATATGCGGCTCCATAAACTGACAAATTTTGAGATCGCCGACGGCCGTTTCCACCATTTGCGAAATTTCGGACTGTTGCGAGCAGTGTGCAGCGACATGATTGAGATCTTCAATAAAAGCTTCCGCTTGCAACTCATCGGCCGCTTCGTCCGCTCGCGTTTCAATCGCCCAGAGCCAGCGATGCACGATCAAGTCGGGATAGCGCCTAATTGGTGAAGTGAAGTGCAGGTAGGCCTTGCGCGCCAAGCCAAAGTGGGTGGCAACGTCTTCGTGATCGCGAACTTCATAGATGGCCCGCTCGACCAAACCCATGATGCGACCGATCAGAGCTTCCGCATTGGGGCGATTACGAGCAGCGCGAATCATGCGACCGATGTCCCGACCCGTTAGACGCTGTTTGTCGGGTACGTGGATGTTGTGTTCTTCGAGCAGTTTGGCGACGGCTTCGATTTCGTCGGGATCTTTCTCGGGGTGAACTCTGTAAATCGTGGGCAAGCCACGTTCGACAAATAAATCGCCAACCGCTTGATTGGCCGCCAATGCGGTTTCTTCGATCAGCGTGTTGGAGAAGTACTTGGGGTAGTCAACGATGGCCTCGACTTCGTGATTTTCGTCGAACACGAATTTGCGCTCTTTCGAATTGATACGCAGCGCGCCCTTGGCATCTCGCAATCGCTGCTGCGTCTTCGTCCAACGTTCGAATAGCCTCAATGGCTCTTCAATAAAACGCAGTTCGTCAGCTTCCGGACTGGCCTCTCCATCGAGAAGCGCTTGAACGTTTTTATAGGTACAGCGTTTGACGCTTTTGATGACGCTCTTGTGAACCTCGGATGCACGACGTGCCCCTTTGGCGTCGAACTCCATGACGACTGAGTAAGCGAGCCGCGGGCGATCGGGTACGAGCGAACACAAACCATTCGAAAGCGTTTCCGGCAACATGGGAACGACTTGGTCGGCCAGATAGACGCTGGTTCCTCGCGCTAGCGCTTCATCGTCCAAGGCGGTGCCCGGGCAGACGTAATGCGCAACATCGGCGATGTGTACGCCGATTTTGACTGCACCGTCTTCAAGCGATTCGATTGAAATGGCATCGTCGTAATCCTTCGCGTCGGCACCATCGATAGTGAAGATCATCTGATCGCGAAGGTCGCGGCGGCCCGCAAAATCGGCTTCGCCGGGATCCTCGGGTAAATCGATCAACTCGCCCAAAACGTCCGGCGGGAAAAAGGTTCGAACTCGAAAAGAACCGAGCAGTTGCATCTCTTCCGATTCCTGATCGCGATAGGGCGGCGGACCTGTCGTCATATCACCGAAGCCCGTTGGCCGCGAATCGATGCGTTCGCGACTGGCATTGGAAAGGTCGTTGACTTCGACCTTCTTCGTGCTGTCAATCGCTGCGCCCTTGACCTCTCCCTCCGACTCGATTGTCCAGCCACGATCTTCCTGAGTTTCAGGAACGTCAGGCTCACCAGCTTCGCCCTTAGAGCGAAGTAGGTCCTTAAAACTTTTAAAGCCTTTTTGTTCTTCGCCGTCTTTCATTCCAAAAGGATAGAGCGAAGCGGTCGATCCGCTATCGTCGATCGCGAACTAATTGCCGTCAGCTTTGCTTTTGACACGGATGGAGCCGAATTGAGCGGGCTGCTTAGCGGTTGCGCCTAGCTTTGTACCTCGGGGGCTATAGAATTGCCGATTGTGATCCATCAAACGAACCTGAACTGCGCCGTGTGGCTGTCCGTCGCGATGATTGAACGGAGAGCCCGAGCATGAACGGTTTTCAAGTGACCGGATGGGGCACTGCGCTTCCCGATAAGGTTGTGACCAATGCGGATTTGGTGAAGCGCGTCCAAACCAGTGAAGATTGGATTGTTGAGCGAACCGGCATTCTCGAACGCCGCATAGGCGGTACGACGTCGGGCTTGGCAATCGAAGCGTCCCGCAATGCGCTCGATAGCGCTGGTCTAAAAGCTTCGGATCTCGATTTGATTATTCTGGCGACGACTACGCCCGACCAAACCGTTCCGGCAACCTCCCCGACCATTCAACATGCTCTGGGTGCGAACTGCGGAGCCTTTGATATCAACGCAGCGTGTTCGGGCTTCGTGTACGGAATGGTGGTTGCGCAAGGCATGTTGCGCAACGGGTTGGAGCGCATCCTTTTGATCGGCGCGGAAACCCTGAGCAAGATCACCGATTGGGATGATCGTTCGACGTGCATCCTTTTTGCGGATGGTGCCGGGGCCGTGGTGATTGAGCCATCCAGCGGCGAAGGCTTATTGGGTTGGGATTTGTGCGCCGATGGAAGTTCGCAACCGATTCTCTACGCAGACATAGGCAGCACTTTCAAAATGGAAGGGCGCGAGGTTTATCGGCGCGCCGTCAAAGTGATGGTTGCATCTGCCAAACGGGCGATGGAGCGAGCTGGAGTTACTGCGGATGAGATCAAGATGCTCGTGCCACATCAGGCCAATCTTCGGATCATTGAGGCCGCGACAAAACGCCTCGGAATTCCTCTGGAGCGAACATCTTTGGTGCTTCAGAGAACGGGAAATGTCTCGGCGGCTTCGGTGCCGTTGGCCTTAGGGGCCTGTCTCGATGATGGCCGACTGGATCGTGGAGACCTGGTACTTTTTTCCGGGTTCGGCGCAGGAATGACGGTTGCCAGTGCGATCGTTCGCTGGTGATGAAGAATCTTTTTGGCGCCGCTTAGAACTGCGGTTGATTTCGCCAAAGGATCGGGGCGCGGCATGCCGATTAAATATGTATGTCCCTTCGAGAAATCAAAGAACTAGTCGAATCTGTTAACTCTGCGCAACCCAGAGATTCAAAGCAGCAGGTTGCCATCCTAGATCGAATCAACGCCATGAAGGCCCTGATGGCTAAAGCTGAGCAAAGGGACATGGTGGCCTTTCTTGAGGCTGCTAGCTTACTCACCGAATCGCTGGCGCAAGCAGGCGATTTGACTCCCGAGCGCCTCTCTCGAATGGTCGTGAAGTTGCTCACGCAAGTCGAAGCGAGCTTTGATACGGGTGCGGAGCGAATGCTTCCCTCTTCTATGGGCATCGGCGGTCCTGCGGAAGACGAGGCCGACGACAGTACTCTGCGCATGGTCAGCGATCAGTGCTTGGGCGAAATTCTCATGCAAACTGGCGTGATCTCCACGGAGGAAGTGGAAGAAGGACTGCGGGCACAGCGCGCAACTGGCGTGCGGATTGGCGAAGCGCTCGTCATGCTTGGAAAAGTCAACTGGGATCAAGTCGAAAGCGCCGTTCGGTTACAACAGAAGCTACGCAGTACGATCGAGACTGCGCGTGGCATCTCCCTCAACGATTAGAGAGGCTTCGCCTTTCTGCACTTCTGGCGATGCTCAGGCCGGGCTCGGTACCCCGTCAGACCACGGTTGAAATTGCAACCGCCAGCATCGAGTTTGGATGGCTCTCCACTCGGATAGAAGCTCATTCTCCAGCCGTGGAATGAAATTAGATTGAACTGCCTAGCATCCGTGTTGATAGCCGCACATCTTCAAGCCGCGACAGCATTCCGTTTTTTCCAGCCGTCCACGCTCTCCCCACTCCTCGAAAGTGGATGCACGCTGCGACCTTTCCACTCCT
>JBLINP010000156.1:0-10538 GCA_047639415.1 Planctomycetota bacterium | reverse complement strand
CTAGGGGGAGCGAGCCAAATGGCTCGCTCCCCCTAGTCTTGCCCCGGTGGATTTTGTCCTGGCTCCGTATCGCCGCTTGGCTCCGTATCGCCGCTCCGTATCGCTCCGTATCGCCGTTAGATCGTCACGCCAAGTGGTTTGAGAACCGCGAGACCGGCGAGTATCGAATAGAGAATGATGCCGAGTACAACTCCGATGGCACCGTCGGGCAGGAAGGCAAAAACCCTGCCGGGGTATTCCCCATGGACCGCAATGCGCGTCATGGGTGAATCTGGTTCGATCATAGTCTCGGCGGGCCAAAGAACAGCATTCAAGAGATCGCCGACCCGCTCGGGCTGCATCAATCGCGGCGCTTCCGTTTCGGCGCCAATCACGATCTGCTTGATCACGATTGAATCACCGATTTTGAAAGCGAAGTCCCAAATGCCTGGTTTTGCGTCGCGAATTGAAACGACCGCTCGAGCTTCGGAAGGAGCCCGCACAACGACAAGGTCTTCAGCGGCAAGCCAATCGGGTGCTATGACTTGAAGGTCGCTGATTTGCCCCTTTTCTTCCTGAGACACCTCAACCAAGATCTTAAAGTCTTCGCCCTCAGGCAGCGGCTCATACCCGTAGCGCACAACCAGCTGAGCCATTACGAAGACGAACGGTATCGTCAACGGAATGAAGGGCAGCAGATTGAGCCCAAGGTACTTCATGTTATTGAAGAGCACCTTGCACACAGCTGCACCTACGACCACCAAGTCATCTTGATAGATACGAATCTCGATCATGTGACCTTTGATTCGATCCTTCGCTCGCTTGATTCCTTTTTGTGAGCTGATGTACTTGAAGATGAACAGCCCGAGAATTCCGAACAAAGCGCTCACGACAGCAATCGAGACTTCGAGATTGATCATCTCGAGCGGCGTGAGAACAATGTCGAAGATCGACGTTACGAGTCCGTTGACTAGATCCATTCGGAGGAGCGGGGCGTGTTCGAGGAACTAAGGGGGATCAGAAGTGATATGTGCTTCGGTCAAGAACAGGTCGCGAATCGTCGCGGCACTATTCTCAACCAATGAGCTGTTTGCTGTCGAGACTGATTAGCTGATGTAGCCGAGGCCACGCAACTTCTCAGTAATGTCGTCGTCGGAGCCGGCGTCTTCAAAGTTCGCCAATTCCTTCTCGATGATGTGCACGATGAATTCTTCGTGCGAGGCGTAACCCGCAACGTCGGCGATGGCCTTGACGCGTTCGATGAGATCGGGGTCGAGCTTGATTTTGTTTCCGCTTCCAAACATGGCTATATCCTTTTGATAGTTCTAGTAGCTTCTAGTGGCTTGAGTTAGTCGACGAGAACCGGGTGGCCCGTCAACTCGGCGGGCACTTCGATTCCGTATTGGTGAAGAATTTGAACCGTGAGGTCTTCCAGCTTGTGAGAGCCTTTGCGGACCGGACGATTCGAGATGAGGGTGCCTTTGACAACCTCAGGAGACATCAAATGGCTCCCGTTAAAGGTACCGCCCAAATTGTCCCTGAGCGTCTCCCGGGGCACTCTACCCTCGGAAGATGCGTCGGAATTGCCGTAGGCGTAGTTGTAGCCGATGAGGAGATCGGGCGCTTCAGGGATCCGAGGGCCAGTGTAGATCTCCGTGGCGAGGTCGCAGTGCAAAATGACCTGTTCCTTCGTCACCGGATCAATCAGTGCCTCTAGCTTGGCCGTGATCTCCGCCAAGAGAGCGTCGGCCTCTGCGCCGACTGAAACAATCCCGCTTTCGTCTACGCCTTCGGTCGCAGGATTGTCCTCTTCGCGCCCTTTTAGATTCAGGTAGAGCCCGTTGAAGCCCATCCCGTACGCCCGGGTCTTGCTCCAATCCACAGCACTGCCGATCCGGATTTTCTTGAAGCCGGCGTCGTCGCGCTCAAGCTCACGAGCGTAACCGTCTTTGAGCACCAGGTAGCCGTTCTCGAGCAACCAAGTATTCAGGCTGAAGATGCGGCGATAGGGAGCGAAGCCGTGATCGCTCATCACGATGTAAGTCGGATCGTCGCCAAGTCGTTCGCGAAGCACACCCAAGACCGGATCGATCTTGAGAATCGCATCGTAAATCGTGTCTTTCCAAGTGCTGCCGGGTCGGTCCGTCCACTGCACGCTGGTACGTTTCGCGATCGCCGGGTCATGATCGGGATGTTCTTCGTCGCTGTGACGCCACATCATGTGGCTGGTCAAATCGACGGTCGAGTAATAGAAGAACATCAGGCCGCCGTCGCCACGCGCAAGATAATGATCGATGGCGTAATCCATCATGCGACGTCGCTCGTCATAAACGATCTCAACTTGCTGAATGAACTCTTCGACCGTGATCACTTCGCTCTTCAGGCTGTTGACGTCTTCTGCCATGCCTTGCGTGTAATACGAACCGATCGCTTCAGCCAAATCAGCGCTGGCTGAGCTCGGCTCCGAAACGGGCGAGACTGGCGCCATCGGATCGATGTTCACCGGCGAAGCGTACAATTCGAAAGTCGGTTCAATCGAGCGCAGGTAGAAGCGAGTGATGCCACTGAGATTCATCATCCCCAGGGGCAACTGCATGTCGAACGTGACAGGAACAAACTCGCCCCACTCGCCCGGTCGCAGAACTGTAATCTCGGTGCCCGTGTCGATTGCGATTGCGCCAGCTTTGCGATCTACAAAGATCTTAAGCGCGCATTTCGAGGCCGGACCGCCGACTTTCAGACTGTTCGGAGGGCCGACGATCGAAGTATCGATCTTGCCGTTGAATTCCGAAACGATCTCCAACTTCGAGTAGCGCGACCTCGACTTGGCCAACGGATCGTCGGTGTAAATCGTGCTCTTGCCGTAAGCGGAATCGAGTGCCGGCGTCATCATGCCGGGAAACGAAACGCCGTGAGAGGCGTCGACGGGATAGTTGATTGGCATACGCCAAAGGTCGGCGGGTACGCCTTGCTCGGCCATCATCATCCAGAAGGGCTTACCCGACCGATTGGGCACCGGAACCTCTGCGGAAAAATCCGGCAACATCCAATCGCCAGGCTTCGCATCGGGATCAGGTGCCGGAGGATGCACATCCGTCATGATCGAACCGATGGCATTGCGAGTCGCTTTGCTGCGGTGAATGAAGTCGAAGACTCCGTGACCACCCGGATCCATACCGGTGATGAAATTCGACCAAGCCACCGGACTTTGCGGCGGCATGGAGGTGCCGAGCGAATGAATGCCGCTGGCCTCTGCCAACCACTGAAAGTTCTTTGTGCGTTCGGGATAGAGACGAATCGTCTCCGCCAAAATCTCCGGATCGAGTCCGTCGATGCCGAGCACGATCATGCGCGGGTACTCAGCCTCGGGCAATTTCGCCGCGGGCAGGTTAGCGCCCGGCTCAGCCAAGGCGGCTTTGGCCAAGCCCGCGTGGGGATCGACCGGAGCATCGATTTCGACTGCCGCCATCGGCACGCCGAAAATGAAGGCTAGCGAGGGATAAACGGTCCAACGGGGCACGATCACGAAGCCACCTCAGTCTGACTCTGGGAACCAGTATGCACAGCGTTGCGCTTGCCGAACAACGGAGCACCCTGCATGTACTTCGGTATCGGAAGGCCGAACAAATCCATCGCCGTCGGGGCCATATCGAGAATATTGGGAGTGTCGGTGTTGATCTCGCGATTGCACCAGAAGACGCCGGGAACCAAGCGCGGGTCGACGCAGTGATCGCCCGACCACGACTTGGTGTTGTCGCTGAAGATCTCTTCGGAAACCGAGCCAGTGGCGCAATCCCACGAGTGACGAAAGTTCTTCTCGTAGCCCACCAAAATTTCGGGAGCCATGTCAGCGTAAGGTCCGCTGTGAAGCTTCTTCGTGTGGAAGGCTTCCTTCACGACGCGATCGCCCGTTTTCGGATCGACCAGCTTCTCAAGTTTGTCGGCGATCTCTTTCGTGAGCGCTTCCAACTCCGGACCATCTTCGACGATACCGCCAACCTCACGACCCTTGCGGTTGATGAAGACGCCGGTCAAGCCGAGCGTGAACGCTTTCGTCCGAGTCCAGTCCACACCAGCAAACCAATCCGGAGAAGTGTGCGCGTCGTCTTTGAGGAACAAGTAGCCCTCGTCGCGCAACCAAGCGTTGATGTTCACGCCACGACGGAAGTTAGTGAAGCCGTGATCGGAAATGATCATCAGCACCGTGTCTTTGTCGTCGCCGACTTTCTCGCGGATCTCCGCCAGGAAGCCATCCATCTTCACGTAGGTGTCGCGGATTGTATGCTTGAAGATCTCCGTATCCTTGCCCTCGTTCGCCGGGTGCGTCGGATCGAGGTAGCGATAGAACATGTGACTGATGCGGTCGGTCGTATCGAACACCACCGTTGTGAAGCCCTTCTTGGTCTTCTCGATCACGTCCCAGAGCTGCTTCTTGCGCTCTTCGAAGATCAACCAAGCTTGCTTGAGGAAAGCTTCTTCATCGACAACGCGTTCGTTGAGCGCCCAAGTGTCCTCGGCCAAACCGAGCGTCGCGTAGGGCCCCTGCAGCTTCGCAAGATAGATCGCGTAAACGAAGGGATGCGAAATCGGAAGCGCGGGACTGTTCGGATCAATGTTGATCGGCGTGCAGTAAATCTCGACGTCGGTATCGTCCCAAGTTTGTATGTAGAGACGAGCGATTCCGCCAATGCCGTCGAAGGGCACCGGAATCCACGGCGTGTACTCGCGGTAGCCGACCGTATGCTTCTCGCCATCGATCGTAAAGGTCACCTTCCGCGTTGAATCGTCGAATTCAGCCGTGAACGGGCACTTCATGGCAAGCCCATCGGAGCCACTTGGACCAGTCAGCTTCGATTCGACCAAGTCGCCCTTGCGGCGAATCGTGTACTGCTGTCCACCGATGTGAGCACCGGCCGGACGTTTCTTTGTGGAGTAGAACGAGAACGAGCCCTGCGTACCCTGGATGTCCGGAGTGCACATGCCCGAGAGCAAGGTGCCGTTCTTGAACTTCTGCGGCGGGAAGGTGATCGGCACGCGAATGATCGACGACCAGACGTTGCTCTCACCGAGGTGCTTCCAAAAAGGCACGCTCTTCTGGTTGGACTTGTAGACGCCCTTCTCACCCATCGGAATCTTCGCGAAGCCGAGGTTAAGCGTCTTGGGCAGAGTTTGAATCTCCGCTGACGAAAGCGTGGGCATGTACGAACATGGATCACGCGTCAGGAAGTCATAGATATTGTGACGCGAAGCGTCGACGCCCGTTGCGTAGCTCGACCAAGCCACCGGCGAGATCGAAGGGCATGCGGTCGCAAGTTTGTGGAAGCAGCCTTCCTTCTCCAGCGCCGCAAAGTTCGGCATCAATCCCTCGTCGCCGAATTGCTTGGCCAAGCCGGGATCGAAACCGTCCAAGCCGACGACGATGCAGCGCTTGACCTTCGGTTTGTTCTTGTTGCGATGGATCGCAAACCGGACGACGGCTTTGAGCGGCCAAAGCAAAACGATGCCGATGGCTAGGACAAAGGTTCCGAGAAGAACGAAGAGGCTGCCGGCGGCGGCGAATCCGACACCCGGACCAATATAGGCCAGGGCGGGAGTGGCGGAAGCGGCACTAACCAACACTGTGAGTGCTGCTAGTCGGAGAAATCGTTTGCGCATGCTCGTGATTCGAGAAGACGGGTTTCGGATCGCGTTCGCGGCTCAGATGAGTGAGCCAATGGGGAATCGATGATCGACCGATCCCGTGGGGATTCGAAAGTCTTTATGAGGGATGGGACGGAACGGGTTGTGTTCGAAGGCTTGGATTGAAGGCGCGGAAAGCGCTGATCCAACCGACTCTTCATCGACAGGTTGCCGAGCGGTCTGGAGGTCAGCTTTAGGCTCTGTGAAGCTCTTCGGCGCGGGGCCGAATCCACTTCTGATCGAGCCCGAGCCCGGTTTCAAGCCGGAAATTATACGACCTGGCCGACAAAAAGGCCTGTCGAGCCGGGATACGTCTGCGGAAGCTTGGATCCGAGCCCTACGGAACTCCGGCCTGACCTGCGAGCTTTTGTCTCGGCTAGCAGTCCATGGGACCAGTCATTCGTGCCGTGAGCAGCGGATTTCGGATCCAGCTGGAGCCCGGGATCCTTTACCCAGAGCACGAAATACATGTCCAGCGGACTGCTAGGCAAGATCTGAACACAGGAGCCGGTGAAAGTGGTGAACCGCTGTCTCGCGAGCGGGCGAATACCTGCCGCGCTTGTACAGACGCGAGCCGATGCCGCGCTGGACTTGTAAGACGACTTCTTCGTCCTCGGCTTGGACCTGGTCGAGCGCTCCACCCGCCCCTTGCTCTTGGAGCTCTGAATTCCAGACATAGGAATAAAAAGACACTCGCGTGCGATCGACGGCCAGCGGATTCACCACATTGATCGAAATCCCCCAGGGGTAAACGTTGAACATCGTGTTCGGGTAGAGCCAGTAATAAGCGGCGGCCACTTGCTCGTGGGCTCCCTCGCCAGCGGCCCGCAACTCAAAGACTGGACCGGCGCCTTTCGCCACACCCACTTGTAGATTGGAGAGCTCGAAAAGCTCCGTACGATAATTTTCGTAGTCAAGCGTTTCGATTAACCCCGGGTGAATGTAGGGCACGTGAAAGCCCTCGAGGAAGTTGTCGACATAGAGCGCCCAATTCGCGTCGAAGATGTAATCGCGAGAACTCGTGGGGTCGAGCTTGGCCTCGGATAATGGAAGCTGACCGATTTGGCCCAACATGTCGCCCGAAAGAGATTCGATCGGATGCTTTGGATCGAGCGAAGCGAACAGGAAGCCCTGAACAGATTTGAGTGCCACGCTCGGAAGGTCATCGGCCGCTCTCGGAAAGTTTGCCGCGCCTTCAAACTCGGGCATGAAGTCGAACTTGCCGTCGAGCGCGAAGCGGCGACCGTGGTAACGGCAACGAAGTTTTTTACAGGCACCGGATTCTGTCGCAATGATGTTCGCGCGATGCGTGCAAACGTTGGAAAGACAGCGCAACTCGCCAGTCTCGTCACGCGTCAATACAACGGGCTCATTCAAGCAACCGTCTAACAGGTTCAACGGCCGAACGTGACCTCGTTCGATTTCGTTCTCGTGACCAAGCCACTGCCAACTGCGTGCGAAGACTCGCTCGCGCATGGCTTCGAATGCTTCCGCATCTCGATAAAACTCGCCCGGTAAAGTCGAGGCTTCGGAAATGTCCTCGGCAATGCTGTAACGCGTCTTCATAGAGATCGAAACCGAGCAATCAGAGCGATTCGAATCCTGAATCCATGAAGGTCACGGATGCCGGAGTACCCGAACGCCAAGTGGAGGTGTTCAAGTCAAAGAAGGAGGGGTGGAAGTAGGCGGTAACCAAATCGAAGCCCAGCTCTTGAAGCGAAAAGCTCTTCGTGCGTGTCCCGGCCATGTTCAACAAACCGCAGAAGCGATAGATCTTGGGATTACCGAGCAGTAGCGGTCAAGCGAACTCGGGGAAAAACACGCCGGGATCGAGAGAGAAACCGATCGTCGTGAAAACGACTTCGCTGGGTACGCCAAAATAAACCTGGGTCGAAGTGTTCCCTTCGAAGACCGGCGAGTTGGCGGTAACCGAGCGAGAAATTTCGTTCAACGAATCAACCGATCCGCCCGCCATTACGATTCCGCCTCCATCGAATCCGTCAGGATTTGCGCAAGCCGCTCCTGAACTACCGAGCCCGCCAATGACACTGTTGGAACGGTCGCGAAAAATGCCGCCGTCAAGTTGCACGCCGCTGCCACCATCCGAGGCCACTGTGCATGAGAATGGAATGGTGTCCGTTCCGTCGCCGCCTTCGAAAATCGAATCCGCTGAAAACAACTGGCCGCTAAAAAGTCGCGCGCCGTCTCCGCCGCCGAATATCTGTCCGGACGTAAAGTCTGGTCGACCAATTCCGCCGCAAAACAACGAACCGTAGGCGTACACGTTCGAATTGGATTGAAATAGACCGTCTGCAGCAGTGTGCGCTTCGAAATCACAGTCAATCAATGCGACCGATTGGCTATTGAAAACGCGAGCAGCGTGAAGGACGCCCTCCTGTTCAGTGAAAGGCTGAAACATCCTGATCTGCATTCCTTCGATCCAAATTTAACCCGAGTTGCCGAGCAACTCTAGACCGGATTATTCATGAACCGCGAGGCAAAACGCCTCGAATTGGTTCCTGCTGGCAGTGCCGGTCGTTCGTGGTGTTTGGTCCGCGTGTTCATGAATAATTCGGGCTAGACCGACGGTGGGAGTGAACAACTGCGCGTTGATCTGAATGTTGAGGCCACGCATCGTGACCGAGGTGCCCGGGCTTAGATTCGCAACGCGAATCAATGCGCCATTGGCAGGCAGCATTACCGAAACGGAAGCGCCTTCATCCGCGATCAAATTGAGCCCTTTGCCATCGATCTCGAATCCGTCGTAAGCGCCTGTGCGAATCAGAATCGTGTCGCCTGTCGATGCTGCGTCGACGGCGGATTGAATGTCCGTGAAATCGCCGGCCATCGATTGTCCTTGCACCGTCCACGTCGTTTGTGCGAACGCCGTCGAACCAAGCAAGAGTGGAAGCAGAAGCAGTAGAGGGCGCATGATTTTTCCCCTGGGTAATTGAGGCCGTGACTCGACCTCTCCGCTAATCCGACGAATCGTCCAGGCTAAGCTTGCGCAGCGAATCACGCATGCACTAATCAAAATGGGGAATGAGATCGGGCTCAACCCATCTCTAAGGGCGCCTTCAGGGCCCGAGCAAATCGCTGTTCATGAATGTCACAGCCGATGGGGAGCCCAGGCGCCACGTGAAGGTCAACGGATCTAAGTATCCAGAGTGGATGTAACCCGTAACGGAATCAAAACCCAACTCCTGCAATGTGAAGGACAGAGTGCGCGTACCGTTTCCATTCAGCATTCCAATAAGACGCGTAACTCTCGGATCACCAATCAAAAATGGCCCTAAGTAGTCAGGGGTAAACAGGCCGGGAGTCAGTGAGAATCCGATCGACATCAATACGAATTCTCCAGGTACTCCGTGATAGACGTGGGACGCTACCTGCCCCTCGAAAACCGGAGAGTTCGCGGTGACGTAACGCGACGGTTCGACGAAGTTGGACGTCGTTCCGGACACGCCCAAAAGCACGGGTTGTCCATCCAATCCATCGGGATTTGTACAACCAGTAGCGCGATCTACAAACCCGCCGTCCCCAGCGGTAAAGGTGTTGGTACGGTCGAGGAAATTACCCGCTTCAACAAGGACAGCGTTGCCTCCATCCGTGGCGGGCAAGCAATTGAACTCAGGGTCCGAACCATCACCGCCCGCGAAAGTTGATTCAGCAGCGTAGAACTCACCGCTCACCACCTCGACGCCATCGCCACCGTTGTACAAGTTGGTGAGATTGAACGAACGTCCATCGCCACCCGTAAACGAACAACCAAACGCATAGACGTTGGACGTGTCCGTGAACAAACCACTGGACTCCGTTCCGCCACTGAGCACGCAATTTACGATCGTGACCGTGTCGCAATTGACCGCCGAGATAGCGTGCGTGTCGCTCGTAGGAATAAAGGCGAAGGGAGCTTCAATGCCGAGCTCTTCCAACCAAATCTGGCCCTGATTATTGAGCAATCTGAGGCCCAACTTGGAAACGGACGGGCTCGAGAATCCCGAAATACTCAAGCCCCGCATACTCACAGCTCTGCCGGCCGGAAGGTTCACGACCGACACCTTCGCGCCGCTCAATTGCCCGCCGAGAACCACGACCAATCCGCCGGGTTCGGCGACTAAGTGCAGGCCTTTTCCGTCGATCACGAAATCGGAATAGAAGCCCGGATCGATCAGCAGCGTGTCTCCCGAAGTGGCCGAATTGACGGCAGCTTGAATCTCGGTGAAATTCGCTCCCGGATCTGACTTCGATACGGTCCAGCTAGTTTGGGCCTGGAGGGTGGAAGCGAGCGTGAGACTTATAAATGCGGTTAGGAGACGCATGGCGATCGGTGGTAAGACGTTTTAACTGAGGCCGGGAGACCCAGAGCGGATGGGTAATTTTACCCTCAAAATCGGAACCCGTCATAGGAAAGCCTGCGCGGGCCGGCAGTCGCCCAAAACTAGATGCGGCCTGAAGGATCGAAGTTCCCTAAACCGGCCTAGCCCGAATTATTCATGAACACGCGGACCAAACACCACGAACGACCGGCACTGCCGGTCTATTGGTTCCTGCTGGCACTTTGCAGATACTGGCGTCCTCGACGACCTTACAAGGTCGTCTGCGGGGGCAAGTATCTGCAAAGTGCCAGCAGGAACCAATTCGAGGCGTTTTGCCTCGCGGTTCATGAATAATCCGGGCTAGGTAGGCTCCTCGGCGGGAAACAAACTCCCCCATCAAAGGGAATGAACTGCCCGGCACCGGTGTTGATCGCTCTGAGCTAAGCCCTGGAAGCTCCTTCACCTAGATCGATTTGGCAGCAGGTCAGGGCCTCAAACGCCGATTCTGCTCGTAAGTAGAGCAGCGGAATCAGTTTAGTTTTCAGCCTCAACACTGGTACA
>JBLINP010000155.1:0-10607 GCA_047639415.1 Planctomycetota bacterium | reverse complement strand
CCTCAACGACCTTACAAGGTCGTCTGCGGGGGCAAGTATCCGCAAAGTGCCAGCAGGAACCAATTCGAGGCGTTTTGCCTCGCGGTTCATGAATAATCCGGGCTAGGGCCTCTGACACCGATTCCGCCTGCAAGTAGAGGAAAGGAATTGGTTTAGCTAGCCGCGTCAACACGATTGCCAGTCAGTTCTGCCCAACGGCATTACGCCCCCACAGAGACCACCCAAGCCGGCCAAGCCGGCCAAGCCACAAAATTAGACGAGACTTCCGATCCGTCACTCCACCGTTCCCTAACAGCTATAGAATGCACTGGATCGGTGATTCTTTCGTTGCTTGAGAACACGTTCAATCAACACCTGCTCGAATCGCTCGGCCAGACCAACTGGGATTTCAATATGCATCGTTTGATCCGATTTACCGTCGCCGTTCTGCTCTGTAGCTCAGCGAGCGCACTTCAATCCAGTCAAATTCTCGTCGACATGGGCGGCACCGATTTCCCTACAAATGGAATCCCAGTCGAGGCGTGGAATGACGTCGACGCCAGCAACATGGGGACGCCGTTTGAACTGATCGACACCAACGGAGCTTCGAGTGGCGTCGGGTGGGAACTTATCTGTCCGCTCTTCACGGGGTCCAACAATTCCGGCACGAACGCGCCACAGGCTGGAAGTTTGCTGGACGAGTTTCCCCCCTCCGCAACCCGTGACGTTCTATACGGGCAAAACGGTTCGTCCGTAACCGTCGAGCTCACGGGCTTTGCACCCGATACTTTGGCCTCGTTCACCTTTGCAGCCGCGCGTCTAAGTGTGTCCGACATGCGAACGACTGACTACGTCGTACAAGGCTTCAATGCAGGGCTCGCAACGCTCGATCCGTCAAACAACGTTACGGAAACGGTGACAGTGAGCGGGATCGTGCCCGATCCATCAGGAACGATCTCGATCACAATGCGCGCCGCGTTGGCTAACAATAACTCGGAACAATACTTCTATATAGGTGCCATTCAGATCGATCTCGAGAACGGCGGTACAGTTCCTCAATTGATCGGCTTTGATCAACCTGCGCTATCAGTTTCTGTTGCCGACGGTTCGGGTCTATTCAATACCGACCTAACCGTTCTCGAGAACATGGGCGCCACGCCGAACATAAATCTAAGCGCCATCGATGATTCAACAGGCATGCCCCCTACATGGTTGAGCTTACCCCCTAGCGCCTCAGTTGGCCTGCCCATCACTGCTACCTTCGACGAGTCGGTTCTGCCCACCGGCTCCTACTCTGCGACCGTAACAGCAGCTTCCATCGGTTATCCCGATTCGACGCTCAGCGTCACTTATCAAATCGGCGCGGGCACCGGACTGAATCTCTTGTTCTACGGAAACAGTTATTCACAGGGAAACTCGGGGGTACCGGCGTTGGCGGGCTTCATCGCCGAAGACGCGGGTTACGCAAGTCCAAACGTCGTCGCCAAATTGGTCGGCGGACAAAATTTGTTCTTCCATCTCACCGACCCCAATCAAGTCGCTGCTATCACGACTGCTTTGCCGCTCGGACAAAGCTGGGACTATGTGGTAATGCAGGGTCATTCACTCGAAGCCACCAATCAATATGGCGCCCCCGCTGCTTTCCGCGCGAATGCATTGTCGATATTGACCAACGTAAAAGCGCACAGCCCTTCGGCCAAAGCCGTGATGTACCAGACTTGGGCGCGTGGTCCCGGCTTTAGTGGTTACCCGAACACTTATGTCGATCCGTTCGAAATGCATGGCGATATTCACGCCAACTACCAGTTGGCTGTCGATGACATGAATGCTGCCTTTGGAGCAGGAACTGCTTTTCTAGGGCGAGCGGGAGATGCCGTCGCATTGCTTGAGTTTGATCCCTCGCTCTACGTCGCCGATCAAAGTCATCCAACTGCCCCGACAAGCTTGATGGCATCTATGTCGATTTTCCAAGCCATTTATCGCAAAGGGGTTTGCGACATTACGCCCGACTTCGGAACAACGACCAACCTCATCAATCGACTCAACTCGTTGGGAATAGCCTTAGCGGATTGGAATCGTTACGGCGGCATTGCCGAACGCATTGCCGATACAGATGTGCGTCGTTGGCCCGGCTCGAGTGAGCAGTTGCTTCTAAGTAGCGGAATCAACGGTGGCCGCAACTCGTGTCCGACCAAAATCGCCGGCAACCTCGATGTCATCTCCGCGACATTGACCTCGCCCAATGACCTCTATGTCGGAATGCCGAGCTTCGTAATCCTGGACCCCTTCCTGACTGGCAACACGCCTGGCCTTCTCGATCCCTGGCCAGAGCTTCACATCCACGCTCCGTCGGCGTTCTTCGCCAAACAAACCCAAATGCTGGGCAGTTCGTTGACCTACACCGCAACGATCCCCGGCTCTTTTCCGGGCGTCAGTTTGCTGCTGCAGGGACTCACGCTTGCTCCCAGTCCGACGACCGGCAACCCAGCTTTCACCACGACCGACGCACACGAATTCATTTTGCAGTGAACCAACCTGGCAACTCACTCGAGCTCTAGCCCGGATTATTCATGAACCGCGAGGCAAAACGCCTCGAATTGGTTCCTGCTGGCACTTTGCGGATACTTGCCCCCGCAGACGACCTTGTAAGGTCGTTGAGGACGCCAGTATCTGCAAAGTGCCAGCAGGAACCAATAGACCGGCAGTGCCGGTCGTTCGTGGTGTTTGGTCCGCGTGTTCATGAATAATTCGGGCTAGCTGTTACTCGGGTACTTAGCCCAGGCCAAGCTCTACAATCCGACGACTATGTCCGAGTCACCAGCTGCGACAAATTTCACTTCCGAGACGAACGCACCCAAGCACCTCTCGTTCCGTTCGTTCGTCATTATCATGAGCCTCTTGCTCGCGATTTTCGCCTTCCTCAATCCCATTTGGGAAACGATGGATATGCCTGCTTGGGACGAAAATATTCTGTGGAGCTACGCCCCCATTCCGTTACTGGCGGCGCTGTTCCTGGCATTCGAGAAGAAGCTGGGCTGGGCCGCGCTATTTCTCGAGTCGTTGAAATTGACGTTCGTAAAGTTCGCCATCACCTTCCTCTTTGCCAATGTGCTCTGGAGCTTTTTAGGTGCACCTGGAACCGGGCTTCCTGAAAATGTAGCCACACCAACCGAGTCGTCGGAAACCGCATTCTCACCGCGCGCCGTACCAGAACCGACAACTCTCGATCCCGGTGATCTGGGTTCGATTGCGGGTCGAGTTGAAGATGCAAACGGCAACCCCGTTGCAAATGCTTTTGTCCGTATCACATCCGGCCTGGAGGCGTTCGTGTTCACTCCTCCGTCGGAAAAGCTCACCCTCACGAATGATGGCTCGGGTTTTTCGCCGAGTTTTGCTGTGGCCCAGACCTATCAGTTAGTCGCGATGGAATCTTCAACCGATGGAATTCATACCATTGTGATTTTGGACGACGCCCAGCACCGCATGTTGAACTTTCCGGTGCTTCCGGAATCGGAACGCCTATTGATGTTTGAACGAGCTCACGGCCTGACAAATTTGGCATGCAGTGTTCATCGCGAAGAGGAAACGGGGTCGAGCTTACTCATCGTTTCCAATCCCTTCTTCGCTCGGACGGACCAGCAAGGCAACTTCCGATTTACGGACGTCCCCGCCCGCTCGATTAACGTTGCGGTGCTTTCCGAACAACTCACTGAAATTGAATGCACAGTCGACGTCGTCGCGAAGATCGAGACTCAAGTCCTTCTCGCAACGAAGTAACCGCTAGCGGTGAGAACGTCGTTGCCACCCGTAAACCAGCGCTCCACTTGCCAAGACGGCGAGCGAAGGCCAGATCAACGCGCTGTTGACCCAAACCATCGTTGTCGTCATCGCGATTACGATGGCGAGGAACGCGAATGGCACGAATGGGTAAGCGGGAATCGGTACGCGCTCGGCGCCTTCGCGCATTCGCATTCTGATCAAGCCGTAAACGCTCAATCCGGTGAATAGGCTTAGAATCCATCCGAGATTCGTGAGTTGTGCTCGTAGGTCCGATGCCCACAAAACCACGATCGCAAGTATGACTTGCAACCAGATCGAAGCTCTGGGCACTCGTCCGGTAAATACGAACTGCCTCGGAAACACACCATCATCCGCCATTTTTGCGACCACGCGTGGCCCGATCATCACCATCGATGAGATCGACGTACAGAGCGCGATGACGAGAATCACACGCACCATACTTTCGAGCGCTGGCCCTCCCAGTGCGTTCGCAGCAACTGCCGCAATGTCCTGTTGACCCGCTAACTGTTCGATAGGTGCTGCGTACACGAAAATCCAGTTCAACGCCAAGTACAACGCTGTGACGACAACCGTTCCGATGATCAATGCCCGTGGCAATGTCCGCTTTGGATCCCGAGCTTCACCTGCAATGTAAACGGCCGCATTCCATCCCGAATAACTGAGCGACACCCACATCAAAGTGATCGCGAAGGAACCGGATTCAAAGGATGCAGCGGGCGATTCAGGCCGTTCTGGAAGCTGAGACCAACCGATCGCGACTAGAGCAATCAGTAGCAGAAGCTTGGCCGACACGGCTAGGTTTTGAATCCATTTCGCCGGCCCAAGGCCAGTCGCGTGTAGAGCGCCGATCGCCAGAAGTACAAAGGTGCCCACGAAGTCGGGAGCTAGCGATTCTGGTAGCCACGGAGCGCAATAGGTTTGCGTCGCTTCGGCGGCAAAGGCGATCGCGCCTGTAAATCCCGCCCACAGCGAAACCCAACCGGCGAGAAAACCGAGGAAAGGGTGCAGTGTTCGCGTTAGGAACAAGTACTCGCCGCCAGACTCGGTCCAACGCGCGGCGAGTGCGCCGTAGCAAAGCGCACCAAGAATCGCCATCACACCGCCGGCTACCCAGGCGAGCATCACAAGATCCGGTGAACCCAAGTCGGCCAGCGCGAAGCCGGACGTCGTAAAGACTCCAGCGCCGATCATATTCGCAATGACCAATGCGCTTAGAGTTGGAGTTCCCAGCGCGCGGCGATTCTCGGTCATCGTCAGTAGCGCTTAGCTACTACGCCCCACGGCCTTCTCAAAGTAGGTCTGAATCAATTGCTTCGTTTCCGGAGAACGCCAAGAGCGTTCAACTTCGGCAGCGCGTTCGGGACCGATACGAGCCAATCGATCGAGGGTCGGTTGTCGTAACAACGCTTTTGCCGATTGGAAAGCGGCGCTGTCGATAGAACCCAACTTGGTGGCAAGTTTGAGCGCGACCTCGATCAACCGATCGGGTTCTTCTAGACGATCGACCAGCTCGCGCTCGTACGCATCCGTCGCTGTATGGGTTTCCCCGAACAGAAGTAATTCGTGCGAACGATTGGGCGCGAATGCTTGGCGTACCACTTCCAGCGCGAGCGTTGGCCACGGTACGCCTACGAGTAACTCCGGAACACCGACGCGGGCTTTGCCCTTCGACATGATTCGATGATCACAAGCACAAGCAATCACGAAACCACCTGCAATCGCGTGCCCATTGATCGCTGCAACAACAGGAAAGGGCGCGGTGAATATAGCGAGCAATGCCCCGTCTAAAGCCTGGAGCAATTGAGACGCATAGTCGGACTCTTCATCGAGCAGGCGCTGTAAGTCCACACCCGCGGAAAATGCAGGACCGGCACCAGTCAAAATCACTGCCTTGGGCCGACTTGTTTGCAGCTCGCGAAAGCGCTCCTCGAGCGCTTTCAGAAATTCGACGTCGAGCGCATTAACCTTGCCGTGTTCAAAGGTCAGTTGCACCACACCATCGATATCCTGGACATCAATCATCGGGGCGTGACCGTTCTAAAAGGCCTCGTCGAAAGCGACGTCGCCCGTAACGCTCACTTGGTAAGCCGAAACACGGCGCTCGAAGAAGTTTGAAAGCTCCTGAACATCCTGCAAGTCCATAAACCCAAACGGATTCTTGGAACCGAAGCGCTTCTTCATCCCTAAGTTCTCGAGTCGTTGATCGGCTACAAATTCAAGGTAAGTGCGCATGTCAGTGATCGACATTCCGGGCACGCCCTGACCGAGAAGGTCTTCAGCGAAAGCCATCTCACAAGCCACAGCTTCATCGAGCATCAGATTGACGTCGGCGTCGAGTTGGTCATCGAAGACCTCGGGGTTTTCTATCCGAACGGTCTCGATCACTTCGAAGGCGAACTGCATGTGCATGCTCTCGTCACGGAAGACCCAATTCGTGCCCGAAGCAAGCCCGTTGAGCAATCCGCGTGAGCGCAAGAAGTAGACGTACGCGAAGGCGGCGAAGAAGAACAGGCCTTCAATGCAGCACGCGAAACAGATCAGATTCAGCAAGAACCGACGGCGATCGTCGTGAGTCTTGATTGCGTCGAGGGACTGAATCGAATCAATCCACTTGAAGCAGAAATCGGCCTTCGTCTTGATTGAAGGAATATTGTGAATCGCCGAGAACGCCATTTCGCGTTCGACGACGTCTGGAATGTAGGTGTCGAGCAGCGTGAGATAGAACTGCACGTGCAGCGCTTCCTCGTAAAGCTGGCGAGACAAGTACATCCGCGCTTCCGGCGAGTTGATGTGCTTGTAGAGATTGAGCACCAAGTTGTTGGATACGATCGAATCTCCGGTTGCGAAGAAGGCCACCAAGCGGTGAACCAAATGCTTCTCCGCCGGAAGCATGCGACTGCGCAGGTCGACGATGTCGATCGAGAAATCAACTTCCTCGACTGTCCACGTATTTTTAATCGCGTCTCGATACATGTCGTAAAAGACGGGATAGCGCATCGGACGCAACGTCAAATCCATGCCCGGATCGAGAATCTTCGTAGCGGTTTTCACGCCAGCTTCAGTCTGAATAGTTGCTGTTGTCATGATGGGATTCGCTTACTGGCAAGACTCGCAGCTCTCGGGGTTTTCTAGTGAACAAGCGATCGCTGCTTCATCCGTCGCCGCCACCGCATTTGTCGTTTGGCGAATGCGTGTAGCTGGGCGCGAACGTAGGTAATAAGTGGTCTTCAAGCCCTTCTCCCAGGCATAGAGATACATGGAAGAAAGCTTGCCGATGGTCGGAGTCTCCATGAATAGGTTGAGCGATTGACTTTGGTCCAAGTAAGGACCGCGCGCCGCTGCCAAATCGATCAGCGCTCGCATGGGAACTTCCCAAGCCGTCTGATAGATCTTGCGAAGATCCGCCGGGATCTCTTCGATGTCTTGGACCGAACCTTCGGCGACCTTGATCTTCTCCCGAATGCTCTCGGTCCAAAGTCCGCGCTCTTGAAGCGCTTCAACCAAGTACCGGTTGATCATGAGGAAGTCGCCAGAGAGTGTCTCGCGACGGAACAAGTTAGACACTTGAGGTTCGATGCACTCGAAACAACCGGCGATCGACGAGATGGTGGCCGTGGGAGCAATCGCCAACAGCAACGAATTCCTCAATCCGTGCTCTGCGATGCGCTCCTTCAGCGCGTCCCAACGCGCTACGTCCGTGGGAACTACATTCCAAAGATCGTATTGCAGTTGTCCCTTCGCAGCGCGCGTCATCAAGTAGCTCGGGTGCGGTCCGCGCTCTTCGGCGACGCGGCAAGAAGCGTCGAGTGAGTGGTAGTAGATTTCTTCCTGAATGCGCGCCGATAGCGCCAAAGCTTCGGGCGAATCGAAAGCCCAACCGAGCTTGAAGAACACGTCTTGCAAACCCATTTCTCCCAGTCCAACCGGCCGCCACGCGCGGTTCGATGCACTCGAGGTCGGTGTCGGGTAGTAGTTGATGTCGATCACTCGATCCAGGAAACGCATCGCGAGCCGAGTGATCTCTCCTAAGCGCTCGAAATTGAACTCGCCGTTCTGAACCAGGCGACCAAGATTGATGGAGCCCAAGTTGCAAACAGCAGTCTCGTCCTTCGACGTGACTTCGATGATTTCGGTGCACAGGTTGGATAGGTGCACGGTTTGTGAACCTTCACCGGTCTGATTGCACTTCTCGTTTGACGCGTCCTTGAAGGTCATCCAGCCGTTGCCGGTTTGAGCCAGCGTGCGCATCATCTTCGCGTACAAGTCGCGCGCTTTGATCTGCGCGGAAAAGCGCTCGGCTTTCTCGGCCTCCAAGTATGCCTCTTCGAAGCGAGCACCGAACAGATCACACAACTCCGGAACGACACTGGGATCGAACAGGGACCAGATCTCATCGTCCTTCACCCGCTGCATGAACAGGTCCGGGATCCAATTGGCCAAGTTGATGTTGTGCGTGCGTCGCGCGTCATCACCAGTGTTGTCGCGCAACTCGAGGAACTCCTCGATGTCGGCGTGCCATGTCTCCAAGTAAACGCAGCAAGCGCCTTTGCGGCGTCCGCCCTGATTTACGGCCGCAACGGACGAATCGAGCGTTTTAAGCCACGGAACGATGCCGTTTGAATGACCGTTCGTTCCACGGATTAGCGAGCCGCGCGAGCGAACGCGGTGATAAGCCAATCCAATGCCACCCGCGTACTTGGAGAGCTTGGCCACATCGGCGTAACGATCGTAAATGTCCTCCAAATCGTCTTGCGGCGAATCGAGTAGATAACACGAGGAGCACTGCGAGCGATCGCTGCCCGAATTGAACAAAGTTGGAGAGCTCGGCAAATATTCAAGCGAGGAAATCAGGCGGTAAAACTCGATCGCTTCGTAGGGATCTTGAGTCAGGCCACAGGCAACTCGCATGAAGAAAAACTGCGGTGTTTCGTGCGCGTCGCGCGAATCGGGATTCACCAGCAAATAGCGATCGTAGACCGTGCGCAAACCGAGGTATTCGAACCGGTTGTTGTTCTCTTTGATAATCGCGTCGTTCAACTTGCGCGAGTTGGCGTCGACGAATGCCGCCGTTTCAGCGGAGATGAGTCCCGCTTGATGACTCGCTCTAACAGATTGCGAAAAGGAGTGGATGTCTTGGTTGCGCACTTCCTTGTCGATAAAGGCGGCGAGCAATCGTGCGGCCAACTTCGAGTATTGCGGCTCTTCGGCAATCAACGACGAAGCCGTTTGAATCGAGAGTTGGTCAAGCTCTGCTGTGGTGGCACCGTTGTACAGCCCACTGATCGTGCGCGTTGCAATGCGCATCGAATCCACACGGTCGAGACTAGAGCAGTTCCGCTCGATCGCTCGAACGATCTTATTGACGTCGACGCGCTCTACCCGCCCGTCACGTTTTCGAACCTGCATGCGACTAGAGGAATCCTCGTCGCTGAGCCCAATCGGATCTGACGATCTGGGCTGCCTAGGCGCGGGTGTGAACTCGAAGCTCGGCTCGGTTTCAGGGGCAGGTGCGATCTTCGAATCCGATGAATCCATGCGTAGGCTCTGGTGGTGGCGAGATTGTGGGAACGACAACAGTCGAACGATTAAACCGAGGACTAGTGCGTAGTTAGTCTCTGGAGAGAGAGTGAAGCGAAGAGAGCCTCGCGTTCTTGCGGCCGCGAACCTTCCCTTCGCTCGGTCACAGGCTAAATCGGCACACCTTGTGCCTCAAGGTTGACTACCCACAAAATGTGGTAGATTTGGGGGAGCCCCCCCCAGCAGTAGCTTTTGTCGGGAAGGCGCGGATCCGTGACGGGGGCTGTGGCCGGGCGCGGGGCGACTCGAGGGCCTCCAAAAATCAGCCGAGTCCTCCCGGGGCTCTTCGATTCTTCGCTGGCTGCCTCTGCACTTTGGGGATCAGCACCGGCTGCACCACGGGATTCAGGTAACTGACTGGCAATCGTGTTGTTCGATCGGAGCTAAATCTTGTCCGTGTAAGGAGCTGCCGTCGTTTGGCTCGATGGTGTGGCCTCAAACCTCGATTTCGCACGTAAGCGGGGGAGCGGAAGTTGTTTAGCTCGCGGTACCAACACTCATGCAAGCCAGTTCATACGTGTTACTTTCTGGCCCTCAATGGACGCAGAACCAAGCCAGCCCCACCACCAGGAAGTTCCGATCAAGTGGAACGACCGATCACTGCTTCTGCTCCTCCTGATCGTCTTCGTCCTGCAATTGCTTTCCTGGAGCAGCCTGGAGGGCTACCAACTCGCTGACTCCGTCGAATATCTCGAGCGGGCGCAGGCCCTCGCTCGTGGCGAAAATGTGATCGACTCCGTCGACATACGCGGATTCGGCTTCATTGCGCTCTTCGCTCCGCTCTTTGCCCTAGCGGATATTTTTGGCCTCGACGACTTGCGCCCCATCGCTGGGCTCGCGCGCGTGCTTCAGATGCTCCTCGGTCTTGAGCTCGTACGCATAACGGTTTTGCTGGGCGCGAAGCTCAGCTGCCGAAAAGCCGGTCTCGTCGCGGGACTCGCCGTCGGGTTCAACCCGTACTTCTTGCTCTACTCCGCCTCGCCCGTCAGCGGTATCGCGGCCGGCGTTTGCGTGGCGCACGCGCTCTATTACCTGGCCTTTCGCTGCAACCTGCGCTCAGCCTATATCGGCGGACTGTGGCTCGGCGGCGCTCTGCTTGTCGCCTACAAAACAATTCTGATCGCGCTGCCGTTGTTGGGCCTACTGTTCATTGCCGACCGTTGGAACCGTTGGCGAAGCTGGGTAGGTGCCAGCGTTGGCTACGCGACCGGTGTCTTTGCAGCCTTCGCTCTCGATAAGTTGTGCTACGG
>JBLINP010000154.1:0-10643 GCA_047639415.1 Planctomycetota bacterium | reverse complement strand
TGCCGACGATGTTGAAAGTTAAGCGATTGATGCCTGCTCGCTTACAGTTTTCTGCTGCAGCGATGACTGCCTCGTTCGTCATTTTGCGACCCAACATTTCAGAGCGATATCGTTCATCACCACTTTCAATGCCAAACCAAATGGTGTGGCAGCCTGCATCGGCCGCGGTCTTGCAGAACTGTTCGTTCATGACTTCTACTCGAGAGTTGATCGAGAAGGGCAGTCGGATTTGGTCCTGATACAGCGCCAAAAAGGCTCTCACGAATTTTAGATTCGAGAGGAACAGCTCATCCCAAAACTCAAAATACTCAACGCCATAGAGGTCGCGCAGGCGAATCAACTCGTTCACCATGTCCTGTGGGTCGTACTTGCGTAGGAAGGTCTTCTTAGTCTTCCATCCTTCTAGAACAGGTGTGTTGCAGCCAATAAGTGCAGCGGTACGGGCAACCGCGACCAGTCATAACCGGCAACACCAGCTTATCTTCAGGCCCGATGATCGACGTGTGTACATCTTTGAAGCCATCCGCTTTGGCGAAGACGTCGTAGTCAGGAAAAGGCAAGGCGCTTAAATCGCCTATTTGATGAGCCTCCGTTTTGTGAACGGTTCCACCGATCAACTTTTCGCACATACCGTCGACTGCCCCAACTCTGCGGCCAGTCAAATGTTCGACCAGATTCCCAATCGCGTACTCGCCATCACCGACACAGATGAAGTCGACATTGGGATTCGCGATGGTTTGATCCTGCGCCATCATCGCTTGATAGCCGCCAATCAAGATGGGTACGTCGGGTATCAGCCGCTTTAGCTCCGCTAAATAGTCCTCCATTGGATACCAATGCGGACTCCTGATCGAGAAGGCAGGCAAATCGGCGTCGAGGTCTGCGAGCATCTGGCGTAGTTTTCAAGCGTGTATTTTTCTACGTCTCTAAGAATGAGCACAGGCTCCAACAACACCTCTACCCACGGATAAAACTTCTTTAAGTAGGCCGACATGCACGCGATCGGCATGGCCACTTCATTGCCGTCGGGCGAGTAGAACGCGAACACGATTCGCAAGCGTTCTCGTTTCACGCAGCCGAACCAGCGAGATTGATGGACGGGATAGGCCGGTTGATCGACGCGGGGGGAGTCTGATTCGGATTGGGGATTCATAAACGAGCTCTTAGTGAGCTATCTATGACTCAATCACTTTTTTATGGACATCCAATCGGGGCAAATCTGGGCGGGTGAAAATGCGTCGGCTACGCAACGCTCTTCAGAGGGGCTGACACGAGGAGGAATCGCTTAACCAGGATTGCGAGAATCCATCCATCTATCGATTGTTTGAAACCCGATCGTAGACGTGAGGTCGCAGGCTTCCATCGGCGTGTTCACCGAACGATACGATCAATTGATCCGAGTTCCAGGGATCTTGGCCAGCCGCGTTTCCGGCAGAGGAAAGCAAGCACAGCGAAAGGCGGTTTCCCCAGCCGCAATTAGTGAATGGCTCTTGGCCGGGTTGAACGTCAAGTAGTACGGAAGCCAAGCCCATTTCTCTTTGACCTTCGGGGTTGTACAGGTCGAATGCGAGTTTCATCGGAGCTGAATGGCCATCGATCGAAACGACGCCCTCGGCTAACAGGTAATAGGTCCAGCCCGTCCAAGGCCCGCTGGTTGGCGAGCGGAGAAGCGTGTCGCTCAATCCGGACGTGGAGGACTCATTGCTGGACCAAGCGAGTTGCTGCTCTGGGCTTGTGAACCAGGCGTCTATGCGTATCTGAATTTCTTCCAACGGAAGTTCGCAGCTGATGCCTTTGTCGTTACGGCCAAAAAAGGCGAGGGACCAGTCACCTTCGATACGTTCAGAACGAGTCGCGTACCACAGATGCTCGTCTTCCGCGCAGGAGGCAACCAGAACGAACGTTGAGAGAAGAATGAGTGCGGGTTGGAATTTCATTCGAACTCTCTAACGCGAGCGTCGTTTGTTTGGTGTCAGCTCAAAGCCAAAGTTTGAAGCATCAAGGATCGTTTGTGCTATTGAAGGCGATGGATGCGGGGGATTACTTCAATTATGGGATTGTAGAAGCTTATCGATGAATTCCGTTTCGTAACGAAGAATACGAATCGCCCCGCGACGGCCTTCGCTATCCACGATCGGTGAAAAGAATCGCCAGACGATCTCGCCACTGCGTGTGACTTCGAACGCCGCACCTTTTTCGGAATCGGCGATTAGCACGTTTCCATTTTCGAGCGATTGGCAGGTTCCACGAGTTCGGCAATAGAAGTCGGTGGGTTCGTCAGCCTGCCATTGCCACGCGATGGACATCGTGCGCGGGTCGAGTTCGATGATGCGCGTAAACCCGCGACCACGAATGCCGTTATCGAAGATCATCAGGTTTCCATTCGTGAGCAAATTGGCTTCGTGAGGACCTTGAAGCAACCCTTCGGTTGATCGCCATCGCTCTTGCCCAGTCGCCCAATCAAAGGCGGCGACAACGTCGAGGTGACGCATTGTGACAAGGACATTTGCACCAAAGAGCGGACTGTTTGGATCCATCAGGCTGATCCAATTCACGGTATTGGCGTGAATCAGGTCGAGCGGATAATCGCTCGGGTTCGACTGTTGTTCGGCGATTGGGCTAGGCTTGTCCTTGGTTGCAGTTTTGGCATCCACGTTGGCGGTTTCGGTGGGTTGCGTTGCCCGCCAAGCTTCCAATTCCGCGAAGACGTCTTCAAACACCTGGGCATCCTCCTCCGGCATGCTTTCAAGCGATGCTTCAATACCGAGATCGATCAAACTGTCTTTGAGATTCAAAACCTCCGTGAGTGAGTGAGACTCAAGCAACTCTCCGTTCACATCAATTCGTTGTACGCGATTGTCGAGCACCGCTGGCCAATTGGAATTGTCCGGCAATTCGCGTCGCTCTTGGGTCAGCGCCAGAATCATTCCATCGGGATCCCAATCGAGGTCATGATGGAAAGGCAGTGATCGCGTCCAACGTTCTGTTCCTGTCCAAGATAGGCGCATGATGAATCCATCGGAAAGATCGGGCCCTGAAGCCTTTTTAAGAGTTCCGAGGATCAGCACATCTCCGTCGGGCAACAGCTCGCAACGCACCCAACGCTTGGCATCATTCGATTGCCAACGATGAACTTCGCGTCCTTCGGCGTCGATCAACACCGCCGTCGCCATCGGTATCGAAACGTACAGGCTGTAACCGGGCGCAGACAAGTTTCGATCAAAGTGGACGACGCCGCTTTCAAGTTCATCTTCCGCGGGTTCAGCGAAGTCAACATAACCGAGCGCGGAAAGATCGGCATCGGTTAGCGCGACGGTTGGTTCTGTAGCTGTTTGCTTTTCGACAGGGACAGCCTCAGGAAACTCGCTTCCGCAACTCACCGAAATGAAAACGAGCGCAATGGCCGCCAAGCAGCGCGGACTTTGGACAAGCAGAACGGCGAGGGGCATTGACTTAAGCACGTCGTCTAACTTGGAGCTCATTCGTTGGACAGATTGAAGATGTTCACGTTGGCGGACTTTCGGCGAATTGATTTGCCGGTCACAAAGGATGCGAACGAAAGGTCAGACGAATGCATTCGTCAGCGACAATGGCCACTTTGCGACTCAGTAACCGACAGGCCTATCTGCATTGGCTATAGTCTGCGCGCATAATAGCAGCAAGCCAGCTCGGTTACTGGATCGGTTCAGCGGTCGAAGTGAAAAGGCCCGAGATCGGAACGAGTTCAAAAGTACCATGACTACGCGCGAAATATTTCAGTTCGACAACACTTATGCCACCGAACTCGAGGGCATGTACGCGGCGTGGAAAGGTGCTGTACTCGCGGCACCATCCATCGTGAAGTTCAATCGTGTGCTTGCGGAAGAGCTTGGGCTTGATGCGGACGAACTCGACAACGAAGAGGGCGCGCATTTTCTATCGGGAAGCAAATCGCCCGAAGGTGCGAGCCCCTTGGCGCAGGTTTATGCCGGACATCAGTTCGGCGGCTTCTCGCCGCAGCTTGGCGACGGTCGGGCGTTGTTGGTGGGTGAGCTGATCGACGCGCAAGGCGTGCGACGCGATCTTCACTTGAAAGGTTCGGGCGCGACGCCGTTCTCGCGTGGCGGCGACGGTAGAGCAGCAATTGGTCCGGTCTTGCGCGAGTACCTCGTCGGCGAATTCATGCACGTTGTTGGAGTGCCAACAACGCGATCATTGGCGGCCACACTGTCGGGCGAAACGGTCATGCGCGACTCACCGCTGCCGGGTGCTGTGCTGGCGCGCGTTGCATCCAGTCACTTGCGCGTTGGAACATTCGAGTTCTTCGCGCGTCGCGGTGATAAAGAGAAGTTGCAGCGCTTGGCGGACTACGCGATCAAGCGTCACTTTCCCGAGTTGTTCGATCGCTCCGCACCCTACTTGAACTTCCTGCGCGCAGTCGTTCATCGGCAAGCGGAACTCGTCGCCAAGTGGATGGCCGTTGGCTTCGTTCATGGAGTGATGAACACCGATAACACGACCATTTCTGGTGAAACGATCGACTACGGTCCCTGCGCGTTCATTGACGGCTTCGATCCGAAGTCGGTGTTTAGCTCGATCGATCAAGGCGGCCGATACGCGTACGACAGTCAAGCGGCAGCAGCGAAGTGGAACCTGTATCGTTTGGCCGAAACGCTGCTCGGACTGATCAATCCTGAAGACGTAGATCAGGCCGCAGCAATGGCGACTGAAGCCGTTGAGCAGTTCCCTCAATTTCACGAGCAATGCTTACTAACCGAGATGGGTGCCAAGCTTGGCCTTCGTAGCGTCGTGCCTGCCGATGGCGAATTAGTCGAGCAACTTATGTCCCTCATGATGTCCGCACGCGCAGACTTCACGATGACGTTCCGAGGGCTTGCGGCTTCACTTCGCGGTGATGCCGCGCCGGTGCGTAAGCTCTTCGCCGAGTCCAAGGCGTTCGACGATTGGCTCGAGCGTTGGCGCGTTCGGTACGAGAGTGAACCGGGCGAGCCGCAAGATCGAGCGATAGCCATGGACCGCATCAACCCGCTTTACATTCCTCGCAATCACAAGGTTGAAGAAGCCCTCGAGGCCGCGACGGCGCTCGACTTCAAGCCGTTCGAGAAGTTGCTCAGCGTCTTAGATAATCCGTTTGTCGAGTCCGAAGGCCAATCGGACTTTGCGGAACCAGCTCCCGGAAGTTTCGGTCCGTACACGACGTACTGCGGCACCTGAGAGCGGTTCGAGATGTTGCGACAGGGCTGACTGCAAGCGATTGAGTGAAGTCTGCGGGAATTTCAATGATTCCGCATGCGTCTGATGGCCCGCAGCGGGAACTGAAAGTAAGGAGCAATTGCCTTGCCGCTCTCAGATTAGATGAACGGATCCGCGGATATTCCTATGCCGTTCTAACGAGTTGAATCGAGCCATCGTAATGGCTGGCTTTTCCGTTCCCAGCCCTTATGTCTACGCTCCTCTTTCACGCCGTCCTCGTAATAACTGAATTCATACTCTTCCGTTTAGTTCGAAAATCGACTCTCTGGAAGACCATCGTTCGGCTTGTCGGGGGAGTCGGTTTTGTTGCGGGTAGCGCGGGATTTTTGCTCACCGTACTCGCGGGCTATGGATTTTTCGGAGTCTTGAGACTGTGGGCGTGGGCTGTCTTTCTGCACGGTCCGGTGTTGCTCATTCTGATTGCACGGTTGCGTGGAGGCACTCATCGTTGGCTGCGTGTTGTCTCTCCGAGCTTGTCGATCTTGATTGTCGGCATCGCGGTCTACGCGTTTCAAATCGAGCCACGCTGGTTGGAGGTTTCACGCGTAACCATCGAAAGTCCGAAAATTACGGAACCGGTTCGTTTGGTGCTCTTGGCCGACGTTCAAACTGATCGAGTAGGAGATTACGAACGCCGTGTTCTTGAGACTGCATTGGCCGAGCGGCCGGACGCCATTCTCTTCGCGGGGGACTACATCCAAGGCACCGGCGACGTACTTCGCAAACAATGGAAAGTGTTGGCTGACTTGCTCGAAGAGGTCGAACTGGCTGCTCCGCTTGGTGTCTACGCCGTTCGTGGCAACTGTGATCCACAGGGCTGGGAAAGTGTTTTTGAGAGAATCGACGCGAACCTCTTTGGATCCACCGCTACGGCGAAACTGGGAGAGCTGACCCTGACGGGCCTATCGATGGAGGATTCCTTTCGACCACAACTTCGCGTATCCGCTGAATCGGAGTTCCACATCGTCCTTGGACACGCGCCCGATTTCGCGTTGGGGCAAATCGAAGCCGACTTGTTGCTTGCCGGTCACTGTCATGGCGGCCAAGTGCGAATACCCTTTTTGGGCCCGCCGATCACCTTGTCGAAGGTCCCTCGCGCCTGGGCCGCGGGAATGACCGAACTCAGGCCTGAGGTGAACCTCATCGTATCGCGCGGCATTGGTTTAGAACGAGCCGCTGCTCCCCGATTTCGTTTTCTCTGTAGACCGGAGATCGTCGTTATCGATCTCGTGCCCAAACTCTGAAGCCAAGCACAGCGCAGGCGAGCATTACCGCGAGCATTACCTAACCGCGACCATTACCGAACCAGGTTTAAAACCACACACCTGGCAGAAGAATCGTCGCTATAGAGCGGAGATTCCCCGGCCAGGTGTGTGGTTTTAAACCTGGTTCGGTAATGGACGCCTGCGCAGGGCCCGGCTTACGGGACGAACTGAACGGGAACTGCGTTGCTCGCGTACTCGATCGTACCTAGGTTCGCCGAGGCCGTGAATGCGTGGTGCAGAACGATGCCGGCTAAGCTCGGATCGGTGTTATTCGGAATGTTGAAAGATGCCGAGGCACGGCCGTTTCCATCGAGCGTGCCCAGGTAGTCGACGAACACGTTTCCGAAGGACGGCTTGGTCAAAGTTAAGTTGAAGTAGCCGTCAAAGTTGAGCGGCAGATTGACTGGACCGAAGTTGAGTCCGGGCGCGGTGCCCGTAGCTGATCCAAAGATCCAGTAGGAGTTGCCGGCGCGTGCTGAACCTGCATCGAGTTGGAAAGCAATTGATCCACCGGCGTTCAGCGAAATCGTGTCGTTGCTCTCAAGCATCGGATCGCAGATGTCCGGAACGTGATTGCCGTCAAAGTCGGTCAGGCTGCCATCCAGGATTTCAAAGTCGTCGGACAATCCATTGCCGTTGCAGTCGGAGCAATTGTTTTCCACGACGCGGAAGTCGTCAATCGCGGCTTCAACGATGGACGCGTCGCCACGATCGCGAGCGATGAATCGCATTTGCATCGTTGCAGTCGGAGTGAAGAAGTCGGTGACTCGGAACTGATGGAAAATCCATCCGCCTTTGACTTCGTTGCCTGTCGGGCCAACCAATTCGACGAGAGTCCAATTTGAACCAGCATCATCGGACAGCGCGATATTGAAAACGTCGGTGCTCGAAGTTGGGCCGGCGGAGTTCGAGTACCAACGCCAATAACTGATCACGGGATCGACGAGCGTCGACATATCGAGAACGGGAGTGAACAGCGTGGTGATGCCCTTGTCGACGTCGTTCATAGTTGCGGGCATTCCCGCAGCGGCTTGACCAGTGAACCAGCATCGGGCTCCTCCGGGGCTGTGATCATCTTCGGGTTGAGCGCTGGTACCGTTGGGATTACCACGGGTCCACGCTCCGGTGATTGCGTCGTCGTCGGGATCACCGGCGATCCAACCATCATCATTTTGCATAGTGAAGTTGAAGGCTGTCGATTGACTCAGCGAAGCGACTGCCGTGTGAATATTACCGCTACCGCCGATGGGGTCCTTCCAGACGATGCCGTTCGTGGATTCGGCGGTGAAGTAAAACGCTAAATCCTGCCCGCAGGGAACGACGGGGAGATCGGCCTGAAAGTCACCATTGCCGATTGAATTCAGGGTAATCGAATTTACGCCCAGACCATCGTCGTAGTGCATCTGTACGGAGCCGGCGAGAAGATCTCCGTTATTCAATTCATCGATGTGAATGGTCAGCGTGTCGCCGAGAGGATCAATCACGGCCGGCAATCCGCCGGGTGCGCTGAAGCTGAGAAGCGGCGCGCCAACCCACCAGACGAAGAGACCTTTCTCCATGTCGCTGCCGATCACGATCCCGCTCGGAAAGAACGGGTAGTTACTCCACAAACCGTTGAAGTTGTTGCTGTCACTCTCGGGGTAGGTATCGAAGTATGCAATCTCCGGCGGATTGGTTTGACTGACGCTCGTGTCGAAGACTCGTAGCCCGCTGCGATAATTCGCCTCGAGTATCAAATTGCCGCGCGTGTACAAATTGTGACCGATAGCTTTATTACCATTGGTAAAGGTACCTGCGGCGAAAGGCGCGGTGGGATCGGACACATTGAACACCAAGGTGGTCGTCGGCTTGATTCCGTTTTCGTCTAGTTCGTCGTTCAGGTAAAGGTAGGTGCCGTCTTCGCTCAACCAGCATTGGTGAGAGTAGCCCGATTGGGGGTACTGAAGATTGGAGAGCACAATCACGTTGCCCGGATTTGTCACGTCGAGGATGTCGATTCCGGTTTGATTGAAACCGCCGTTCAATCCTCCGGAGGCGTAAGCGAGTTGGCGACCAGCGTACGGGCCGCTCGTCGGGCTGATGAACTGTGCATCGTGAATGTAGCGACTCGACCATGCGCCGATGAAGACCGGGTTGGACGGGTTGGCCAGGCTGTAAATCCGCATGCCGGAATTGCTGCCACCCAAGCGATACAAACGGCCGCTGTCTTCGTCGATGGCGACGTTGTGCGTGGCCGACGATCCGCCACCGGAGAGAATCGTGTTGACCTGCGTGACGATGCCCGAATCAATCTGACTGAGATCAAAGACTTGGATGCCGCTGCCACCTTCGCTCACCGAATAGGCGTGATCTTGATAGACCTTCACGTCGCGCCACAGACTGTTCGGACCAGTGATCAGCGTGATGAGTTGCGGGTCGGTGGGAACCGCCAAGCTGACGAAGGCGGTGCCCGTTGAGGTTCCCATCAGCGCATACTCGGTTCCGGAAGGTGAGACGTATCCCCAACAGTCATTGCCCGAGTCGATCGACGGGCCGAGCTCACCGAGAGGCAACCATGAGAGCAATTGCACATTGCTCGCATCGAAGGAGAGTGTCGTTCCGGCGTCGTTTACGCTGAGTCCAAACGCGCGAGGATTCGCCGCTTGCGAAGCGCGGTAACCGCGTCCGACATAGGGAGCCTGGCGGTCAAGGATTTTAGGATCGTCTTCGTGAGCCGCGGAGGAATTTGCGAAGAGGGCGAGAAGGCCTAGGGCAAGAGCGTGCTTCGACATCGAGAACTGGAGGGTGAAGGGGGGGCTGCGTTCACAAGCGGTGCTTGCGGCGCTCTGCAAGGTGAGGGGGGGGCGAGCGATCATATCAGGGCTCCGGAATCCTAGGGATGGTCCGTAGCCCGGCAGAGATCGCTTTTCGTCGTGCGCTATTGAGAGGACGGGACTAACGCCGATTTTGTTCGGGTTTCAGGCGCTTTCCGCACCAAAACAGGTCTTTAGAGAGCTCGATTCGGAGCTAGGCTCTTCTCCGGACTTTCGTGACGGCCTCGGACCGCAGGGGCTGAACTCGGTTGCGAAATCAGAAGCACCGAGCCCCTTCGGAATCCTCCCCGTCGCTACGTCCCAGCTCAGTTGTCGAAGCTTCACCCGCTCGGCCTAATTTGCGGGCATCGCTTCCAGAGCTCAGAACATTGAAGCTCATGGAGCCGATTTGTAATGAGCACGTGATAGCGAGTCATGATTGTCTCGCGCATCGAAGTGTTATTTAGCCGCGAACTCAATCATCACGTCACTCACATTCGAAAGTCAGATGCATCATCGAGTACTGTTCTTACTTGTGCTCACTTGTTCGGGAGTTTTCGCTTACGCCGGTAGTGCAGCATGAGGTCTGTAAATTCAAAAGCGATCTCCAATCCGCGAAGTCGGCCTCTATCGCTTAGAAGTCGCGCAGCGGAAGGGAATGATTGAGGGGCGAACCACGTTTCGGTTCCATGTTTGTTCAGGATCTCCTGCACCTTTAGTGGAAGCTTGACGGGCGAGGAAAGGCAGGATTGTCGGGTGCAGGGCGGAACCGAACGCGTCAGCGCGGGGAAATTTGGTGCGCGCGAGTCGCGCTAGTAAGACACCTGGTTGGGAGGCGATTCGTTTACTACGAGAGAGAGGGAAGCATGACTTAAACGGGGGAGTTGGGAGTTGGCGGAGGAGTGTGAAGTTTGGGAAGAGGGCACGGGGTTGCGGGGTTGGAAGGGGGGGATGAGATTGGGAGGATTGCGAGATTGGGAGGGAGTTTAGCGAGTGATTGATATTGGGAGTTGCTGGGTAAGCGATTGGCTTTGGAGACAGGGGTTGAGTTGCGACGGGTCGAACGGTTCGAACGGTTCGAACGGATCAACTGGTGACTGCTGACGCTGGACGATTAGTGCCGAAGTTTGAGCTATCGGATTTGTTGCTCGATCGGCTTGGTTTGAGTTCGGAATCGATCTGACTGAAATGCCAAATAGAGGCTATATTAGGGACTTATTGCTGAATTTAGTCCATTTTGAGTGTCATGTTTTCGGCACTAATACGTACTTGGATTCATGAACGCAAGACTCGCAACAATGGATTCAACTTCACTCGTTCCCGAACTCTCTCT
>JBLINP010000153.1:0-10665 GCA_047639415.1 Planctomycetota bacterium | reverse complement strand
CCGTTATTTGCATCGATACTTTGGCAAATCCACCCGGGTTGGTTGGCGGGGTCGATGCGCTGGCACGGAAAAATCCGTCGAGGCTGTAGATATCGAGCTGTTGAATCGAATCGCGCTTGCGCGACAACCGATCTGTGCTCTCCTCGGTTTTGCGCTCGGTAATACGAGCGAGCAAACGATCTCCGTCCATTACCAGACGGCCGCCACGGCTTTTATCGCAGCGTTGACCGCGACGACCGTTCCGATACGACTATTCCGGGGCAGAACGGAGACGACGCTTTACGAAACGGAAATCGGAGGGCGAGTAGTTCGGGGGCAAGTCGACTTCGATTTCGACGACGAGTGTCGATTTCTCGGAAGTCGTGTCGACGGGATTGGCGGCAAGCAGCCAACAAAAAAGGAGAGCAATCACGATGTATAGCCAGGGAGTTGAGTGCGGATGAAACGATTGCTTCATCCTCGTGTAAGCGGTAAATCAAGCGCTTGTAAACTGCCGAACGACAGATCATGTCCAGCGACTTTGGATAGCTACACCGAACGAACGGGCTACCGGTTCATTAGCTGAAGAATTCGATTCAGCGGAGCCTCTACCTCTACCTCACTCTCACTCTTACTGTTGCTTAGCTCTCAAAGAGCTGGAGCTTGAGCGCGTGGCAAACGGCTGGAGTTTAAATAGGGCCGAGGGCTCGCCTACCGCATCCCATCCCTCAGCGGCGTACGGCGAACCCCCTGCACTAGTAACTTTCCACCCTGCTTTAGTGATGTCACGGCGAGCAGTAACAAGGGAAGATTCGGAGTCTTCGAGTTTTTTGAAGAAAAGCAGTCCAGATGCTGGGAAAGAGTTGTATATACAACCAATGGCTTTGACCCGCAAACAATCCAAGCGCATATCCGAGGAGTGCCTGGGGCTGCGAATTCGACTTCTAAACCGAGTCGTTTCGCGCATCTATGATGACGAGCTGCGAAGTTTGGAAATCAAGATCAATCAGTACACGATCCTGGTCGCGCTCTCGTTGCGAAAAGGCTTGAGCGCTGCGGAGCTTGGGAAAGCGCTGGAGTTAGAAAAGTCGAGCCTCAGCCGCAATTTGCGAACGATGTCCAACCTGGGCTGGATCAGTCAAAGCGACGGGGTCGAGATCACCGCTGCTGGCGAACGCATGCTCGCCAAAGCCCACCCCGCTTGGAAAAGGGCGCAAGGGCGAGTGAATGAGCGGCTCGGTTCTGACGGGGTTCAGGCTATTTATGACGCCGCAGGTCGCTTGCTCGGCTGAGGCTGATTCGCTCAGTTGATTCATCATCCTGCTTTCACTTTCCTCTTATTTACCCGAACGGTTGTATATACAACTCATGCTTACTTCAACTCCAACATCACCGCCAAGTTCCAACATAAGCAGCATCACGAAAGCAGAACTCGAGGCTTTAGCACTCGCCTCTGGAGCTGACGACGTGGGACTCGTCAATATCGACAACTCCGCATTGGACGTCGATCGAGCGGACATCGAACAGGCTTTCCCCGGCGCGAGGACGCTGGTCTCCTTCGTGATTAAAATGAATCGCGAGCCGATTCGCTCACCGGCTCGCTCACTCGCAAACAACGAGTTTCACCATGCGGGTGAGGACGTAGATGAAGTTGGGCGCAAGTTGGCGCGAGCATTGGAAGAGCGTGGAATTCGGGCGTTGGCTGCACCGATGGGCTTTCCAATGGAGATGGATCGGTTTCCCGGCAAGCTCTGGGTGATCTCACACAAGCTAGTCGCGGAAGCTGCGGGACTCGGAAAGATGGGCATTCATCGGAACATCATTCATCCGCGTTTCGGAAACTTCATTCTGCTCGGCACGGTAGCGATCGATGCCCTGGTTGTAGAGACCGCCAAACCGCTCGACTTCAATCCATGTTTCGAGTGCAAGCTATGCGTTGCAGCATGCCCTGTGGGCGCCATTGGTCCCGACGGCAATTTTGATTTTTCGGCCTGCTACACACACAACTACCGCGAGTTCATGGGCGGTTTTACCGACTGGGTCGAGGGAGTTTCGGAAAGTAAGTCGGCGGTCGATTACCGCAGCAAGACAACCGACTCGGAGAGCGCTTCAATGTGGCAGAGCTTGTCCTTTGGCGCCAACTACAAAGCAGCCTACTGCATGGCGGTTTGCCCCGCCGGCGATGAAATCTTGCCGCTGTATGAATCGGACAAATCGGGATTCTTGAAACGCGTGGTGACACCACTGCGCGAAAAGGAAGAACCGGTTTACGTCATGCCCGAAACCGATGCCGAAGCGTATGTGATCAAACGCTTCCCGCACAAAGAGGTTCGGTACGCGGGCAACTCTCTCCGCCCTCGAACGATTGCGCAGTTGAAGGCAGGCATGCCGCTTGTCTTTCAGCGCGGCAAATCGAAGAGCTTGGAAGCGACTTTGCACTTTGTATTCGAAGGTCGCGAATCCGGGGAACTCACGGTGATCGTGAAGCAAGGCACGCTAACGGCGACCTACGGATTGCAAGGCACTTCCGATGTGACGGTTCGGGCAGATTCCGACACTTGGCTGGGGTACTTAGCGGGCGAACGAAACTTGATATGGGCGCTGCTTCGCCGCCGCGTGCGCGTAAAAGGCTCGCTCAAAACCTTACAAGCGTTCGAGCGTTGCTTCGCCAAGCGGTGAAGACGTTCTACATCGCGTATTCACGGCGAAAACTCTCTTCGTGCAGGCGACGTTACAGGACGCGACGGGGAGGAATGAGCAATCCAGCAAGCAAAAGTCCGCCAACGAGTGCGACGGCGACCATTCCGGTCTGAAAGGCCCATTCCATTCCGGCCAAGGCTTCTCGGTCCAAGAAGGACGTCAAGCTGCGAAAGCCCAGGCTACCTGGCACAAGCAGCAAGATTCCCGGCGTCATCGGGACGAGCGCCGGGCGGTTGGCGAGGCGTGCGTAAATGTTTGCGATGAGTCCGACGACCAAGGCACCCACAAATGGTGAGAGATCGGAACCGAGGGTTTCGGCCGTCCCGTACGAAGCGGCGAAGCCTGCGATTGCCGCAGCGTAGATGATGCCGAGTTCGCGACCGCGTGCTTCGAGGATGACGGCGAATGCAAATGGCGTCACGGCAACAGCGATCCACAAAGTCCAGTCGGGGAGCGCTTCGGGTAGAAAATCAGCAGCCGCAACGGGGCCGGATCCAAGTCGCCAAGCGAGAGCCACGCCCAAAAGCATGGTCAAGAAAACCACAGCGGCGCCCGCTAATCGCGCAACGCCAGAAACCAAATGGCGGGTCGCGAGTTCGGTCATAGCCGTAGTCAACGTCAGACCCGGCATCAGAATGATCAAGCTACTCAGGATGACGACGCGATCGTCGATGGCGAATGCGAATCGCGCGACGAGCAAAGCGGTCATGGCAGCAAAGAAGGCCGCGATCGGTTCGAATAGACCGTTCTCCGATTGATGCTTAGGAAGCAGGCGACCAAGGATGAGTAGGCAGGGGCCTAACGCGAAGGCCAATAAGATTTCGAGTACGCCGCCACCGAAGAATCGCGCCGCTCCTCCCGAGGCCAAGCCAAAAGCGAGCGCTTGCCAAATTGCACTCCAACGCAATGGAGAAGCGTCGATCGCTTCGAGCTGAACCAATCCTTCTGCGACGCTGATGCGCCGATGTTGAATGGACTCCATTAGCTCGTCGATCTCGACCAGCTTCCCTAAATTGAGGGCGCCGCCATTTGCGCGAAGCAAGTGCATCTCCTCGTTTGGGATTCGTCCGAAGGAAGCGAAGATGGAAGTTGGCGTGTAGAGGAAGGAGGCCTCAACGCCCAGGCTGGCCGCAATCGTGACCATCACGCGTTCAAGTCGATGGGCAGGCGTTCCATGGAAATGCAGCACCTCGGCGCAACGCGCCAAAAAGACGTACACCTCTTTTTGCTTTGATTCGGGCTCCTGCTCCATGGATGGAAGATACGGCAAGCAAGCTGAGGATTGGAGGTTCGCGAAGCTGTAAGAAGTTTATTTGTGTCATACGGGCCAAGGCACAGTCTGGTGCCGTTACTGGTGTCCATTGGCCAAGCTGATGGAGAAGCTCTCGTGGCTTTACTCGAAAATCGGAATCTCCCGGTTCGCGATCAAGGCGAACGACAAATGCATTGGCTGCAACGAGTGCTCCCGAAACTGTCAGGTCGGCATCGACGTCATGCAGTACGCGTTGAAACAAGAGGTTTTGGACAACCAGACGAGTTCTTGTATCGGCTGTGGAATCTGCGTGACCGTCTGTCCGATGGATACTCTCAGTTTCGGGGCTGAAGAGCCGCAAACTTCGAAACAATCGGCATTGGCGGATGTAGCCTCATGAGTCGGTATATCCTGGAATCGGTTATTCTCGGCAGGATCACTGAGCGTGCGTTTTGCGAGAACTGAAGAAAACAGGAAGGTCCGCAGTGTTTGCATCAATTATTTTGGGCGTGCTCAGTTTCTCCACGACAGTCGAGCGACTTACACCTGACCCGGTTTTGCGCGAGTTCAATCGCGCGGCCTTGTCTGTCGCCGATTTTCAATTCAAGCGAGAGAAGCTTGGCGCCGAGCTCATTCCAAAGTTGGTGGAGCTGGCGAAAAAGGCCAATAGCCTGAAAGGTTTCGCATCCCGCGATCGCTGCTATCGCGTCATTCTCTCGCTAGATTTTGAACACAACGGTGCGCGAAGGGGGCTAAAGTCTCGCAAGGTAGATGGCGTGTGGGTCGCACCACCGCCGAAGCGTCCGGCCAAGGATGCTACCTCACGGCGAGTCACGAAATTAGCGGCTGAGCTAGATGAGCACGTGACCGGCTACTTGGACGCTATGGTGCCTTTGATTGCTGAACATGGGATCGAATTGGGCCCGGAGGGCATTGATGACGCTTACCGGCGCGTGCTTTTAGCTGATCCCGATAACGGCGAAATTCGTGCTCTAATCGGCGAATCGAAACTTGGTGATCGGTGGGTGATGATTGAGACAGCGAAGAGCGTCGAGCGTCGTGGGTCGTTACTGACCATTGCTAGAAATGCTTACGAAGCAGTCGGAAGGTTGGAAACAGTCGAAGCCGAAGGTTTCGAACTTCAAACCGGAATGCCTTGGAGTGTTGGCTATCAAACCAGTCGCGTGCGGTGTTTCGGAACGGGCGGAGCGGGGGAGGTTGAGCAAATTCTGCGCGCTTCGCATGCCATGGGGGATTTGATTGAAGCCGCATTGGGAAGACCGATTGCACTCGCTCGTGATCACGCCATTTACAGTTTGGCCAGCGAGGCAGAGAAGGCGCCTTTCTTGAAAAGCTTGCCGCGCGCACGCAAAGAAACATCAAACGTGCTCGCCGCGGCTAACGGAGGTTGGCTTGGACACGGAAATCGTTTTGGCGTATGGAGCGAAGACGTGCCGCGACGTGTCGATGGAGCTACGCGTGCGACGGTCAACCAATACCTTCAAAACGGATTCAAAATCAGTTTGAGGCATGGTTGGGCTTCGGAAGGTATCGGTTTGTATCTCGTCGAAACCATGGTGGGGACGCACTTGACGTGGTTTACGAAAGTCGAGCGCTACATCATCCAAAACGACGGTGGCAAGGCGACGATGAGTATCGAGAATCCCGACCTCGATTGGATGCAAGCCGGCAGAGAGCTGTTGACCTCCGCTGATGCTCCACACCTGGGGTTATTGCTGGGTCGCCGAGTGAGCACGATGTCTTCCCTGGATCTGATCCATGCTTATGTGCTTGCGGCGTACCTCATTGAAGGCCGTTCTCAAGAGCTGCCGCTTCTGCTCGAGACTATCGGGAAGAACGGAAATCCGACCAAGGCGTTCGAATTGATACTCGGCGAGAAGTTGCCCGTGATCGAGATGCGGTTGCGTGATTGGGTCGTGCAACGAGCGGAATTCGAAGAGTCGCTGAAGGCCGCAGAGGATTAGCGCGGCTACACTGGTGTCGCGATGAAGAAGAAGCGAATCGACGTGGACGACGCGCCCAAGGGGTTGACTCACAATCCCTTTGCGTCCCTTTTGCCAAAACCGGAAGGGCGGGAAACCGACGCGACGAAGAGAACAGCGAACTTGGCTTCAACTGCGAGGGCCTCTACCGCGTCGGACTCAACTTCGCAGGCAGCGAAAGTCGTCGTGCGTCGTGAGAAAAAGGGGCGAGGCGGCAAGACCGTGACGCGAGTAACGGGTATCGATATGCCGGGACAGCAACTGGATGAATTGAAACGCGAAATGACGCGCGCGCTCGGTTGTGGTGGAACCATCGACGTTGATGACATCGTTGTGCAGGGTGATCTAACAGAACGCGCGGCGAGTTGGCTTGGAGAACGCTTGGGCGTAAAGGTCACCATTGGAAATTGACAGGCAGCCTGAGTCCGGAACGGTCGAGCGCTGGGCTTTCGATTTGATTCAGGCGGATACGCTTGAGGGGAAGTTGAATCCGGGAGCACCACCGGAGTTGTGGGAAGCTGCGCCCGTTGAGCGCCGCCTTTCCAAACCCGGACGTCCACCCGAGCTCCGTTTGGCTGGACGTAGCGCAAAAACACCCAAGCCGGGGTCTTTGCATCGTGTGGAGAATCGCGCGCTCTTGTGTCACGCCTTTCTGCATCACGAAGTGCAAGCCGCTGAGCTCCTGTGCTGGGCCCTGCTCGCCTTTCCGCAAACGCCGAAAGAGTTTCGCGCTGGACTCCTGTCGATAGCGCTTGATGAGTTGTCACACGTCGCGCTCTACCATCAGCACTTGACGACGTTGGGCTACGAGCTGACCGACTTCCCCGTTCGCGATTGGTTTTGGCAGCGAATTCCCACGTGCGAACGCCCCGAGCAGTTTTGTGCGTTGATGGGAATGGGACTCGAGGGTTCCAACCTGGATCACGCGATCAATTTCGCCCAGCGCTTTCGAAGTGCCGGGGATGAAGCGGGCGCGGTCATTCAGGAGCGTATCGCCCATGAAGAAGTCGCTCACGTTCGTTTCGCTGTGCGCTGGTTCGAGTTTTGGACGAAGAGCAGCGAGTTCGAGCGATGGAAGAGCGAGCTGCCAGCACCACTGACGCCGGTCTTGTTTCGAGGCAAGCCGATGGCTCACAAGTTGCGAATCGCGGCGGGCATGTCGAAGAGCTTCATCGAAGAGTTAGCTGCTTTCGATGCACCGCTCACCTGATCGACTCGAGCGAATTTGGTTATCGAATAAAGCGCCGCGCGAGAATCGAAATCAAATCGACGATCAAAACGAGCATGGCGCTGAACGCAACCAGCAAGATCATCTCGTCGTAGTTTTGTCGAGCGCGTGCGTCGGCGATCCAATAGCCCAGCGAGACGACTCCCAGCATCCCAAGAACGGTCGCTTCTCGAACGCAGGTTTCGAAGCGATAGAAGAAGTAGAGCAGTAGCCGCGGTAGCGCGATTGGAAAGGCCGCGAAGGTGGCGAGTTGTCGTCGACTGGAACCGAGTGAAGCCAACGATTCGAGCGGCGCCGACTCTAGGTTTTCGATGGTTTCAGAACCCAGTCGAGCGAGGATGCCGGAGTTATGAATTGCGAGAGCGAGGACGGCGGGCCACGCGGACGGGCCCAGCATGGCCAGCAATAAAAACGCCCACACGTATTCGGGGATCGCGCGCAAAGCGACGCATGCGAGTCGAACTAGAACGACAAGCGCTCGCCAAGGCCAATTGCGTTGCCGATCGTTCGCCGCGCCGAAGGCTTGAGCGGTAGATAGGGTGTGGGCACCCAACGGGGCGAGAACGAGAGCGAAAAAGCTTGCGAGTACGATGGCCAGTACCGAGATCCATAGCGTTGCGAAGACGGCTTTGGACCCATGTGACTTCCAAATCGAAGCGACCCATTCGAATAGACCGGCGAAGGTGAAGCCCGATTCGCGCATTGGAAACGGAAAGGCGTCGCGGTGAATGAATCGGTCGAAGTTGGAGGCGCGCTGCGATGTGAAGAGTTCGCTCCACTCGATATCCGGAGCGATCCACGAGTACAAAGCAAGCGCGGTGAGCAATACCAGACTGACCGTAAGGAGCCGACTGCGAGGTCGTGTTTTGTAGAGACGTCTGACCTCGCTCTGGTGATCAATCGTTGTGGACGAATCAAGTGCGCTCATACCGTGAACCTCTTGCGCAGAGCGGCGCTCCAAAACTCAAAAACGAGCACGACAATCAGCAACGCGTAGAGGTACGTCCAGACTTCGCGATAGTGCAAGTTTTCGAACGAGGCTTTGATGTAGTAGCCGAGCGTTTCGAAGCCGAAGAAACCAAGCACTGCCGACGAACGGACGGCGCACTCGAGTCGGTAGAAACTGTAAGCGGCCATGTCAGGAAGAGCCGCCGGGACTCGTCCGAAGATGATCGATTGCAATCGAGAAGCTCCAGTTGCTCGCAGCGCAAAGGCTGCGTGGTCGGGAGCTTCGTCTAAGAGTTCTGAGAAGACCTTGGCGAGAACACCTGCGAAAGGAATGGCTATCGCGATCACGGCGCTGGCCGTGTTGAGGCCGAACGCGGCCAAGAAAATGACGGCCCAGAGCAGTTCGTGGATTGAGCGCATGCCGGCGATGAGCAGGCGTGTGGCGGCTTGAATGCCACGACCGATGGAGCTTCGCGCTACATTCGATAGGACCGAGCCGCGCGTTGAGCGATCAGTCGACCAAGTGCTGGAAGAAGCGAGTAAGCCGAGAAGCAGACCGCCGACCAGGGCGATGCTCATGCCGGCTGCGGCGAACACGACCGTTCGTCGAACGGCGTCGAAGACTCGACTGAGGAAGGGCTGTGCGCCGGCAGGAACGAATTCGGCCTCGTATTCGAACGATGGGCTGAGTGCGGCGCTGAAGAACTCACGCGCAATTTGGATGCCGCCGGCGCCGGGAGTGAGTCCGCCCGGCGTGAGCTCGAGAGCGAGGAAGGCGTAGATTCCGAGAACGGATATCGCGATGAGCACGAAGCCGCGACGACTTATCGGGAAGGGGGCACGATCCAGAGGCCTGGTCATGGAGAGGCCTAGCAGTCCGCCCGATTAAGTGCCGCAGCGAAACGATTGGGTGCTGTGCTCACGAGAATCGACGCGCGGTGCTTCATGTCGTTTCCAATTGATAGAGCTCGGCGAAGCTCTCCTCGGAGACCTCACTCGTTTTGGAATCGAACATGATTTTTCCCGCTCGCAATCCAATGGTGCGTGGGAAGAATTCGCGAGCCAAACTCAGGTCATGAAGGCAGACGATCAAGGTGAGCCCGTCTTCGCGGGCCAGGTTCCGCATCAACTGAATTAGGTCGCGAGCGCGAGCGGGGTCAACGGAAGCCACGGGTTCATCGGCGAGGAGGGACTGCGGTTCTTGAAACAGCGCGCGTGCCAGTGCAACGCGCTGCTTCTGGCCGCCCGACAATGTGTCCGTTCGGTCGAAAAGCTTTTCTGCAATTCCGACGCGGCCGAGCAGCGCGTGAATCCGATTGCGATCACTGTCGCTGGCGCGAAACATTGATCGAGCGGATTTGAAAAAGCCACGCTGTCCGAGTTTTCCGGCAACTACATTTTGAACAACGCGAAGATTCGGTACCAAGTTGTGATTTTGATGTACGAAACCGATCGTCGAGCGGAGCTTTCGCAATTGTTTGGATTTGGCGCTATTGAGAATTAATCCGCCAGCGCTAACGGTTCCGCCGGTAGAAAAAACCATTCCATTCAACAAGCGGAGCAGGGTTGTCTTGCCAGCCCCACTAGGGCCAACAATGGCCACAGCTTCGCCGCTATCGATCGCAAACCCGACATCCGAGAGGACGCGTCTCGAATCAAAATCAACCGAAACGCTATCAAGTCGAAAGCAGCCCGCTTGGGGAGCACCATTCATCGAGTAGACGATACAGAACGGAAGCCGGTGAGCGCGATAAATGCTTCCCATCCGCTCAGCACTATTTATCCTTTAGGCGGATAGTTTGAGCGCGTGCCTAAGAGGAGATTTAATTGAGCATGAACAGAATTTCTCGCCGCACGTTTATCGTCGGTTCATCGGTAGCGGGCATCGCTACCGGAACATCGAGTTGCCGGGCTCCTGGCGCGGATAAGTCTATGGACTCCGAATCAAAGACAAGTGGTCCCGTCGTCATTTCGACATGGAATCACGGAATAGCGGCCAATGCTGCGGCTTGGAAAGTTTTGTCAACTGGTGGTCGTGCGCTCGATGCGGTCGAACAAGGAGTTCGCGTAACCGAGTCTGATCCGAATGTTCGCTCGGTCGGTCTGGGTGGGCTGCCGGACTTGAGTGGAGTGGTTACGCTCGACGCCTGCATCATGGATGAGCGCGGCGACTGCGGATCCGTGGCGTGTCTGGAGGAAATCGAGAACCCAATCAGCGTTGCGCGATTGGTTATGGAGCAAACTCCGCACGTCATGTTGGTTGGTCGTGGTGCAAGCGATTTCGCTGTGGAGCAAGGCTTCACCCGGAAGAACCTACTGACACCCGAGTCCGAAAAGGTTTGGTCGGAGTGGAAGGAACGACTCAAAGGCTCGCGGCCAGAGATCAACTCGGAGAATCACGATACGATTGGTTTGTTGGCGTTGGATGCTGACGGAAACCTTTCCGGCGCATGCACGACTAGTGGCGCGTTCGGAAAACTGCCGGGTCGGGTTGGTGACTCTCCAATCATTGGCGCCGGCTTATTTGTCGACAACGAAGTTGGCGGAGCCTGTGC
>JBLINP010000152.1:0-10803 GCA_047639415.1 Planctomycetota bacterium | reverse complement strand
CGCCCTCCTCCCAAACTTCACACTCCCCCGCCAACTCCCAACTCCCCCGTTTAAGTCATGCTTCCCTCTCTCTCGTAGTAAACGAATCGCCCCCCAACCAGGTGTCTTACTCGCGCGACTCGCGCGCACCAAATTTCCCCCGCGCTGACGCGTTCGCTTCCGCCCTACACCCGACAACCCAGCCTTTCCTCGCCCGTCAAGCTTCCACTAAAGGTGCAGGAGATCTTCAAATTTGACACTTCGCTCACCTAGTGGATTGACACGTGACTTGCAGAACACCAAATCGATGACTTGAAGCCAGGAGCTACGGAATGCCCGGCATCCGTGTTGAGCCTCTGAAGTGAAGTTCGGGGGCTAAGCGAGTTCGCTTCTGACTTCGCTAGCACGAAGCCATTGGCGCAGCGTTCGGAAGCCTAGCTCTGCGAGGATTGCTCCGTAGAGCAGAGTTAGAAGGCACATCGCAACGGCTTGGCCAAAAGCGCCCATATCCTCGAAGTACAGATTTTGCAGGAGTGAGACGAGGCTAACGAGGGCACCCAGAACTCCAGCGGCCCAAGACAAGCCGTAGCCTCGTTGAAGTACCGCTTCAAACAACTCGCGCTCACCGGCTTGCAGCCCTCCGGCTCCAGCCAGAGTAAATCGTATTGTTCTCCAAACCGTGCGCGGTCCGAAGCTCGCCCACAAACCTCCTGTGACAACTCCGAATACAACCGCCAACGAGGGAACATGGACGAAGATCCACAGTGGAACCACGAAGCCGGTTCCGTAAAGCAGAAGTACGCCGGTAATCAATGTTCCGATCCATTTTGAAATAGGACTCATGGCTGGGTTCGCTTTCTGAAATTCTTTGGCGAGTAGAGAGATGTCTCCGAGATCGCAAGCGGCTGACGAAAAGGCTTCACGGTGATCGCAGCCCTGTGCCACCAACAACTCAGCCTTGTGCAAAAGATGGTCCGACAGTTCTTCCAATTGCAACGCACTCAATCGATCACGACCGGAGTTCGCTTCAATCCATTCGGTTAGTTCTTGTTCAAACACTGCTGCCTCCCAAGAGTTCACCCAAAGTGTCTTGTACAACGCGCCACTCTTCGCGTTGTTCGGCAAGCGCGCGCTTGCCCTTCGCCGCAATCGAGTAGTACTTGCGCCGTCGACCGGATTCGGACGGACGCCAAAAAGCTTTGATCAATCCCTCTCGCTCCATGCGATGTAAAACGGGATAGAGCATGCCCTCCGTCCAATCCAATGCGCCGTCCGAAACGGCCGCAATGCGTTGAAGGATCGCGTAGCCATAGCTCTCGCCGCCCGTGAGGATCGCGAGAACAATCGGCGCAGAAGAGGCCGCCACAAGTTTTGATGAAACCATTGTGATTCCATCTTCGGCCCACTTACCTAGCCACGTTAGGTATAAATTGAAAAACCGATTCGGCCCCTTATTGAGACTGCAAAACGAGGCCTAACGCCCCTCATTAAGCTGGTCGAAGAGTTCCATCGCGTGGAGTAGATGGATGTGGTCGTCGGTCCAAATCGCCAATGGATCGTCGAGCCCCTTGGTTTGGGAGCCACCGGAGTATTCTGCCGCGAGGCTGAGCATGTCCCAGTCGCGCGTGATCACAACCCAATCCGAGTTGAAGTCAGCCGGTCCCGGTTCCAAGGCTTCATCTTCATCAAATACGACCTCTACACTCTCGAAGCCTGCCTCGTAGGCGAGAGCGCGCGCGACAGGCGCGAGCTGGACGTAGCGGTTGCTCGTGTGAATCAGGAGCACGCCATCGTGTTTGAGATGATTCCAATAAAGCGCAAAGGCTTCGCGCGTCAACAGGTGAACCGGAATCGCGTCGCCACTGAACGCGTCCACAATTAAGACATCAAAGCGTTGAGGACCACCACTCTCGAATTCCTTTTGAAGTGAAACGCGCGCGTCGCCCAAGGCGAGTTCGATTTCGGCTTTACTGTTCGCAAGGAACGTAAAGTTGTCATTCGCGATTTTGACAACTTCCGGATCGATCTCGTAGAAGCGATAGACATCGCCAGGCATTCCGTAAGCCGCCACCGTTCCAGTCCCGAGACCGATCGCACCGACTCTCCGACCTCCCTCTTGCTCCATCTTGTGATCTTGAAGCGCTAGCCCGAATTATTCATGAACACGCGGACCAAACACCACGAACGACCGGCACTGCCGGTCTATTGGTCCCTGCTGGCACTTTGCAGATACTGGCGTCCTCGACGACCTTACAAGGTCGTCTGCGGGGGCAAGTATCTGCAAAGTGCCAGCAGGAACCAATTCGAGGCCTTTTGCCTCGCGGTTCATGAATAATCCGGGCTAGGCCAACACCGCTTTCGCGGGAATAGTAAGTCGTCGGCTCGCCAACATTCTCCGCGTCAAAAAATTGAACGCCATGACAAATGTTGCCGTGATAGAGCGTGAACTTATGACTGTCGTCTTCCCTACTCTCGTAGATGCTCAATACGCCATAGAAACCGCGGCGAGTCATGAGCGCCCCGTCCATCTCTTCCTGGGTATGCTCCAGCAGTGAGATTTCGATGAACGCCAACGCAGCGACCCAGCCGAGAATGCTGAACGGTCGTCGTGAAACGACATCGGGTTCGCTTCCCGCTAAAACACACAGCGCGATCAAAACCGTGCTCATGCAGTAGGCGATCGGAAGCTCCCAATAGCCGAGAAATATTTGCGGAGCGACCAGTCCAACGAACATGCCACCCAAGGCACCTCCGATCGAAATCACGAGGTAGTAACTCGTCAATCGATTTGTAGGTGGACGCAAGCGAAAGAGTTCGCCGAACAAAGCGCGAGAAACGAAGAACACCGGCGACATATGAGCGGCAAGCCGCACGAGGAGTTCCGGACCATCACCTGCTTGCTCGAGTTGCATAACGTAAATGCTCGCCATCAAACTCGCTCCGCTTAGCCCAATCCAAACTCCGCGTCCAAGTCCTGGCCGATCGGAGAATGCCAACGCGAAAGCGAGCAAGTACAGTCCGATGGGCAGAACCCACAACAACGGAACGGGTGCGATGTCCTGCGTGATTCGACTGGAGATCGCCAACATCAAAATCGACGCGCAGGCTGGAATCAGCAGCCACATCAGCCGAGCGAATTTGGGAGTCAATAATGGCGACTCGGATGGAGCTGACTCGGCGACGGGGCGATCCAGTCGAATTCCGGCAAAGGCTCGCCAACAGGCAACGCTTACCAGAACAAGTGCCACGTAAAACGCCGACCAAAGCACGCGTTGTTCCGCTAGTCCGAGCAGGGGTTCAAGTACGAACGGATAGGCGAGCAACCCGAGCAGCGATCCGAGGTTGGAAAGTCCGTAGAGTTGATAGGTCGCTCCACCCTTCACGCGCGCATACCAAGACTGGACGAGTGGAGACGTGCCGCACAGCAAGAGGAACGGCAAACCCAGGTGCTTGAATAGAAACCAGAGTAGTTGCAGCGCTGGATCCTCGTCGTGACTGGCCGCCACGCTCGTCCCGGACATGATCGGAATCGCCGCGGTCGAAAGGATCAGTAGCCCGGCGTGCAACCATTGCTGGTGAGCGATCGGAACTACGCGGGCGACGAAATGCGCATAGGCGTATCCGAGGGTCAGCGTCACTTGGAAGAAGACCAGGCAAATGGTCCAAACCGAGGAGCCGCCGCCGAAACTTGGCAGCAGATAGCGCGCTGCCAATGGCTGAACGAGGAAGGAGAGAAAGGCCGCTAAAAAGACGAACGATCCAACGATCGCCGATAAGGACCTGCTCGACGAGGCCTGCTCAAAGCCGGCGAGTCCTTCCGAGGGGCTACTCAATCCCACGCTTCGAGCTTAGCACAGACCGCCCGGCGCGGATCGTCGAACGGAACGGTGTGGTGGCCTGGATCACTTCGTCGCCGAGGATTGATTCGTGGCGATCTCGAGTTCCTGAGAACTCATCGCCGGGTTTCAAAATCGGTACTAGAGATTGCGAACGTACGCTACAGCGCGCTCTAGCAAATGCGGCGGTAGAGAATTCTGATGAACTCCCCGACGATCGCTTTGTCGCGCGCCATGACTCCGCCCTTGGTTTCACTCTTCGCGTGAACCGTCGTCGAAGGCACTTCTTCGAGCCCTTCAACCGTGATCGTAATGGTAGCCGTGCCGGCCATCATGCCGCCCTTCTTTGAGCAGACCAAAACGCGGTTTTCCTCGTCGGACGAGACGGTTTTCCAACCATCCAACTCCCCAGCAAGTTCGACCGCAGCCGCCCAAATACTTTCGCGACGCACCGGCACCCGAATCGGTTTGTGATCCGAAGAGGCGTGCGAATCGCTGGTCTCAAAAACCCCGCCCATGACTTACTCCCTAGCAGTATCCAGTGTGATCAAAATAAAACGCCGAGACGGTCAGCTGCCAGATTGCAGAGGTCGCCTCCGACAGTCCCGACTTTGCGTCAAAGGTTATCGGACGACCCGCAGCACACGCGACGTATCCCGGAATGCCAAGCTCAGCTAATCGACATCCACCAACCGTTGGCCGGAGGCCAACCAGCATTGCTCCGTTGGCCGGAGGCCAACCAGCATTGCTCCGTTGGCCGGAGGCCAACCAGCATTACTGCGCTGCGCGGCTGACTTGACCCTTAAGGCGAGCAGCAGCGTTGGCGTGAACCACGTTCTTCTTAGCAGCCTTGTCGATCTTCTTCATCGCCATGGGCAAGGCAGCCGCTGCGGCTTCTTTGCTCTCGGCTTCGGTGACCTTTTTCATGGCCGATCGCATTGCGGTACGGGCCATCTTGTTGGTGATATTGCGTTTCTCGCTTTGGAGAAGGCGCTTTGCGCTTTGTTTTGAATTCGGCATCTACTTCAGTTGTTCCATCTTCTCGGCTACGTCCCTGTAGCCGATGTCCACTTCATAAATTCGGACGAAAAAAGAGCGAGCGAGAATCGCGTCGCCCTCCGCCTCCGAAATGGCCGCGAGACTATACAGAATTTCCTTCGCGCGGTCGCTAGATGATGGAAGTCCTTCGAGCGCTGCGGAGAATTGGCTGCGGGCTAGGTCCAAAATCCCCTTCTTTTGGAAGCACTGACCAAGGAAAAAGAGCGCCTCGCCCTTCGTGCGAGGATCGCCGATAGCCCTCTGAAGCTCTGCAGCGGCCTGATCCAGCTCGCCGAGCCTCAAAAGCCGTTTGCCGAGCCCCAATCTGAGTTCGGAGTCTGCGGGCTCCAATTCGATGCGCCGGCGCAGCTCCGTCAGTTCAAATTCGTGCAGCCTGGACTCGATTTCCCCTGCCAACGCCTCGTTGCCCGCCTTGCTCGCCGCCGCCGTGCTCCGCTTCAGCACGCGAGTCAGCAGCTCGCCCGCCCGATTTCGAAGCCCCGGCGTCAAATCTCGGTATTCGGATAGTCGAACCAACCAATCCTCAGCTTCATCCATTTGGCCCATGCGTCCGAGCGTCGACGCCAAATCCAGCCACAGCTCCCGCGAACTGCCCTCTTCCGCGATTCGCGCCCGCAGCGCATCCGCTTCCTGAACCAACTCTTCCTCGCTGCGATGGCGGCGCTGCTCCCGTTCTAACGTTCGCGCCATACCCTTATCGCGAATCAAATCGCGGCTGTGCGCTGCCGAATCGAGCCCGCTACTGGAGAGCGCCGTCTCCGCCGCCAAATCCTTGCGCGCCTTGAGCGCATCTCGATCGCGAGGATCGGCGTCGAGCGCTCGCTCGAAGTATTCGAGAGCGCGCTTGGGATCACCCGTCCGCTGCATCATCGCGCCGGCGCGTTTCAAACCCTCCGGATTCTTGGGAGCGATCTCCGCCAGGAATTCAAATACCGCACAGGCCGACAATAGATGGCCGGCATTTTCGAGCGCCGCCCCCAACATCAAATTGGCTTCTTCATCCAGCGGGTTACTGGACAGGTAATCTTCGAGCGCATTCGCGGCGGCCGCGTGCTTGCCCATTTTCAGGAGCGTCCGCGCCTTGGCGAGAGGAACCGCTCCGCCCACCGCTCGCAGGAATTTCCCACCGCGCTTGCCCTCATGCCGTTTTTGAAGCGCACGCCTCAATCCCGACCGTGCCTCCCCCAAATCGGGATTCAGGTCGAGCAACTGCCGATAGAGCTCGATCGCGAAATCGTAATTCCGGCGCCGATGAGCCTCTTCTGCCTTTTGGATGTGCTTCGAAAAATCCACGTGCGGTCCCGATCGTCTACTCGCTGCCTATTGAGCCCCATCGGCTCTACATGCCCCACCCTAGTCGACAAGCCGACCAAGGCAACGCTCTGCTTTGCATCCAGTTCGGCTTTGAAGCGCGATTTCGGGCCCCAATTTTCAGCTAGCCCGAATTATTCATGAACACGCGGACCAAACACCACGAACGACCGGCACTGCCGGTCGTTCGTGGCGTTTGGTCCGCGTGTTCATGAATAATTCGGGCTAGTGGGGTGATTCAAAAGTTCGCATCATATGTTGTACGCCCCTGCGTTCGTGGCAAGAGGCGCCAACGACGCGTATTCGTGGATACTCGGAGGCGGCGCAACGCAGCCAGGGGCGCAATGGCGCATAAAATATGACGCGAACTTTTGAATCACACCACTAGAAGCCCCCAACTGCACGCTCCGTCGTCCTCCCCGCGTATATTGTGCGCCCCATCGACTCCTGGATCGATCGCCGCGCACAACGACCGTTTATCCGCCAAGACCATGTCCGAGAAGCTTCAATACCAAGTCGTCTACTTTCCCGAACCCGTGCTCCGTAAGCGGGCCGAGGAATTGGCCGAAATCGACGATGCCGTTCGCGAAACGGTCTCCTCGATGTTTCGCACCATGTACGAAGATAATGGAGTTGGCCTCGCCGCTCCTCAAGTTGGGTTGCGCCAACGAATCCTCGTCATCAATCCAACCGGCGACAAAGAGAAGCCCGAGGAAGAACTCGCGCTGATCAATCCGACCTTGATCGATCGCTCGGGCCCCGTCACTTCGATGGAAGAAGGTTGCCTTTCCTTCCCCGGCATCTATGCCACGATCGAACGGCCCGACCGTTGCACCGTGCGCGCCTCGCTCCCCGATGGTTCCGAAATCGAGCGCGAGTTCGAAGGCTTTACCAGTCGCGTCATTCAACACGAATACGATCACTTAGAAGGTGTGCTGCTCTCCGATCGCATGTCGCCGGCTGAGAAAGTGCGCAATAAGGCGTTGCTCAGTGAGCTCGTCGAAGACTTCAAGGATCGCCGCGCGAAACAAGCTGCAAAGCAGTAATTCGGCACCCAATCCACTCTTTCCTTTGCGCACCACGTTCGATGCTCGCGAGCTCAAGCCCAGTCCGAACGGTTCTGTAGTCAGCGTCGGGGTCTTCGACGGTGTGCACCTTGGACATCGAGCGATTCTGCGCGCCAACATCGAGCGCGCACGTGAATTGAACGCCGAGTCGACGGTGCTCACCTTTCGTCGACATCCCAAAACCATCTTGCTCGGCAGAGCGCCGCGCACGCTGACGACGCTCGAACATCGATTGGAATTGTTTCAACGAGCGGGCATCGAGCACGCGGTTGCTCTGACCTTCGACGAAGAGCTTCGGCAACTGTCGGCCGAAGATTTCGCCGAGCGATATTTGGTCAAGGCACTTGGAGCGCGGGCTTTGGTGCTCGGGTTCGACAGCAAGTTCGGTCATGGCCGTCGCGGAACGCCGGCGCTGATGACTGAACTCGGCTACGACGTCGAGGTTGTCGAACCACTCGTAATCGCTGGGCGAGCCATTTCCAGTACGGCCATTCGCGAGGCTGTGGAACTGGGCGATTCGAACAGCTCCCAGGCCATGCTCGGTCGGCCGGTTTCGGTCATTGGACGCGTGGTTCGCGGCGATGCCATCGGGCGAACCATCGGATTCCCCACGGCCAATCTCGACCTCCATCACGAACTCCACCCGCCGCTGGGCGTCTACGCCACCCAAGCGCGAATTCTGGGTGAGCAAACCGGCGACTCCCCAAACGCGGAAGTTCTGCGCTCCGTCACCAACATCGGATTTCGGCCAACCGTTGCGAACGAACAGCCGACAACTCCCCGCGTTGAAGTGCATATATTTGACTTCGACCGAGACATCTACGGCAAACGGCTCGAAATTTCCTTCATCAAGCGACTGCGAGGCGAACAACGATTCGACGATCTCGACGGCTTGGTTGCCCAAATCAAATTGGATTGCGAAGAAGCTCGCGCCGTCTTCGACTGAACGTCCGAACTCGCAATCTGACCGACTCTCGCCAATTCCTTGCTCAAGTATCGAGCCCGTTGTTGACGATGCGCCGAGTCGCGGCAACAATTCGCGCCCCAAAGTGGAGCGCTCGTCGTTCCGACCAAGGGAAACGGGTGGATAGCTCAGTTGGTAGAGCACTTGACTGAAAATCAAGGGGTCGCCGGTTCAAGTCCGGCTCTACCCACCACCCCCCTTTCGAGCTTCGAGCGACAACGCCCGCTCCGCTCACTCCTGCCTCGCTCCCAAACCGAGCCGATAGCGCGATGACTTCTCACCAACCGCGCGCAATTACGCGCAGCGATCCCTCACGGGTCAGCATCGAGTGGAGTGACGATCACACCACCAATTACTCCGCTCAACAATTACGATCGATGTGTCCCTGCGCGCGCTGCGTGGATGAGATGAGCGGCATTCGTACCCACGACCCGAAGAGCGTTCCCGACGATTTGACGCAGAAGGACCTCACGATGGTGGGCAACTACGCCATCTCGATGCAGTTTTCGGACGGACACAACACCGGCATCTATCCCTTCGTAACTCTGCGCAAGCACGATCCCGCGCCTTCCGAATGATTGCTCAACCCAGCGAGCTCACGTCCCTCTCCAATGCGCTAGAGAGCGCTATTGGCGATTTAGAGCAACTTGCCAAGCAAAGCACTCCCCATCCTTCGCGCTTTCATGCACGCGACGTCTTGCTTCCTTTGGGAGCTTTGCTGGCCGCCGATCTACCCTTTCCGAAGGAAGCCATTACGGAACGGCTAGCGAAGCTCACCGCGCCTTTTGCAGAGCGTTGGGAGCGAGCTCTTGATGAAGAGATGCAACTCGCCACCGCCGAGTACGTCACCTCGGTCGATCCGCACTACCTCGAATTGGGGAGCTACGATTTCGGCTACACGACGGCCGCTCGCGAAAGACTCGAAGCGCGACTCTTGGCTTACCATCTTTTAGGACAAGCCCTGCCCGAACTGCTCGGAAGTCAAATTGAAAAAGCCGACGAGACTTACCGACCCTTTCGAGAGCGTTACGAAGCCGAACAGGCGTAACCGGATCGAATTAGCGCTGTTCTAGCGCGCTTTTCAAAGCTCTTCTCGCGCCCAAGTGCCCCCGAGCCAACTCGATAGAGCGCAAGCGGCTCGTCGATTGGGAAAAGCACTTTGCACTCCCTTTCAATGCCAGCTCCAGCTCGGCATTCTCCACCATTGGATCCCCATCCTGCTTGTAGGAAAGCCCTTTCTGAGAACCACTGAATCATGAACACCCTCTTCACCAGCGCCCTCGCGCTCGCCACCCTGGGAACGATCACCCACGCGACGCCCGACCCGAAGCCCGAGCCGGCCGTCACCTTCAACATCACCGACAGCGATTGGGATCGCCTCGATAGCGAAATCAACTCCCTAGCCACTTCTGTCCGTCGCCCCTCTACGGGCACGAACGTCGGCGGCTTGCTGCGCACCTACTATTCGCGGAGCAACAGCGCCGCGTTCGAACTCGACAACACGGACGACAGCATCGACAACGGTGTCGCTTCCGGTACGGACCTCGACGGTTTCGACTTGAAAGAAGCTGAGGTCTACGCTGAAGGTTCTGTAGCCGAATACGATTGGCGCGTCAATTTTGACTATCGCGATGACACGGTCCTTCTTGAGGATGCCTTCGCGAGATGGAATTACGGCAATGGCATCAACATCGTGATCGGCCAATTCAAGGCCCCTATCTTGAGAAGCAGTGGCATCAGTTCGGAGAACCTGCTGCTTCCCGACCGCACCTTCGCTGGCCAAATCTTCGATTTTTATGATGCGGGAGTCATGCTTACCGCGGACCTGAATTCGGTTGGGGGCTTCTTCGCCATTCAGAACGGTGAAGGCGGAGAACGCGAAGGCTTGCTTTACTCCGGTAGAGCTGAGTATCGCCTATTCGGCGGAACCGGCCGCCTTGAAGGAGCCTTCGGCTCGAGCGGTGATGTTCGCGCCACCGTCGGAGCCATGATGTTGAAGGACTCCACCGATGGCGTTAATGGCACCGCATGGGGAGGCGATGTCAATGTCACAGCTGGTCCAGTCGCCTTGCACGCCGAAGTGGTTCACTTCGCAGGTGAACTTCTCGCCGATCCAAATGCCGTAACCGGTCCACCCGGCGGTCCAATGGGCAACCTTAATGGAACGAGCCGTATCTCTGGAAACAATCTGTTCGGCGGCACCATGATCCCGATCAACTTCGCGGAGAACGGTTCAGTCGAAAACGTATTGATGTGGAGCTCAACGCTCTCCTTCATGATCGAAGCAATCGATGTAGAACTCGGCGTCCGCGTTGAAGGCTACGATGATCCGGGCGACACTCGCTCGGCTACGATCGGCGCGAACTGGTATCGCAGCGGCAAGAACGTCGTCTGGCATGCTGGCGTAACGCAACTCAATAGTAATAACTCAGGCTCGATCAATTCCGAGGGCAACACCGGCTCCGAGGGTCTCGGAGACGCCACGCTCTTCCAAGTCGGACTTAGCGTGGGCATGCACACCTCCAGCCTCTAGATCTCAAATTCAGCCACCTGGTGGCGTTCGATCTGGCCCTCAGCCAGTCAATCA
>JBLINP010000151.1:0-10820 GCA_047639415.1 Planctomycetota bacterium | reverse complement strand
GACATCGGCGACTTGCAGCGAGCACTCTTCGCCTTCGCCGCCTTTTGCCTAGGATCGAGCGCAATCTATCTCGTCAACGATGTGATGGATGTGGAAAGCGATCGTCAGCATCCGACCAAACGGTTCCGCCCGATTGCCGCTGGCGAAATCAGCGTCAGTTTCGCGCTCGCCCTCTCGGTTTTTTGCGCGGGTGGTTCCTTGGCTTTGGCCTACTTCGCAGGCGGTCAAACGCTCAGTGTGCTCGGCATCGTCGCGGCGTACATGACGTTGAATTTGGCGTATAGCGTCAAGCTCAAGCAAATCCTGCTGGTCGACGCCTTTTGCATTTCGACCGGATTCTTATTCCGCGTGCAAGCGGGCGGTTTAGCTGCGGAGACAGACGTCTCAAAATGGCTGTTGCTCTGCACTCTTTTCTTGACGCTTTTCTTGGCGCTGAATAAACGTCGCGCTGAAATCGCACTACTCGGAGAAGATCGAGCCAACTGCCGCGCAATTCTGCGCGAGTACACGCCCGGATTCCTAGACCAGATCGTCTCCGTACTCGCCTCGTGCACGATTCTCTGCTACGCGATGTACACCGTTGACGACACGACCACGGAAAAATTCGGCGAAGGCAACCTGATGATCTGGACGGTTCCGTTTGTCGTCTTTGGCATCGGTCGTTACCTCTACATCGTCGACGCCCATCAAGGTGGCGGCAGCCCTACCAAGATTCTTCTGGGTGGCGACAAGCCCTTCCTGATCGCAGGCATTTTGTGGTTCCTCGCGGTCGCCGGAATCGTGCTGCTGTAGAGCATTGCTTTCACTCCACGGCTCGCAAGTCTCCGAGTTATTTGGCAGATCGCTGAAACTTTCCACAGGGCCGTGACGCTAATCCGTGACGGCCTTATCGCATGCTGACCTCGTTGGGCAGGCTTCATGCTGCGCACAATCTGTGTAGAAGGTCCCGCTTGTAGAAATTATCCCTATCCTCTAAAATAGGTGCGGTGGCAATCGTAATTGCACCCGCGTGTCGATTTTCCACACTCAAACGAGTCGAACATGATCGCATTACCCTCATTCAAACGCCTGGCCTTCTGCCTGCTCGGTTTCCAAATAGCCGCGGGCTGGACAGCCGGTCAAATACTCGGTGGCCCTGGCGGTGCGACATCAACTGCGGGAACGATGTCGCCGGGCGATGATTTGAGCGGCTTGAATCCCTATCTCATTCCGGGAGCTGCAGGCAAGCAGCTTGGTCTGTCCGTTGTGGGGCATTTCAATAACGATGATTGGCTCGACACCATCGTGATGGTCGACAATCAACCAGTGATTCTTTCCGGCCGTGACATCTATCTTTCCTTCGACGCGCCGCTTACTTCGGCGATTTCGATGGACACATTTCCGGCTGGTGGACCGGACGGTCAAGATGCATTGATGTTTACCGATGGCAACGGGCTTCACATCGGTTGGTGGGATTTTACGGCGAAAGCGTTTGTTAAGAATGTCGTGGATTCGGGAGCCTGGGCAGGGGCGAGCGACGTGCAAGTCTCCGATGTGGACGGTACGGGACGCGTCGATGTGCTTGGGATTTCAGCGAACCGGCAAGCGCTGCTTATCTTGGCTGCAAGTTCGGGTTCTCAAACACCCAGCTTCACGCCGCTGAGTTCGATTCAAACGACCACAGAACTACATGGGTTCTCTGTGCTTGAGTGGGATGGCGTTGGAACTCCCGAGGTCGCGCTATTGGTTGATGAGGCATTGGAGATTCGCGAGCTTACCGGCGAACTCATTCAACAGTGGTCGGGATTACCAACCGGCGGTTGGTTGGCGACGATGAAGCAGGGTTACCTGCCCAACGATCGATTGAGCTGGGTCACACCGACCGGAGTTAATGGAGTGACGGGTGAGCCTCTCCAGATGGTGTACACGGTGGACATGTTTGGTATCGATATTCCCCTCGATACATCGAGCACCTTTGTGACTTCGGTGAAAGGCGTCGATTGGGATTCCGACGGTGACGATGACATTGTCGCGGGCTACGGCATCTCGCACGATGTCGTGGTTTTGATTAACGGCCGAAACCCGATTGACCTTACCGGCCCTTCTTTTGGTGCTTTGAGTACGAGCTATCTGCTGCCTGTCGGGCCAGCTGCGACCAGTAATTTGAATCAAGTCGCCAACGTGGTTGTCGGCGACTTTGATAATGACGGAGATGCGGATGCAGCAATAGCGGTTGCATCGACGGGCGAATTTCGCATCGCAACCAACGTGACCGATGTTGAAAGTAACAATGCTCCCGTAATCAAGAACTTGGGTTATCGGGTCATTTCCGGAAGCCCCACAGGCGAGCTGAAATTCACCGTCGATCAGCCGAAGGGCGTCCTGCCTCAGTCCGTTTATTTGCAGATAATTCAGTGGCATCAACGTGACCTCTCGGGAGCGAGTCAACCCGTACCGGTTGCAGCCGACACTTTCGAGATTATTCGCTGGCCGGCTGAAATCAAGATTGACGTTCAAGAGGTGGGCCAGTTCTTCAGCTCAATCTATTACTTGGAGATGCGGTTCGGTGAGAGCACCGGCGTGGGGCAGCCCGTGATTTACGGTGAAGCGTCGCTGGGTGGGTTTACGCTTTCGCCCATCACGGTGGCTGAACTTGCGAAGACGATAGACTCGGGACCGCCGGTAGTCGTGATTCCGGTGGGAGACCTGATCTTCGATCCTGGTGGAGTCGGATTGCTCGGTGGTGGTTATATTCCGAATCTGAAAGTGCCGCCTACCGAAGGTCTCAACTACCAGTGAGGGAACTTTGGCCGCGGATTCGGTGAAGGATGTAGGCACTTGCTACCGCGAAGAGTCCCAGGCCGACGGCAATCCAGACCGGTGAAAGGCTCCTGTTTTTTTGGATCGTGGAGTCCGGTTCGGAGATCGGCGAGCTTAGAACGCGGCTAGACATGGGGCGATGCGTAAGCCCGACGGCATGGGTGAGCGCGAAGTAAAAAGGGTCGTTATCGAATTGCTCAGCGACGACAAGGCGCGCGTGGTAAAGCGCTTCTGCCGGCCTCGCGCCGAGTGAAAGGCGCCACGTAAAATGCTTTGATAAAAGCAGTGTGGATTCAAGTTCGAGATCCGCCCGCGAGAAAACGACGGTGTCCGTGCCTGCGCGAATGAAAGCGCCGCCCAGGTGAGAAGCTCCATCATCTCCATATCGCACGGGTCCACGGGCGCTTCCACAAGCCGACAGAAGAACGAGAGGCGGCATTTGTTCCGATTCGACGTCTTCTGGCCAGAGTACACCCAATTCCTCAGGGCTTCCTCCGAGCGCCAATCCTGTGGAGCGCTCGCGAGTAGAGTCTCGAACCCCGTGCGCCAAAATGTGAAGCATGGCCGTGGGTTTTTGAAGTTCGAAGGTTAGTGCTGCTCTGGTGGCCGCGTCGAAATGCAAGACGCGTGATCGGTGCGGTTCGAAACTGCTGTGGAGCGTTTCTACTTGTTCAAGGCCGAGTTTAAGTTCAGCTAAGTCGGGCCAACGTTGTTTGACGCCTTGATTGAGGGCCGGTGCCGTAACGAGCAACAAGTCGCGTTCCCAAACTTGTGTAGAGTTGTCCCTTCTTTGGTTGAGCGCGCAACCGATCGGTAGCGAGGGTAAGTATCCAATCGGAATTTTCAGACCCAGATAGGTGCCTGCGATGGGTAGCGCTTCGAATGGAAAGAAGCCCAAATAGCCAGTTCCCACCAACGTCAATTGGGACCAAGCCAGCACTTGCTCTTTTAGATCGCCGGGAATCAACGAATCTGTCAGCGCAGCCCAGTCTGAACCTAGTTGGTCTCCGCGCGCTTTATCGGATGCGAGTGGAGTATTGAGAAGCGCTTGAAACTGTCGCCGTTCCGCTTCAAAACGGTGAACGCCCGGACATTCAAAATGGGCAATGCTCGACTTATCCAGGACGAATAAATGCGTTCGTTGTGGCGTGGGCAAGTAGACCAGCATTCCGGAATTGTCGTACAGCAGTTCCTCGCGAACCCGCTCGACGCGAACCTCGGGGGCGTCTAGTTCGCGCGCCAAAGTTCCACGTGCTTGGGCGCGAATGACACTTTCCAGAGCGTTCGCGATTCCAATCTGATTGGGCTCTGCCGCTATATGCGTGCGAACGAGCACCTCTAATACCGTTAGGCGTTCTTGCGAATTTAAAAAGCCAACTCCGCCCGGACGCAGCGGGGTTTGTTCCCACTGGCGGAGCATCGCGTCGTAGGCAACTTCGAGTTCTAGAAGATGTCGGACGGGGAAAGGCGAGCTCTTGTGGGCTAGCTCAAGCTCACAGCGAAGGGCGGCCAAGAGTCCGCGGTCTCGCGTCCGACCGTTTGTTCCGATCAAACGCGCGGCGGATAACACGAGTTCTTCGATTCGCGTGAATTCTGTTTGGGCCTCTTCAAGTTGGCCATTCTCGATCAGTAGGCGCACCAGATAGAGACCAGCGTCGATTGATTCTTCACGGGGCAGCGCGTCTCTAGATGTCGCTTCCTTCAGTTGCTCGATGGCTTCGTTTGGGTCGCCTCCCGTCGCGATTGCTCGGTAGGCGGATACTCGTCCGAGCATGGATGACAGGGTTGCCTGAAGCTCGGGATTGCCGCCTTTGGCTAAATGTTCTTCCAATAGTTTCGCGAGCAATTCAGGCGTCCCCTCGCCTTGCGGATTCGCGAGAAGCAGTACAGCAGAGTGCATTAGAACAGCGACTTGAAGTTCCGGGTTGTTGAGCTCTTCTGCACTTCGGCGCTCTTCCTCAAACCAACGCGCGGCTTGGTCAATGACGCCCAATTCCAAATAGATCTGGCCACGTAATCCGAAGATGACCGCACGAACCTGATCGTGAAAGGGCTGCTCTATTGAAAGCGAGGCCTCCGCTTCGTCGAGTCTCGCGAGAGCTTCCGAAGCTTGTCCACGAATGCGATCCATATCCGCGAGCAGTGTCGTGACCCACGGCAATGCGACCGAGCCGAAGTCAGCATATACATCGAGTAGGATCGCTCGCGCCTCATCGATCCGGCCTTGCATGCGCAGGGCGTTCGCAATTTCCAATTCGATTTGCGCACGCGCTTCGGGATGGATGACTTCCGATGCGAAGCGACAGTTTCGACGCCAATCTAGGGCGCTGATTCCGTTGCGGGCAAATTCACCCAATCCCGAAATGGCTACGGACGCGTAGGCGTAACTCAAACTGGCATCGGGGTCGCGTTGATCGAATACGAGCGGCTCGAGAACAGAGGTTATTTCGAGTAGCGCTCCGCCCACTCGGGATTCAACGCTCGCGTCAATGCTGGGAAGTTCGTCTCGCAGGGAGTAAACCTGAGACAAGAAGCGGTCATCTGGAATTGACTGCGCTTGAAGGCCAGTGCCAAGCAGCCACAGAACTGACAGGGTTACCGAACTTCGCCAATCCAGGAGTTTTCTATTTCTCCGCCTGCGTCGCTGGCCATGATCTGAACGCGAATCGTGGGTCCGAAATTTTGAGGCAGCACACATTCTTGGCCAGTGTAGCGATTAAGCGAGAACTCGGCAGGAGTTCCTCGCGGTGCGATGGTGTTCCAAATAGAAAGTGAGTACGAGCCGCCTGGCGAAAGCTCATAGGTCCAAGTTAGCTTGCGCGACTGACTCGCTTCGTCGGTTTGTAGTTGCACATCAAACGCGCTCTCTCCCAAGAAAATCGGTGTACGCGTGGGAGTCCGCTGATCCGAAGTGCGATAGAAATTCCAAGCCAGTGAGGCGGCGGCAACAACCGCAACGGCTACGGCCAATCGAAGGGGAAATCGATAAAGGTTAGCGAAGCGAGGCTTGGAGCTTGTGTGCGATGAAGTTTTGGCGCCTATAAGTTCTTTTAGAACGGAAGTCACATGCTCGTCCCCAGCCGCAGATTGACTTTCGCGTGATTGCGATAACGTTTCGCGTTGTTCGGCACCCGCCGAGTCGAGTTGCGCAGCGAGTTCGATCAACGAAGTAATTTCTAACGCCTGCTCGGGGTGCTCCTGCAACCAATGTGCGACCAGAGGATCGTTGCGACTTTTTTCACCGCTCAGGATGGCTTCCACCCAACCCTCACTTTCGGTTCGCTCGCTCATCGGAGATCTCTTTTCAGCGACGTATTGGAGACTTGGTCAATACGTTCTTTCAACTTGGTTAATCCACGGTAGTACTGAGTTTTCACTGTATTGGCCGAGACTCCCAATCGCTCGGCAATCTCGTTGAAGGTCAGCTCCTCGAAATGCTTCATCCGCAAAATATTCGATTCGGGTGGTCCAACGTGCTCGAGTCCCCTGTGCAAGAACTCAAACTCGAACCCTCGGTGATCCTTCGGAGCTGGCAGACTTTCCAATTCAGCCTCGCTTTGCACTGTTCCTCGCCATTTGCGGTGCTTGCGAATGCCGTTCATTAATTCCAAAAAGCAAAAGCGATAGGCCCAAGTCTCAATCGTTGCTCTGCCCGCATAACTGTCTAGCTTGCGCCAAACGACGGTGAGCGACTCCTGAACTACGTCTAACAAATCTTCGCGATTGAGAGGGCTGCCCAACCGTTGATTTTGGGCCCTCAGGATTGATGGAACGCACTTCATGCGGTCCACGAAGATTCGAATCGATTGTCGATCGCCAGCCAATAAGTCCCGCACCAACGATAGGTCAGCTTCATGGCTAGTTTGCGTCGACTCGGTTTCGATGGTTCTAGGCATTTGGTGCGATTGAGAAAGTCTCAGTAATCCGTCAATGGGAGCGAGGACTTTGACGAAGTTCACTTCGCTTTTGTGCCCAGCCGTTTGACGGATATTTAGAATTCCAATTGTACCGCAGTCACAGGCCTTTGATGGTTGTTCCGACCAACGATTGAAATCGGATTTCCATGCGTTTCATGACCGCTGAATGGTTCTCGGTTTTTCAAATTAATACGCGAGGCAAAATCCGATCGAAATTGAGAGAACCGCGAATCGTAGTTCGAACGCTTACAGCCTGTACGCGAGCTCGTAGGGAGCCGCTTTCGTCTAAAAGTGAAACTGAACAGGAATCGGCGATGATTAGGAAGCTTCAACAAACCGCATGCGCATCTTTGCTCGGAGTAGCTGTGTGTACATCACCCGCGGCAGCACAATTATTGAGTGGGGGAGGCGGAGACCTGTCGGCTACCGGCATGGCGAAACCTGATCAACTTGACCCCGGTGCGCCGACGGCACCCTACGACAAATTGGACAGCGTCGAGGGCGATCGTGTGATGATCATGAATCCGCCGGTCAACCCGATGGTGCTGGACGAGAACACGTTGCGCATGTGGGCCATCGACAATCACAACAATGAAGTACATTTGTTCGACAACACGACAGGTATACCTTCGGCGACTTGGGGAGTGCCTTCTGGGCCCGTGTCACTCGCGCTTTGGAATGACACAAGTGTCGATGGCGGCGAGCGTCTCTTGGTGGTTTGCCGCTCGAGTTGGGTCGTTTGCATGTTGGACGCAGTTACCGGGCAAATTCTGGGCGTTCTACAGATGGAGGATCCGGTCAACGGTGAAGTGCTTGGCGAGCCCTCGGACATCTTGATCGACTCCGCTACGAATCAAGCTTTCGTGAGCTGTTCGACAGCCGATGCGGTCGCCGAGATTGACCTCTCGAGTTGGTCCATCTCAAACGTTTACCGAATTCCCTCCAAGAACCCCGTCTTCCTTGCTTTTGACACCAACGGTGACGTTTTGGTGGCGCCCGAACTGTCCGGCAACAATTCGATAGTTCACCGGGGGGAGTTTCCCACAGTTCCGGTATTCAATGACCAAGCTCAAGAATTGGGCATCATGGATCTTGATGATCCTGCGCTCGCGGTCAGCGGACTGAATGACTACGACATGTTTCGAGTTATTCGTTCTGGCGCAGCGATCGGAAGCGTTCAGCCTGTCGTCAGTAGCGCAGGTACTGTCTTGTTTGCTCACGGAGTCAATCCGGTAACAGGCGACTGTTGGATGCTAAACACCGAGGCCAACAACAAAGACGCGGCTCTGCAGAGCGAAGCTCTGGTTAATGGCAACTTCGCGTCCAATCGATTGAGCTTGGTGCAACTTCAGAGCGGCCAAGTCGTCGAGCCCTACAAGATCATAGATCTCGACGTCTTCGGAGTGGATGTGATGGGCGATCCGATTTACGACGCTGATCGTTCGATGGCACAGCCCTTTAATCTCGTTTGCACGGATACGGGCTTTACCTTTGTCGTAGGCATGCTGAGTGACAATGTAAGCCTGTACGATCCGCAAGGAAATTTTGTTCTGGAGTGGGATCTCCCGGCTGGTGCTATTCCCCGCGACGTAATTTATTCCCCCAGTTTGAACACGGTCTTCGTCTACTGCTGGGGCATAAACCAAGTGCTCGGGTATGTGTTTACCAATCCCGTGCAACCCCCCTGGATTTCCCTAGATCTAGGTAAAGACCCTCTACCCGATGACCTCAAGCGCGGGCGCGAGATCCTGTTTAGTTCTGCGTTTTCTGAAAACAAGCGGTTCTCTTGTCTGACTTGCCACATCGATGGTCATTCAGATCTTGTCGCTTGGAACCTCTCGGGTGCAAAAGACGATAAGGGTCCTCTAATGACTCAAACTCTGACGGGTTTGGAAACGGTGCACCCGTTCCATTGGCGCGGGGAGCAAGAAGGGCAAGGTGATCAGCTGATGGGCGACTTCAACGATGCATTCGTCAATCTGTTGGGCTCGCCGAACAAGCTCGATCAGACTCCCGGTGGGCAGTGGGACAACTTCGAAGATTTTGTTTTCACTTTGCAGCACCCGGCTAATCCGGGCCAACACGAACGACGGATCATCGATCGTGACCACGAACCGCCGCTCCTCCCTGGATCTCCCGTAGCGAACTCTGTTCAAGGCTTGGAAGATTTCCGAGCGGGCTGCCTCAACTGTCACACTTTTCCAAAAGGTACGGCGAATGACTTTACGGCCGACGGCGCGGTCTTTGGCGATCTAAACGCACATCGCATCGACTTCAAAGTGGCTCCCTTTCAGGCGCACTGGCGACGAAATCAGGATGCCAATCCGCTCCTCGCTGGAATCCAATTTGAAACGGTCGATTTTGTGGATTCGATTCCAAACTTAGGCGATACCGATTTCTTCCCGCCGCTTGGAATCGCTTTCTCACACGCCGGATTATTCGCCGCGCTTCAGCACTTTGTCTTCCTATTCCAGTTCTCATTCGAAACAGCTTCGAATCTGACGGGATTTATCAACCAGTGGGATAGCGGAGTGGGACCCCTTTCGTATCGCGCGTGGTACGTCGACGACTTGGCGACTGCCGCAACTCTTGACGATATCAATAACTACCTAGTACCCGAATGCACGACTCCTAAGCTCACAGGAACGGGTCAAAGCATTCTTAATGGTGACTTCGCCGTGATCGGAACCTTCTTGTGGCAAGGAACGGAAATTCCGATGCGCTGGTATTACGATCCGAGTTTGCAACTGCTCGTACCAGAAGACTCATCGATTCCGCCACAAAGCGTTGCAACTATTCTTGCGCAAGCAGCGGCTGGCCAATCGACGAACACCTTTATTGGAATGCCGGTCGGAACCTCACGGCGCTTCGCAGTCGACAAAGATGGGGACGATCTCTTCAACGGAGATGAGCTCAATCAACCCGGTGGCGGATCCGATGTCGAAGTCGTCGATTCGGATGGTGATGGATTCTGGGATGGGCACGAAGTTCTCAACGGATCAATTCCGACCGATGCACAAAGTATTCCAAATGATGTGACGCGACCGACCTTCGTCAACGATCAGGTCACGGTGTTGTGGGAGACCGCGAGGACCGCAGTCGTCTTGTTCGAAACGTCAGAGCAAACCACGGCCGTAATTCGCTACAAAAGTACGACTGGCGATGTTGGCAAAGCGGTCAGTCCGCACTTCGCAAGGCGTCACCGAATCGTTTTGGCGAATCTTGATCCGTCGAATGACTTTATGAATTTGTCAACCTATACGGGTTTCGTGATTATCACGGATCACGCTGGATTGAAGAATAGCCCGCGACAATTCCTACCCAGTTTTTCAACCAAGACATTCCTCGGGGATACGGAGCGCGTCAAGACCGGAGGGATTAGCTTCAGCATGGTGCCGACTTCGCCGACTTCGACAATGACAGTCAGGGTGCGTGCCGTTCAGCGACGTAATAGCTTCGCCCCAATTGGAATGGCCGGCTACCAAGTGATTGCCAACGTTTGCCTCGATGACGGAACGCCGGTGGCGCTCGATACAATGGGAACGCCGCAAACCTTTACGGTTGAGGGCGTAGTCTACGACGCGCTGCCTGGTCCGTTCGTTCTATCGACTGGTTTGACGGATGCCAGTGGCTTCGCGGATTTGACGTTTAGTGTGCCTAGTGCGCTAACAGGGCAAACGCTGACACTTGCGGTGCACGGCATTCAACGCCCGAGTCTAACTTGGACCTCAGCTGCGCCTGATTTTGACAACATGGCGGACTGGAGTTTCCCAGACACCCCCAAAGCACTGCGAACCATCTCAACCAATCTGTAGCCGACAAACAGGCCGATTGATTTCAATACTCAACCGGGGTGTCTCTTTGATAAAGAGGCATCCCGGTTTTTGCGTAGAAGTAAAGTTTAGCATCGAACGCGCGATCCGAAGTGCTCGCGCAGGCGTTCGCGGTCATGCTCTTCAAGCTCGCACCGTTCGATGTAAAGTTGCTCGAGCCCTACTAGCCCGAATTATTCATGAACCGCGAGGCAAAACGCCTCGAATTGGTTCCTGCTGGCACTTTGCAGATACTTGCCCCCGCAGACGACCTTGTAAGGTCGTCGAGGAC
>JBLINP010000150.1:0-10829 GCA_047639415.1 Planctomycetota bacterium | reverse complement strand
ATGGAAGCCTCACCACTCTGGCACGGAAGCGTTTGCTTAACCGAAAAGCAATTGCGTGACGCGCTGATCGAATTGGAAACGCCCGAAGCAGAGATCGCTGACTGGATCAAAGGAGAAGCTCCCCGTGATTGATACAACACTTGAAGAAGCGCCGGAGTTGATCGGCAAGGGCAGCGGCTCGATGCGCGAAGCCTTTGGACACGCGCTGGTCGAATTGGCGGGCGAGCGGGATGACTTAGTCGTGCTGGACGCCGACATTGCAGGCGGAACAGGCGTGCACAACTTTCGCGACGCTCATCCCGAACGCTTTTTCCAATTCGGAATCGCCGAACAAAACATGATGGCCGTGGCCGGTGGAATGGCCAGCCTCGGACTGCTACCCGTCGTCACGACCTTTGCCGTCTTTTGCCTGCGCGCCGTTGAACAAGCGCGTCTTTCGATCGCTTACTCACAGCGCAAAGTCGTCATCGCCGCGAGCCATCCCGGCCTCGACGTCGGCCCCGACGGCGGCTCGGCGCAGTGCTTCGAAGACATGGCCGCCTATCGCGCCATCCCCGGAATGACGGTGCTCTCCCCCGCCGACCCCATCGAAATGCGCCTCGCTACTCGCGCGGCAATCGCTTGCGATGGACCGGTATACATGCGCACAGGCCGCAGCCCTATCGACGATATCTTCGACGCCTCGCACACCTTCGAAATCGGACGTGGACACAAACTCACCCAAGGCAGCGACGTCACGATCGTCGCCTGTGGAGTTGAAGTCGCCCGCGCTCTCGAAGCCGCCGAAGCTTTGAAAGCGGATGGAATTTCGGCAAGCGTCGTCAACTTGGCTAGCATCCAGCCCGTCGATCACGAGTTGTTGGCCGAATGTGCTCGATCAACGCGAGCCTTCGTGACGGCCGAGGATCACAGTATTCGCGGTGGATTGGGAAGCGCAGTCGCCGAGTCGCTCGCATCGCACCTACCTCGCCCCATAGAATTCGTCGGTCACTCGGACGAGTTTGGCACTTCCGGAGAGCCGGACGAACTAGCCGAACGTTACGGCATCGACAGTCGAGGCATCGCTGCCGCCGCTCGCCGCGTTTTAAGTCGCAGCTCACTCTAATTACCGCTTATGTCTTCACCTGAATCCAAGCCGACAAGCATCTGGAAGCGATTGCGCACCGCGCTGATCGTGATCATGATCGCGATCCAATTCATACCCGTCGATCGGAACAATCCGCCCGTCGAAGCTCCGCTGGTTGCGGACGCGGCAGTGATGGAAGTGCTCAAACGTGCTTGCTACGACTGTCACTCGAACGAAACGGTTTGGCCGTGGTACAGCTACGTCGCACCTGCTTCCTTCTTGGTTGCGCACGATGTTGAAGAAGCGCGCGAGCACATGAACTTTTCGGACTGGGAAAGTCGCGACGAGGAGTGGCAAGCTCATCACCGTGAAGAGGTCTGGGAAGAAGTCGAGGAAGGCGAGATGCCGCTTTGGTTTTATACGCCGCTGCATTCTGAGGCCGATCTGAGCGAAGCCGACATGGAAATTTTACGCAAGTGGGCTGAGTAGGACTCACGCCGCGATGGGCGCGGCAGAGGCACAAGAGAAACCGCACGGAGGGAGACCAAAGTCGCCATTTTCTGGCGGAATTGGCGAGTGGCGCTAGGCTGTTGCGCTCCGCTACCCCATTTGCCCCGCTACGGTTTCTCAAATGCGTCACGTTCTTATCTCGCTCGCCCTGCTCCTTTCCTCCTGCGCCGTCTTCAGCGGTAAGCCGCAGAAAATCGATCAGCACAGTCACGCGAACCCGTCACAAGTTCGCGTCAAGCATGTCGACCTAGACCTGACGCTTGATTTCGACACGAAGAGCATTCGTGGTGTCGCGACGCTAAATATCGAGCGTATCGACCGAGGCGCACCGCTAATACTCGATGTACAAGACTTAGAAATCGAGTCCGTGCTCGGCACCGATGGCAGCACGAGAAACACTATCGAGGCGTATTTCGATGAAGATCTAACGGGCGGTTCGCTACTCATAAGTTTGGAGGATGGCGATGAGTCGGTGTCGATCAATTATCGCACCGAACCTTCGAGTGAAGCCTTGCAGTGGTTGTCGCCCGAACAAACCGCAGGTGGCAAGTCGCCCTTCCTCTTCTCGCAAGGCGAACCGATCCTCACGCGCTCGTGGATTCCGTTGCAGGATTCGCCGGGCGTGCGCGTGACCTACACCGCTCGCATCCACGCACCCGAAGGTCTTGTGCCCGTGATGAGCGCCGAGTCCTTCGAACGCAACGAGGATGGCAGCACGACTTTCCGCATGACCAAGGCCATCCCGCCGTACTTGATCGCATTGGCTTGCGGCGATTTGGCCTTCGAAGCCATCTCCGATCGCTGCGGTGTCTGGGCCGACCCGACGATTTTGAAGAGCGCGGCAGCCGAACTTGAAGACACCGAACAAATGATCGTAAGCGCCGAAGAACTCTTCGGTCCCTACCGCTTCGGTCGTTACGACATCTTGATTCTGCCGCCCGCCTTTCCCTTTGGTGGAATGGAAAACCCCTGCTTAACTTTCGCCACGCCGACAATCTTGGCTGGTGACAAGTCGCTGGTTTCCCTCGTTGCGCACGAACTCGCACACTCCTGGTCGGGCAACCTGGTCACCAACGCAACCTGGTCCGACTTTTGGCTCAACGAGGGTTTCACGGTCTTCTTCGAGTCGCGCATCATGGAGGCCGTCTACGGCGCCGATCGCGCGTTGATGGAAAACGAGTTGTCCTATGACGGCTTGATCGCCGAACTCGCTGGAACTGAAGAGTGCGACACCGTTCTAAATATCGACCTCACCGATCGCCATCCCGACGATGGCTTTTCGGGCATTCCCTACAACAAGGGCGCTCTGTTCCTACGTCGTTTAGAAGCGGTCTTCGGTCGCGATGCTTTTGACATCTTCCTCCGTTCTTGGTTTGACAGTCACGCCTTTCAAAGTGTGACGACCGCCGAGTTCATGGCTTTCCTCGACGCTGAACTGCTGTCCGCCTATCCCGAGCTCGCGAAAGACGTCGACGCCGATCAATGGGTTTACGGCACCGGCCTACCCGCGACTGCTCCGGATGTTCCCTCAAAGGCGATGGCTGCAGTCGACGTTCAACTCGCTGCCTATCAAAGCGATTCCGCGAACGCTGCGAGTCTTCAAACTGCGGGTTGGGTCACTCAACAGTGGCAGCACTTCCTCTCCGGCTTGCCCGACAGCGCAACCTCGGAGACCTTGGCCGAACTGGACGAAGCTTTTGAGTTCACTGCATCTGGCAACAGCGAAATCCTCTGTGACTGGCTGCAACTCACGATCAAGCACGGCTACCAACCCGCCGACGCTCGACTCGAAGCCTTCCTCGAACGCGTCGGGCGCGCCAAGTTCCTAATTCCGCTCTATACCGAATTGGTCAAAGCTTCTCCGGAACGCGCGACCGAACTTTACGCCCGCTATCGGTCACGCTATCACGCCGTGGCCTTCTCGCGTCTGGACAACATCGTCGGCAACTAAACGCAGACGCATCGCCGAGCCGACCCTAAAGGCCCAATTCGCATTCCGAGGATCTTGATACAGTAGCGCCGTGACCACGACTGAACGCGAACAAACCTCAGGCGATAAGCAATCGCCTCATTTCGCAACGACGCGCTGGAGCGTCGTTGCCGCTGCGGGAGCCCATGGAAATCCGCAGCCGCGTCGCGCCGCTTTAAGCACCTTGTGTGAATCCTATTGGTTTCCAATCTATGCGTACGCACGACGTTCCGGCAGTTCACCCGAGGACGCGAGCGATCTCGTTCAGAACTTCTTCACGCGCCTGCTCGAACGCAATGACTTGGAGCAGGCCAAAAGAGAGCGCGGTCGATTTCGCTCCTACTTGCTGACTTGCTTCATCAACTTCTGCTCCAACGAACGCGATCGCGCACGAACGATCAAGCGCGGTGGCGGCCGAGTTGGCTTCTCACTCGATGAGAAGTTTGCTGAGAACCGATTCAATTCGGAACCGCACGCTAAAGACGATCCAGAAAGATGTTTTGCGCGAACCTGGGCTCACACCGTGCTCGAAGAAGTCATTGAGCAGTTGCGAACCGAGTACGAGCAAGCTGGGAAGGGCGAGGTCTTCGAACATCTCAAGCTCGCTCTCCAGGACGATGACGACGCCTTGTCCTATCGCGAAATCGCCAAAACCATCGAGACCACCGAAGGTGCTGTGAAAGTGGCTGCCCACCGATTGCGTAAGCGATTCGGCGAACTCCTCCTGCGAGAGATCGCCGACACTCTCACCGACGCCAATGACGCGGAAGATGAATTGCGCGGGCTCTTTGAGGCTTTGGGATGATTTCAGAAAAAGCTCGTAACCTTTTCGAACGGTTGCTTCATACCTCTGCGTGAAACAACCAAGAGCCATGAATCGACCCGCCCTCTGTCCTGAATGCAATGCTCCCATCCCGCAAAGCCCGTCTGGCAGTGTGCTATACGGAATGTGCGCGAAATGCATTCTGCGGCGCCACATGAGCGGCACGCCGGATCTCGGAAAGGCTGGTAAAAAGGCGTCCGAAACTCCCGCGCCCGATCTTTCTGACGTTCAACGCGATTTCCCCCAGCTTGAGATTCTTGAACTCGTCGGTCGAGGCGGCATGGGCTTGGTCTACAAAGCACGTCAGAAAAGCTTGGGCCGCGTGGTCGCGCTCAAAGTACTTGCGCCGTTGTTCGCGAACGACCCGGCCTTCGCCGAGCGCTTCCTCCGTGAAGCCCAAGCGCTCGCCAAACTTTCCCATCCGCACATCGTGACGGTTTTCGAATTTGGCGAGCGCCAGGGGCGATACTTCATCGTGATGGAGTTCGTCGAGGGCAAGTCGATGCGCGAGTTGCTCAACGATCGAAAGGTTGGCCAAGCGGATACGCTGCGTCTCGTACCTCAAATCTGCGACGGCTTGCAGTACGCGCACGAGCACGGCGTCGTTCACCGCGACATCAAGCCAGAAAACATCCTGGTCGATTTGAGTGGCGATGTAAGAATCGCAGACTTCGGTCTAGCCCGGCTACTCGGAGCGAATGAAGAGGACTGGAGATTGACGCGCGCCAGTCAAGTCATGGGCACCCCGCAGTACATGGCGCCCGAACAAATGAGTCGTCCCACCGAAGTCGATCATCGCGTAGACATTTACGCGCTCGGTGCGGTCATGTACGAAATGCTGACCGGCGAGTTGCCGATGGGACGCTTCGCCTTGCCCTCCGAAGAGAGTGACACGGACAAGCGCCTCGACGAAGTCATCCTCACGTCGCTGGCCTCCGACCCCAAGCGACGCTATCAATCCGTTCACGAAATGGGCGCAGCCGTCAACGAGGTTCGAGTCACTCCTATTCCAAACTCGGCAACCGGTAAGTCGCCTACAACCGAAGGAATCAAGCAAGATGCCCGCAAGATTGCCTTCAAAAATGATGATCGCTGGGGAGGCCTGATGAGCCAGTACGGACTGATAGGCCTCGAACAAAACGATCTAGTTCTTGAGTACCGCGAGCGCGATTGTCTTGGACTGCGGTCCTCGGCCCCCCGCATACTCCGAATCCCTCTGACGCAAATCAGCTTAGCAGCGTTTAGTCGAAACTGGTTCGGCGGTCATTCAATCTGGATTACAGCAAACAGCATGGCAAGCTTTGGTGAATTCCCAGAGCACAAGCCGTGCGTCATTCGCCTCATGACAGAGTCCAACCTGGAACCGCTTGCGAAAAAGTTAACCGATACGCTCCAAGCCAAAATCGAAAGTCAGTTCGCTTCCTAGCTGCCCCCAATCGTACGGCGGGCCGTTAAGGCATTACCCGCGCAAGCACTCTAAATCGAGTTGGCCAGCACGGACGGGCGGACACCAAAAGTAGCTGCCGGTTACCGGACGAGAATAGCTCAATAGTGCGTCGCGAATGCCGTCGTCAAGTCCGACCATGCGACGAAGCAGGGCTTCGAAAGCGTCGAAGCTTTTGCCGAAGGCGACGAACACCAAGCCTTCACAAGCGGCGTCAGCCCAGGGCATCGAACGCCGTAAAATAAAGGCTTCGGGATCGAAGTTCTCTTGCGCTGTGCGCTTGACGTGTGCTGATTCAGGCGCGTCTTCAATTTCCACGTTGTCGCGGATTCGCCGTCCAATAACGCTGTCGCGCTCCCAAAGTTCTAAGTCGCCGAAGCTATCGAGATCGTGAACCCATTGCTGCACCGCAACGAAGCTTCCGCCGTTCATTCCACTGCCTTCATTCGAAACAAAAGCCGCTTCGAGCGCCGCGTCGCCTTCCGGATTTTCGGTTCCGTCGATGTAACCGGTTAAATCCATGCTTTCGCCGTACTGAAAAGAGTCGATCACCTCCTCGAGCAAAAAAGCGGCCGCGATGAATTGGCTGATCGCGCGGGTTCGATGCACCAACTCGCCGCGGTCGTCGCCACGCAGCCACACCCACAAACTGCACGGTGTGGACGGCAGGTCGATTCCCGAGCCCGCCATTTGTGGATAGCAACGCATGCCCGGAATGTCGACGCCCATCGAGACCAATAGTGACTCGCCTAAGCCGACCACCATCTTGTCGTCGTCCACCATGGTCGCCAGATGTTCCAACGACTTCATTGGATCGGCTCCGGGTATGAGGCTAAAAGTCAGGTAACGCGCCAGGCGCGGCACAGAGCTGAGAATTCCGGGTTGATTCATGGGGTCGTCCGTGTCTGTTATCAAGAAGAACAGGCTCCCCTTGGGAAGTCGTCCAGCAGGCCGAGTATGTGTTAGTATTTTGGGACGAAGCTGCTTCCCGCCGCACCCTTTTTCCGCTCCTATTAGCGAACATGTTCAACCTCACCGTCTTTTGCCGTCGGACGCTTAATACGATTCCACCAGAATCTCAGCTCCTTTGCGCAGGCTCTGAACCCAGACCCGCCGCCGCGACCCTTCCGGGATCCAGCGCGCGGGTTTTGTCGTACCCCCTTACCAACGCGATCAATCCACGATGAAGCGCAAGGTCCTCATCGGCTCACTTCTTTGGGGCCTGTTGCTCACGCTCGCTCACATTCAACTCAATGTCGGTTGGAGCAAGCTGAAAGAAAACGTCGACGTGTTCCTCGGTGAGAAGCGCCGGGAACTGACTGTTGGCTTTCTGCCGGTGACATGACACCTCACCTGCCCCGTCACCAGTTGGGTGACGAAACAATCCGATCAAGGCACGCTCTTTCAGTCCCGCAAATTCACGGACTGGGCCACGGTTAAGGAGGCATTGATCTCCGCCGAAATTGGCGGAGTCTTCATTCTCGCACCAATGGCCATGCAGCTGGTTGCCGACGGTATTCCGATCAAAGTCGTCTACCTAGGCCATCGCGATGGCACGGCCATCATCGTTGGCAAGGACTCCGACATCTATGACTTCGGAGATCTGCGCGGCAAGACGATCGGAATTCCCAGTCGCTACGCCAACCAAAACATCTTGATGCACAAGTCGATGAAGGAATGGGACATGCCCTTTGATTCGATCGACCTGCGCGAGATTCCGCCGCCGGAACATCCGACCGCACTGCGCGCTGGAACCATTGACGGCTACATCGTTGGTGAACCCTTCGCGGCCAAAGCGGAAGTCGACGGCTTCGGCAGAGTGCTCTATCACACCAAAGACATCTGGCCTGAGTTCATCTCCTGCGTACTCGTCGTGCGCGAAGAGTTGATCGAAGAGCGCCGTGAATTGGTTCAAGAGTTGGTCGACGGCATCGCCAAGTCAGGCAAGTGGCTTGACGAAGACATCGAGCATCGCATGGATGCCGCGGAAATGTCCGCCAAGCACTATTACTTCCAAGATCCCGAACTCTTGAAGTACGTACTTTCCAAACCTGTCGACCGCGTCAAGTACACAAACCTCGCTCCGCTCAAACCCGACTTCGACGAAATCATGGAGCTATCCCACGAAATCGGTGTGCTCTCAAGGCGAGTTGAGTTCGAAGAGTACGCGGATACATCTTTCGTGCGCGACCTGGATGAACTCGACTGGAATATGGATCGATTGCCGAGCGAGAGGGACGAGCAATGAGCACTCCCATCATTGTGATTGTCGTAGCCGCGATCATCGTGCTGCTCGGCTCGCGTCTTTCCGTACGATTGCAAACCTGGGTACTCCCGCTCTCGGTCACCGCCATTTTGGTCGGTTCGTGGGATCTTGCCTGCATTCTGAGTGGTACCGACGTGTTTCCGACGCCTGCCGAAACCTGGGCCGCCTTCGGTGAAATCATCGATAGCAAGCGACTTTGGGGCGACACGGTGGCGAGCCTCTTCCGCGTCACTTGGGGATTCCTCTTCGCTGCGGCCGTCGGAATCCCGCTCGGCCTAGTCGTCGGTTGGTCCACGCGCACTTTCCGCGCACTCAATCCGATCATTCAAGGGCTGCGACCGATCTCTCCGATTGCGTGGATTCCGATCGCCATCCTGTGGTTCGGCATCGGCGACGGAGCGGGCATCTTCCTAATCTTCCTGTCCTCCTTCTTTCCGATCACAGTCGGAACGATGGCCGCCGTACGAAACATCTCGTTGGTCCACCAGCGCTCGGCGCGCAACTTTCAGATGACCGGCCTGGATCTCTTCCGCCGCGTCGTGTTCCCCGCCTCGCTTCCGCAAATTATCACTTCACTCCGAATCTCATTGGGAGTCGCTTGGCTCGTTATCGTCGCCGCCGAAATGGTGGGCATGGATTCGGGGCTCGGCTATCTCATCAACGACGCACGCAACGCGGGCAGTCGTTACGACCTAGTCGTCGCCACCATGATCATCATCGGCTTGATCGGAATCGTCTTGGACCTCCTGATTCGCCGACTTGAAACCTTTGACGAAGTACGCTGGGGATACGTCGATCGATGAGCGCTAGAACTCCAAAAGTCGTTTTCACAAACGTCTCTAAAACCTTCAACATCAAGGGCGACAAGCTCGAGGTGCTGAAGGAAATCGACCTGACCGTTAACGAAGGTGAACTCATCTGCCTGCTCGGTCCGTCGGGTTGTGGCAAGTCCACCTTGCTCAACATCGCTGGCGGCTTTGAACAGCCCACCTCGGGTACGATCTCGATCGATGGCGAGCTGATCACCGCGCCCGACCCGCGCCGCGTCTTCGTTTTCCAGGAGTACGGCATCTTTCCCTGGGCATCGGTCTACGACAACGTCGTGCTCGGCTTGCGCCACCTCTCCAAAGAAAAACAGCACGAGATCGCCGCGGAGATCATCGAATTGGTTGGTTTGACCGGTTTCGAGAAGACCTATCCGATGGCTTTGTCCGGTGGCATGAAACAGCGCGTGGAAGTCGCTCGCGCGCTGGCCGTCTCACCCGACGTAATCTACATGGACGAGCCCTTCGGTGCGCTCGATTCGCTGACGCGCTTGACCATGCGCTCCGAATTGATCCGCATCTGGAAGGATCGCAATCCAACAATTCTCTTCGTCACGCACGACGTCGACGAAGCCATTCAACTGGCCGAGCGCGTCGTCGTCTTCAGCAACCGACCAGGCACGATCGCGGGCATCATCGAAATCGACCTATCGCACCCCCGCGACATAGGTAGCGCGCAGTACGGCGTGATCAAGAAGCAGCTGTACCAGTTGCTGGGCGTCAGCCACCTGATCTAAGCCGATCAGCAACTAACCACGCATGAATGCGGCCATGTGTTCGGCCATCTCAAAGTCGAGTCGCGAGACGCCACCGACCGAATGCGTCGAGAGGCGCACGTCCAACTTGTTGTAGAGGTTGCGCCAGTCTGGGTGATGGTCGAGACGATTAATGACCTCAGCTACCTTCGCCATAAACACGAAGACCGCCGGAAAGCTCTGGAAGACCAGATTGGCCGTGAGACCGTCGTTCTCGAATCGCCATTCGACGGGGCCTTTCGCGTTGAGCGCGATCAGTTTCAATTCAATTTCTGACGATGTGAGTTTGGTTACCTTCATATTATATATGGTTCTCCTGCACCTTTAGTGGAAGCCTGACGGGTCAGAAAACGCAGCATTTGAGGATTTAGAGCTGTTTTACGCGCTCTCAGCGGACCAGAGCTTCATGCACACGACGAGGACACCAGACTCCGGGTGCAAATCAATCAAAACCCTGGAACCCCGCCATGCGCGTCACGACGTTACTTCGAAAAGTTCTTTTCATCCAGCACCTTATCGTTCGGGACTTTGAGTTCGACGACCGAGGCATCGTCATTGGGGTCGCTCCGACCAGTGGCGTCCCTCGCTGCGGCGAATGTGGTTCGATCGCGAGAAGAATTCACGATCAGCGTCAGCGGTTTTGGCGTCATCTCGATCTGGCGGGGATGATGACGCGGGTGCGTTATTCCATTCGTCGAGTTCACTGCCCTAAATGTGAACGCGTCAAGACTGAACAGGTTTCGTGGGCTGACGCTAGTTGTAATTTCACCTACGCCTTCGAGGAACGAACCGCGTTTCTGGCTCAACAGTGCAGCAAAACGGCGGTCACCAAGCTGATGAGATTTGCTTGGCGTACAGTTGGTGAGATCGAGACTCGAACCGTATCGGAGTTCCTGGACAAAGGCGACGACCGCATCGACGGGCTTCGCCAGATTGGTGCCGACGAACTCAGCTACAGGTGTCATCACAAGTACGTCACGACGGTCGTGAACCATGAGCTTGGCATTGTCGTTTGGGCTAAAGAGGGCAAGAACGCCGCTACGTTACGTGCCTTCTTTGAGGAGCTAGCCCGGATTATTCATGAACCGCGAGGCAAAACGCCTCGAATTGGTTCCTGCTGGCACTTTGCAGATACTTGCCCCCGCAGACGACCTTGTAAGGTCGTCGAGGAC
>JBLINP010000149.1:0-10830 GCA_047639415.1 Planctomycetota bacterium | reverse complement strand
GCAGACGACCTTGTAAGGTCGTCGAGGACGCCAGTATCTGCAAAGTGCCAGCAGGAACCAATAGACCGGCAGTGCCGGTCGTTCGTGGTGTTTGGTCCGCGTGTTCATGAATAATTCGGGCTAGAATGACGGCGCATGAGCTCCCCCACTGACCGGTTTGATCGCCAACGACGCTTTGCTCCACTCGGCCCAGAGGGGCAATCCGCCCTCGAAGCCTCTCGAGTTCTGATCGTCGGATGCGGAGCCACGGGCGGAATTCTGGCCCAAGAACTCGTCCGAGCCGGTGTCGGTGAAATCGTACTGGTGGACCGCGACATCGTCGAACTCAGCAACTTGCCCCGGCAGGTTTTGTTCGCTGAAGCGGATGCCACCCAAGGTTCTCTCAAAGTCGAGGCCGCCCGCCGAACGCTGTCCTCCATCGGCGGTCCCACGCAATTGATCACGCACGCCGATCATCTCGACGCCGACAACTTGGGCGAGTACGCCGCAGGTTGCGACCTCATCTTGGACGGCACTGACAACCTGCCCACTCGCTACCTCATTAACGATTATTGCGTCGAAGCGGGATTGCCTTGGATCTACTCGGGTGTTGTCGGCAGTTCCGGTTTGATACTGCCCGTTCTGCCGGGTAAGAGCGCTTGCCTGCGCTGCCTGTTTCCGGATCCTCCGCCGCCAGGCACCCTCGAAACCTGCGATTCGGCCGGCGTCCTACTTCCAGCCGTTGCCGTCGTCGGTTCCGTAGCCGCGGGCTTTGCGTTGCGCATTCTTTCCGGCCGCGAACTGGATTCGTTCACGCCCACGCTCACTTCGATCGACACCTGGTACGGCGATATGCGATCGCTTTCCGCCGAGCAACGCGCCGATTGCCCAGCTTGCATCGATCGCAACTTTCCCTTCCTCCACGCGCCGTCTGGACGTCGTCCGATTTCATTGTGCGGACGCAATACCGTTCAAATACCCGGAGGAGCTGGCCGACCTGATTTCGCAGCATTGCACACGCGGCTCGCACAAGTCGTCACCGACTGGACCGATCTCGGTCCCATGCTCCGCTTCTCGGTCGAGGATTTTCGAATCACTTTATTCGCCGATGGACGCGCGCTAATCGAGGGCACCGACGACGTGGATCGAGCAAGGTCTGTCTACGATCGCCTGCTCGCTTGATGCTGGTGCGATGAGTGCCAAGCCGACCCTGATCTTGCTTGCAGCGGGAGCAAGCCGTCGCTTGGGCGAGCCCAAAGCACTCGTCGATTTGGGTGGCCGGAGCCCGCTGGCACGATTGATGGCTGCCGGTAAATCGGTCTGTGACGATGCTCCACTTTGCGTAGCCGGTGCTCATTTCGCCGAGATCGAGACAGCTGCGCCCTCCGGCTTGGAAGTGATTGAACATTCTCATTGGAGCGCGGGACGCACGGGTAGTATTCAGGCCGCCCAAAACGCCCGGCCGGGCCGCGATCTTCTGCTCGCACCCGTCGACGTACCTCTGGTGCCCAGCGTCGTTTTCGAGCAAATGCTCGCCGCTTGGCAGAAAGAGGACGCGCCATGTCGGGGCTGGCTGGCGCCCTTCGTCAGGGTGCAGGGCGAGATCCGCATGGGTCATCCCATTTTGATTGGGCGGGATTTAGCCACAGAGCTCAATCAACTAGGACCGAACGAACCGCTGCGCTTCCTGCGGGCCAATGCTGTCCCACTCTTTAGGGTCCAAGTGATGAGCGAACGCATCCTGGATGACTTGGACACGCAAGCCGACCTGAAAAATCTTCGCACTCACCTCGAGTAGTACTTGGGCCTTTCGGAAATCCGAACCCGCAAAACTTGGTGCCTGGCAAAAGATCGCGCTTCTTTCGTGTCGATAGGCCCGAGATCAATCACACGTTTTGCCCGCCCGGTTCAGGTCCCCGTCGTTCCTATCCGTTTGCCCTTCCTAGCAGGCTTAGGCTTCTGCGTGTGTACAAGAGATCCCCCGCACAATGAGTTTTCAGGGTGACGTAGCTGGAATCGGATTGGGAGAATTGCTCCAAGGTCTTTGCCGTGGTGGACGCGATGGCGTGCTCATTCTGGACGGCGATGGCGACCTAACTTCTTTCCTGGGTCTTGAAGATGCGCAAATCTTCTTTCTGCCAGGACCGATGGAAGACACGGATGTTTGGCGCAATCGTTGTCAACAAGCCTGGGCAGACATGCCCGATCAGAATTTCGAGAATCAGCGCAGACTGAGCATCGCTCACGCGGCGCGTCGCGAAACTCTGTTTGCCATGCTCGAAGCGGCCAACTTGCACTTTCGGTTTGAACCTGGCCCGCTGCCTTCGACAACGCCCAGCATGGTTCGACAAGACGGGCTCGAATCAGATGGTACGGCACCGGTACAGAAAGCCTCACCTTGGGGACCTGGTTACCCGGTCGAGTATTTGTTGCTAGAGCACGCGCGGATTTTCGACGAATCCAACGACACGCATGCTCGCGACCTAGCTCTCGGTGATATGCCCCGTGCACTGGAAGCAGCCGGGCAAAGAGAAGAAGTTCAACTCTTCCTCGATCAATGCAACGGCTCCTCGACCGTCGAGGAAATTTCGGATCGCTTGGGATGGCCAGTTCGTCAAACGCGCGGATTGATCGGCCAGCACCTGGCTGCTGGGTTCATTCGCATTGCTGACCATCGCGAATTGATGGTTGCCGCACAGCGCGAACTCGAACTGGGACGCGTCGGCCGTGCCGCTTCTCGATTGGCGCGCTGGGTTGAGCAAGTGCCCCCGGGACCAATCTTCCAAGAAGGCGAAGCCGAACTGCTGCTGGGCGAATGGAAAGCGGAACGTCTCACACTGGTGCTCAATGTCATGGACACCCAGTTGGCGCGTGGAGTTCTGCGTCGATTGGATTACGTCAGCACCGAGCGCGAAGACTCGCTCTCCCGTTGGAAAAACCTCTCGCTCTGCAACCGCCGCGATCCGATCATCGCATTCAAATGCGCGGTGCTCTCTGCTGAAGACGAAGCCTCTTCCGAAACGGATGACATTGCCAGCGAGCTGGTCAAAATGGCGCGGTCCATGCAAGACATGGATCACCCCTGGCGAGCGCGAGCGATCCTGCGATTGGCCGCCACCCAAGTTTACGAAAAGTTGCCCTTGCGGATGGAGCTCGGCAACCGAATGGTCCAAGTCGGCTTGGCTGAAGAGGCCTCGCCGTGGATTCTTGAAGCAGCTCGCGAATTAATCGCTTGCGGTCAGGCTGAGAAAGCCATCGCGCCGTTGCGCGCACTCGCTCAATCCGATGCCGATCAACGCGAAGCAAGTGGCTTGCTGATCGAAGCGCGCGCTCACAAAACCAATCTGCGTCGACGTCGCCGGAACACTTTGATTGGCATGTCGCTCGTACTCATCTTGGTTTCAGTCGCTCTGGTACGTGTAAAGGCGCAAGATAAGTACGATAAAAAGTTGGAGGCGATCACCCAGTTGCTAAGCCAACCTGATTCCGCGCTGTACTTGATGGATCAATCCTTTGGCGATGATGATTCACCGCGGGTACTCGCCATGCGAAATGCACTCCAAAGACAACTTCGCGAGAACCAACGCACTGAATGCGAAACCTGGTTGGCTGAGTACCGACAGATTGAACAAGAAATCGAGTATGGCGATTCCATTCTTGGATTGACCCGTGCTCTCGAGTTGCGGCCTATGCCCTCGCATCGAATCGCAGGGATACAACGCCCCGAACGCTCGGACTTACTCGGTATGTTGGCGAGCCGCATGGAGTTGACTACAGACGAGTTGCCCGTGACCGTGGGTGCCACGGATCAGAATCTCGCTGAAGAGCAACGCACATTGTCTCTGCTCGATTCCATTCGCGAACTGACCAAGCAGGCTGCAACCGTCGAAGGCGTTGAAAACTTCGAGTTCTTCATCGATGAGCTCGATGCGACGCTCCGAGTTCGGATGGACGAGCGAGCGATTGCTCGTCTAGAAGTCGAGACCAAAGAGCTCGAAGGTCAGCAGGATTTGATGTTGGCCGGAGCGCGCGCGCACTCTCAAGCCGGCGACCTGACGCGAGCCGTCAAGCTTTACGACCGTTTGCTCAAACTACCTGGATCCGACGAATTGCGGCCGCTCTTGAGTGCGGAAGTCGAGGAAGTACGATTGCACGAAAGCGCGCTCACCAAAGCCCTTGAGCTAGCTCGCAACGGCGAGCACGACGGAGCTCGAACAGCACTCGAAGGAATCTGTCCCGATCTCTCCGAACACATCTTGCCGTGGCGAGTGGATTCCACGCCCAGCGGTGCTCGCGTTGCGTTCCGAGGCGATACCGTTCGAGTGACTCCCTTCGTGCTCTACACCGCCTTCGGTGAAAACATAGATCTGTCACTCACTCTGCCCGGGTGTGAAGAGCGCAACATCTCTATGGATTCGCCGCAGGATCTCAACGTGTACATGCACCGTTTGCCCGAGCGCTCATGGGGATCCACCGAAGTTGTATCGGCCGCACCCGTGCCCACCGGAAACGATCACATTGTTTTTGACCGCTCCGGCAAAGTCACGCGGCTCAAGTCGGGAACCCAAGAAGCTTGGGCCATCACCCTTCCGACCTTGGGAGGCATCGCCCGCACGCCTGTGTTCCTCGCACGCAAACCGGGGTTCCTCTTGGTCCTATCTGAAGATGGACTCGTTTGGTTCCTACGCGCCTCCGACGGGGAGACGACCGGACCCTACGATTTTGGCTCTCCGCCCATCGAAGGTCCTTTGGTTACGCGCAGCGGCATTTCGGCTCGTTTTACTGACGGCCGCGTCGGACTTTGGAGCAATGATATCGTTCCAATAATCTTCAAAGACGAGGGGCTCTTTCAATCACGATCGTTGCAAACCGACGATTCGACCGGCGAAACCCTCTCCAACCTCTCCGTACTTCGCCGCTCGGTGGATTCCGGATCACAGTTCTCTTCGCCTTGGTCCAACTGGCAAGTCGAGATTATGGATGATCACTATCGAATCTTCGACGACGGCGCGATCGTGAAGTCCTTTACTTCGGAACGTATTGGCGATTGGAATTACGTCGCATGGGAAGCACCGAACGCGTTGCTACCCGACGGCCGTGTTTGGATTTCCGATGAAGCGGGATTGCGCTCCTTCCGCCCCGAGGGTTCCTCAGAAACCACAAAATAAGTCACTGGAAAGGACTCAGGAGATTCCTTTCCAGCGACGAGTTCGAACTACTCGAGTTCGATTCGAAATGGAGCTGAAAGCTCCAAGCTCATGAGGTCGATCGTTTGAAAGGTCCATCCCGCGGAGCCATCGAATCCAATACCACCCGCAGCATTCGCCGGTAGCGTCACCGTGCGTTGGAATCCGCCCACGCTATCGGTGCTGATCACGGGAACCGATCCGAACATGTTGAACCAGGGGTCCAACAAGTCGATGTAGATTCCCCCGTACCCGGCCAAAAGACCGTCGGTTGCAAAATACCCGGAGTTGCCCGCAACCAAAATTGCGATGGGATGCCCCGCAGTTCCACCATCGAAATCAGCTTGAAGGATCGCACCAGGTGCGGCCGTTTCAAAATCAAACGTCAGGCACCCCTTTTGCGAAATCGGATCCGACCAAACCAAAGCATCGATTTCGGATCCGCCCAATCCTGCGTCCGCCTCCGACAAGACCATCGCGGGGACCGATCCCAGCGAGAAGATTGATCCGTCATTGGCGCTCGGACTTTGAACGCTCACCCACACGTCACCGTTCATGAACTCAAGGGCCAGTACGTCGGAGATCGCCGAACTGGAGCCGGTAACGGAACTCACCATCGACTGCACATCAGCCTCGGTAAACAGGCGAGAAACGCCACCCCCGCTTTCCAATCGCAAGACATCACCATCGTCGAGCGGACCGATCACGGAACTCGCCAGATTGGCTTGCAGCGAAAAAATCAGACGCCCCTGATCATCAAAGGCAATGCCATCAAGATCGATGGCCAAACCGCTGGCACCCAGTTCAGTCTGAATGTCGGATTCAAAATGCAAGACTTCGAACCCGCCTCCTTGAGCCAGGCCGAGCACATCACCATCTTTGAATCCGGCCTCATCCGATAACAGAGTAAAAGCCAACGCTCTGTGACTGGCCGGATCCATGCCCGGTCGACGAGCCATTCCATCGATGTCACCGGGAATCAATCCCGCAACACCCTGCCAATGCCCCTGATGGAATCGAACGCTGGCCGAGACTCCCGCCTCGATGCGAACTAGGGCACCGTCATCTACAGCGGGAACAGAACCTGCCTGAGCGACGTCGCTACTGGTGGAAACCAAGAACTGGGTTCCTCCCGCAGCTGCCGCAGCCGGAGCAGCAAAAAGCACTCCGAGGAACAAAGGAAATAAGTTCGCGCCAAAATGCGCACGAACGGCCTTGGACGAACGACGTCCACTTACACCCGAAAGAACCGGGTTCGAAAACTGAATCATAGATTTCACCTCCCCCTAGAGACTGTCTTCGCGAAAATTGGTTTCGGGTTCTGGCACAACGAATTATGAAACTTTCGAACTGCCTGGCGTCCGTGTTGATGGCCTGTAGCTAAGCATTGACGATCAATGGACTTGAACCCGAGCGATGCGGAGGTAGGGCCTCCCCAGCCGAATTCGCTCCTAAATCGAAGCACCAACTCGGATTAGCTCCGGCCATCAACACGGAACCCAGGCAGTTCCCTAGCCCGGATTATTCATGAACCGCGAGGCAAAACGCCTCGAATTGGTTCCTGCTGGCACTTTGCAGATACTTGCCCCCGCAGACGACCTTGTAAGGTCGTCGAGGACGCCAGTATCTGCAAAGTGCCAGCAGGAACCAATAGACCGGCAGTGCCGGTCGTTCGTGGTGTTTGGTCAGCGTGTTCATGAATAATTCGGGCTAGGGATTGTGTTGGGCTCGAGCACTCTCCCCTCGACAGGCGAGACATGCTGGTCGCTGGTTCCTACTATTTCTCGATGAAGCTTCGATTCAGCAATCAGCCGAGCAGCGTTCGCGGACGTGCATTTGGACTCCTTTTCATTGCGCTCGCCTCTGCTTGTCACTCAGGAGGTGCTTTCGAACCAGCAAACCCTCATCCGCTTCCCGTCATCCAACTCCGATCCGACTGGCGAGAGATCGAGCCGATTACCTTCGAGCACATGGTCGACGAACTGCTGCCGTTGGATTCGATGAGCGCATTCGAACCTACGACCTTTGCCGAACTTTCCACCGCCCTCGACGCTGCCGCTCCCTTCAACGTCCGCGCGGCCGTTTTACTCACCCGTGCCGGAACGGCTGATTGCGCCGAAGCCCTGCTCATGCGCCTTGAAAAACGCGTGAACGGCCCCGACCGCTCCTCGGATGCTGGCGATGTCGTAGCAGCAGCCGGACTCGCCGACCTCGAACTCGAAACCAGTCAAATTCAACGATTGGCTTCGCTCTCAGTGGGAACTGCGCCCCATCCCGATCTAGAAGCTCGAGTCGAAATTGCTCGTACGGCTCTTCGTCACGGCCAGGACACGGTGATCCCGTTCCTGATCTCGGTTCTGCGGATCGGAACTCGCGCCAGTCGTCGGTCTGGAGAATTCTGGCCCGCTCCACTGCGATCGGCCTGGGCTCGCGAGCGGGCGGCAGAAATCCTCAGCTGGCGTAGCGGTTTGGAAAAGCGTTTCTCCGCCGACGCCAGCATCAGCGATCGCGAAACCGAAGCGAATCGATACGAACAAGCGCTTTTAGGCTCGTAACGACGAAACCTATTCGAGCGGGATACAAAAGGAATATCGGGCAAATGGAAACCGATGCGCGTGCGCATCTTCCTAGCCCTCGGCGAGTTCTGCGCATGGCATATTTGGAAACTGATTCAGTTCCCTTTTGTCCTGGATCGGTTGGCAAGGGATTGGCACAACAGCGGCACACAGATTCTTAAGCGAGCGCCGTTCAGTTCTGTCGGCCTCGCGCCTGGTTCATCCCGAATGGATTGCGATGCCGATCACTCTCGAAACCTCTCTGCTGTTTGCTCTAGTCCTCTTATTTGGCTCTGCGATTGGATGGGCCATTCGCGGCTTCCAGGGCAAAACTGATCGCCGCATTCAAGAGGAGTTGTGGATGCGCAAACTCCGGCTGGCGGAGCAGGACCAGCAAAAAGCCCTCCAGGTCATGCGGCAGAGCACGGTGGAGGTCAAAGCCCACCAGCGCCGCGTCAATGATGCGGCCCTTTTGATCGGAAATCAGGACGATGAGTTGGTGGCTCTTCGCGACCGGATGACCAACCGCGATCAGGAAGTCCAGCGTCGCGAGGAAGAGGCCGCCGCAGGACGTGAGCATCTGGCCGCTCTTCAGGCCAAGATTGGCGATTTACAGCAAAGCCTGGAGCACTCAACGAGCGAATTTACCCTCACCGCCGAGACTCTCAAAGCCCGTGAAGAGGACCTCGTCCAACTCAACCAGCGCCTGGCGGAGTTGCGCGAGGCCGATGCCAACCTGGCGCAAGCTCGCAAAGTGCTGAAGCAGCGCGATGCTGAGGTACAAAAGTTGGCGCCGGTTCCCAAGCAACTTGCCGCCAAGGAAGAACAACTCAAACAAGCCCAGCGTGAAGCGGCCGGACAGGCCACCGAGACTCGCAAGGAGATTGAGAAACTGAGCAAAGAGAACGCCGTGCTTCTACCCTTCCGCGCGAAAACGGAGGAGCTCACGACAAAACTCAAAGAGGCTGATACTTCGTCGAAGCAACATGCACAGCAGGCGGCGGCGCAGACCAAGGACAATGAGCAGCATTCGCAGAAGCTTCACTCCAGAATCGAAGAACTGGAGCCGTTGATTCAGAAGAGCGAAACGCTGACCCTATCCGTTGCCGACTTGAGTTCGCAACTCAAACTAGCAGAGGCAAGCGAAGCCGAACTGCAAAAGACCACGCAAAAAGAACGCGATAGCTTGCAGGCTGAAGTTACGAAGCTCACCCCGCTCATCGAGAAGAGTGCGACCTTGACCAAAACCGTCAAGGAGTTGGAAGCGCAACTCAAGCATTCGACGATGAGCGAGACGCAACTGCAAAAGACAATGCGCGAGGAACGCGAAGCGTTGAATGCCGAGATTGAGAAGCTCACGCCCTTGATCGAAAAGAGCGCTGGTTTGACTGAGACAGTCGCGCAACTCGAAACGCAACTTGCAGATGCGTCCAAGAACGAAGCGCAACTCAGCAAAGATTCACAGGCGGAGGTCACTAAGCTCGGCAAGCAGATTGAGAAGCTCACTCCGCTGATTCAAAAGAGCGCTGGCTTGACTGAGACTGTCGCTCAACTCGAAACGCAACTTGCAGATGCGTCCAAGAACGAAGCGCAACTCAGCAAAGATTCACAGGCGGAGGTCACTAAGCTCGGCAAGCAGATTGAGAAGCTCACGCCGCTGATTCAAAAGAGCGCTGGTTTGACTGAGACTGTCGCTCAACTCGAAACGCAACTTGCAGATGCGTCCAAGAACGAAGCGCAACTCAGCAAAGATTCACAGGCGGAGGTCACTAAGCTCGGCAGGGAGATTGAGAAGCTCACACCCTTGATCGAAAAGAGCGCTGAACTTCAGGTTGCGTTTTCCGAGAACGAAAAAGCATTGGCGGAAAGCCAACAACGCGAAGCTGCCCTGCAAGCGTCTAGTAGTGAAGCACGCGAACTGTTGAATACTGAAGTACTCGAGCTCAAGCCCTTCCGTGCGGAATGCGCTGAATTGAAAACCGAGCTGGAACAGCGCGATAAGGACCTCCGCAATTGGGAAAGCCAACACAAGGAGCTGGCCAACAATGCGGACAAAGACGCTGAAGAGCTTGGAGCTCGCATTGCTGAACTCGCTCCGCTCGCTGCTGAGCTGCCCGTGCAAATCGAGGCGAACGAATCCAAGCAGAAGGAGATCAAGTCGCTAGCTGAGCAACTCTCGAAACTTCGGAGCACGGTTGGAAAGCTGGAGCCGCTCTCCAAGGAGCTCAAGCAGGAACTTGTGCAGAGTCAAAAGGCATTCGCGCAGCAATCTAAAGAGCTCGCAGCCCTGTCGGATACCCACCAAAGTGAAGTCGCGTCGGCAGAACAAGCCAAGCTTGCTTTCGAAGCACGTGTCGCCGAATTGGACCCCAACGTGGCGATCGTCGCGGACCAAGCTTCGCAACTGAAGGAGGGTAAGACCGCGACTTCTGCATTAGAGAAGCGATTGGCGTCTCTGGAACAAGCGAGTACCAAGAAGATCGGAAGCCTTGAATCGAGGGTCGAACAATTCACCGCGCAAACGCTCGAGCTAAAATCGGCTGCAAAGGACCAATCTCAGGCACTGCGCGAAACGGAGAGAGCTCTCAAAGTCGCGCAAGTCGAGTCTGAAAAGCTTGGTGCCGTAGCAAAGAGCCTTGAGTCGTTCCCCGCAGAGCTGACCGCGAAGACTGCGGAATTTGAGAAGCTGAGCAAGGAGCACCAAACAGATTCAGCGAAGAGCACCGCTCTAAACTCCACGCTGTCAAAGCGAGTAGCTCAACTGGAGTCGGTCGAAGCTCAGCACTCCAAGCTGAAACAAAGTCATGTGGAAGCCGATGGGCGCATGCGCCGGGCTGAGAAGTCTTTAGCCTCTCGCGAGACGCAGATCGAGAATCTGAGAACGCGTTTGGATTCAGCCAAAGAGCACAGCAAAGCGGCTAAAGAAGATAATCAAGCCGCTGCTGTTGAACTTCGCGAAAAAGCCAAGGATAACGCTCGACTAATTAAGCAAGCCGCAGATCTCGAGACGAAGCTCGAAAAACAAACCGTCAAGCACGAAGCTGCGTTGAACAAAGCGGGAACGCTCATCCCCAAGCCCGCCGTTCCCAATAAGACCAAGAGCAAGGCGA
>JBLINP010000148.1:0-10911 GCA_047639415.1 Planctomycetota bacterium | reverse complement strand
GCCAAAAGGGCTCTCCCCTCGGGAGAGATCGTGGCCGAATCGCCAGCAGGAGCCGCCTGTGCCGCAGCTTTTGCTGCGTTGGGGACCTGAGCGGGTGCCGAAGCCACGGAAGCGGCGGCGGCACTGGATACTGACTGAATCATGGTGAATTACCTCTAACCCGCCTATCGAGTCCGCAATTCATCAGTCTTGAACCGAGCTCCGATTCCGGGCGAACTCTTCCCATTCGGGGATCTGTTCGCGCGAATCGATTTCCGAGTACGAGCTTACCGATCAGCCTCGATCGCGAGCCCGCAGGACTAGGGCGATCAATTGCATGATCGAACCTAGCGCCGAAGCGACATAGGTCATCGCCGCGGCATCGAGCACTTTGCTGACACCGACAGCTTCCTCTTGCGTCGAAACAATGCCGGTTTTCGCGAGCACCTGCTTCGCTCGTTTGGTCGCATTGAACTCAACCGGCAATGTCACCAACTGAAACAAAACCACGGTCGAGAACAGAACGATACCGATGTTCATGAACATCGTGTCGCCTCTCGCAAACATACCGCCCAGGATGATCGGCCATATCCAGAAACGGCTTCCAAAATTGGTAATAGGTACCAAAAACGAGCGATACGCCAAAGGCGCATAGGCCTCGACGTCTTGGATTGAATGACCCGCTTCGTGTGCCGCAACAGCAATGGACGAAATCGAACGTCCGTCATGCACTTCCGGCGAAAGCCTCAATGTCTTCGAGCGCGGATCGTAGTGATCACTCAAAAATCCCTGGTGGCGCTCCACAGTGATGTCGGTCACACCGCCAGCGCGTGCGACAGCCAGCGCGGCTTCCGCGCCGGTCATGCCGGACTGAACTCCGATCTTGGCGTATTTGTTGAAGGCACTTTTTACTCGTGCGCTCGCTATCAGCGAGAGCAGGAGGCCAAGCCCCATGGCGATCAGGTAATACGAATCAAGGCCGAAAAACATCGAATTCTGGTGTTGGTGGTAGGGCAGCCGAACAATGCTCGCTGCGATTGAAGCTCAAAAACGGCATTGCGCCGTCTACTCGAATACGGAGTAGAGCCCCCTTCTTTGGATTAACGACCCCATCATTCCAGCCTCAATCGCCAATGACCAGCCCGGCCCCGGGCGCGTCAGACTGGCCGCCTCACTCGACGGCCCGCCACGACGCTCTATTGTCGCCCAATTGTGAGGCCAGCCAATTCGCATAAACCCTGAACCTCACCAGAGCTGTATAGTTAAGGACGGCTCGAGACTCACTTAAATACCAACAGGCCCTACCGAACCATGGGAATCCCATCCGACTGCCTCCGAATTGGCGACTTCGCTCGCCTTGGAGGCACGAACCTACGAACGCTTCGCTACTACGAGCAGCTGGGGTTGATGACTCCTACAGCTCGCAGCGACGGGGGCTTTCGTTATTTCAGGCGATCGGACCTCAATCGACTGGGCATGATTCGCGAGCTTCAGTCGCTCGGCATGGACCTTTCGGGCATCGGCAAGTTGATGGACACGCGCTGCGCTCCGAAGGATTCCAGCGAGATGTTGGCGCGCGTGCGTCGCGCGCTTTTGGAACGTCAACGATTGATCGAAGAGCAGGTTGCTCATCTCAATCAAGAACGCCTCAATGTCAGCCAAGCGCTGAACAAGCTCAACGAGTGTCTGCATTGCGAGCACAAGCCCACAGCGGAAAACAACTACTGTGAACCGTGCGTCAAATCTGGACTCTCTGTACCTAACGATTTGAGCGCGCTGTACTAGTTGGGTCTGTCACGCTGACCGGAACCCCACCATTTTTGTGGACGCTCAATCTCTCTACTTCGACAACAACGCGACGACTTTTGTCGCGCCCGAAGCGCTCGCCAGCATGCTGCCTTATTTGCAGACGAGTTGCGGCAACCCCTCCAGCGGACATGCGCTTGGAAACGATGCTGCTGACGCTCTCGCCCTTGCCCGTAGCAGCGTGGCTCGACTGATTGGCGCGCGCTCTCCGCGCGAAATCCTATTCACGTCGGGGGGCACAGAATGCATCCATTCGGCGATTCACGCAGCTAGAGCGCGAAATCCAAAACTCAGGCGGATAGTCACCAGTCAGGTCGAACACCCCGCGGTCCTCGAGCCTCTTGAGCAACTCGAAGGCGACTCCGGGTTTGAAATCGTGCGAGTTGCCGTGAACTCGAACGGCGAGCTTGATGTCGAGCAAGCGCTTCAAGCCATCGATGAAAACTGCGCGCTCGTCAGTCTCCAGTGGGTCAACAACGAGATCGGCGTCATCACTTCGAAAGACACCTTGCGAGCGGTCGGAAATCGCTGTCGCGAACAAGGTGCGAGTTTCCACGTCGACGCGATGCAAGCCACTGGCAAACTCGTGATGAACGTTTCTGAGTTGCCACTCGACATGGTCTCCATCAGCGCGCACAAATTTCACGGTCCCAAGGGCTGTGGAATGTTGTGGGTGCATGGCGAGTTTCCGTTCCAAGCACTGTTTCGCGGCGGCCCGCAAGAACTCGATCGGCGAGCGGGTACCGAGAATGTTCCCGCAATCGCAGGCGCGGGGCGCGCCGCCGATCTGGCTCGCGAATTCGCCGCCGACGATTCCGGACAACTCAAACTCACGGCTCTGCGCAACGATCTCGAACAGCGCATTCGCGCCGCACTGCCCGACACGCACATTCACGGCGGATCCGCGAACCGAGTGGGCTCGACCGCGAGCTTCGGCTTCCCCGGTATCTCCGGCGAAGCAGCGGTGGCCCTCCTGGCTGAGTATGGCCTGGCCGTTTCCACGGGCTCAGCCTGCAGTTCAGGGCGTCGAGGCGTGTCCCACGTGCTGGCCGCCATGGATGTCGAAGAGTCGGTAGCCCTCGGAACCCTTCGGTTTTCGCTATCCCGCTACACCACACCCGAAGCCGTCGCCGAGGCCGCGAGCCTGACCGTCACGGCCGTCGAACAACTCCGCGCCTTGTCGCCACTCGTCGATTCCGGCGTCAATAAGCCCAACTAATTGCGCTCCTCCCCCGCTTCCCGCCAAAAATTGACTCCATCTGCCCTCGTCGCGGATAGTCTTCCCGGCCGATACCGCATACATAGCCCCGCCGAGAACGCTAGAACGCCCGCTGGGCTTGATCGCGCGCCCAGCCCCCTAGTCTCATGACCGATACGCCCACTCCCAAAAACGTCTACACCACTCGCGTCAGCGGGCTTTGGAACTTGCGCCACGAGATCCACGACGAAGAGGGTCGCGTGGGCCTGCTCGAAATGAGGCGCAACGCGTTGGGATTGATCACGGCAGCGACTTACACGCCCGAAAAGGGTGCAGTCCTCACGATTAGCCGCGACCCCGGCCTACGTCGTTCGCAGTATTCCATGTGGTCCAGCGGCCGCGAGTGGATTGCTTCTTCGGAGCGCGACGGATTCTTGCCGCGTCCCATGCAAATTCACACCGGCGGAAAGCCCTTTCACCTGGTGCCCTTGCGAGGATTCGTGAAAGGCTGGGGATTGCACGCCCCACGTACCGGCGAAGCCGCGCGCATGACCGCCTCTTGGCTGGGTCGAGCTTCGCGCATCGAGGTCTACAAGCGCCTCGACTTCCCGCTCCTGCTCCTAGCCTATTTCCTGGGCTATCGAAGCTACTGCGAAGCGATTTGGCCAGGCCCGCGCCTGCACGCCGGAAGCCGCTAGACGATCTCTGGACGAGGCCCCAAATTGGGGCGACCAGCGGGGAGAGCTAGTTTGGTTTCACTTGGGCACCCTTCAATCTCGATCTTGAAGGGAAGAATGGCGAACTAGCCGTCGTCCAATCGTTACATTGCGCTCTCACTCGCGCAAATCCGCTGTACCGATACTCAAAGCCGTGAAATCACGGCACCCCAGTCAGAGAGACACTCCGCCTCTCGAAACCCACATTCACGTCATGCGTCCCCTCCTCGTTCTGGGCCTTGTGGTCCTCTCCGTAGCGGCCCTCCTCTTCACGCTATTTTCGACGGACTCAAACACCGAGCCGCCGACTCCCGTTGGCCTCGACGCAGTCCAGCCCGAGGACAACACGGCCCAGCCGGCCAAAATCAACCGGCCCGCGGTGGAGCCTGTTCAGAAGCCAGACCGTCGAACGGAGACGGTGGGTTCTGGACGACAGAGCGTGGGCACACCTTCAGAAGTCTACGAGAATGCGGTCTATGGTCGCGTGCTCGACCCCGAAGGCTCGCCGCTCAACAGCGCAACCTTGGTTTTGATCGAAGGTGGAGTGCAGAGCGGCATGATTGAGATTCAGCGCATGATGGGAACGCTGAATGATTCAAAGAACAGGTCGCGCACCACGCGCACGGATGAAGAGGGCAACTATCGCTTCGGGAACCTACCTCCCGGCAATTACTCGATGGTCGCCAAGCACAACGATTTCAGCGAGCACGAAGACCCCATGATTCCCGTGCAGTTCAAAGGCGAGACCTTTTGGGACGTCAACATGCAAGCGGGGCTCACGTTGCATGGCTACGTTCATAACTTCGAGGGCAGCCCAATTGCGGGCGCGACCTTGAGCATGGGCTCATCGATGACTCCCGCCATGTTTGCATCGCGCACAGATGCTTCCTCCCTCTCCGCGACGGCCGACGACACGGGCTACTATCGCTTCGTAAACATCTCGCCCGGAAAGTCATGGCACCTATCCGCAGGCGCCGCCAGTTACGGAACCCAGACCAAGCGCAACCTTCGCATCAACGCGAAGACCGACACCAACAATCATGATTTTCGACTGAGCCCCGGTGAAAAGATTCGAGGCATGGTCATCGGCCCCGATCGCTCTCCGATCGGGGGCGCATCGGTCCGCGTCATCGGTTACCAAGAGCCACAAACCCTCAGCCAGGACACGGAATCCGGCCCCGATGGCAAGTTTGAAATCGGTGGTTTGGTTGGCGGCGATTACGCGCTAATCGTCAAAGCGGAGGGCTGGGGAGTCTCCCAACGCAATCGCATCGAAGCACCGCTTCAGGACATTGAGATCGAAATGGCCGAGCAGGGCAGCGTGATGGGACACGTGGTCGACGATGTCGGCAATCCGATCGGCGAGTTCACCTTGGGCTTGCACCAGTACATCGCGCAATCGTCCACGTACGGACGTCGCTCGCAGCAAAAGAAGTTCAGCTCCGCTGATGGTAGCTTCACTTTGACCGGCGTCAGCGAAGGTCGCTATGGCGTCAAGGTGGAAGCGGCAGGCTTCGCCGCCACCTACTCCGAAGATTTCGAAGTTTCGCAGGGATTGGCCACTACCGACATCTTGGTGTCGATGAATCAAGGTGGACGAATCACCGGAACCGTGCTCGACGCAACCTCGGGCAAGCCGCTGAAGGGCGTCACGATCATGACGCAAGACAACAACTTCCAAGACAATCCCTTCATGCGACTCTTCGCGCAATCGACGCCGCGTCGAACCTCGGAGAACAAGACGCGGACGGATAAGGATGGCAACTTCGAGCTCATGATGCTGGCGCCCGAGCTTTATCAAATTCAAGTCGTCCACCCCTCCTACCCGACCGAGTCGGTCAACAACTTGCGCGTGAACGAAGGCCAAGCTACGGAGATGGGAACGATTCAATTGCAGTCCGGTGGAACGGTGCGCGGAACTGTGTTCGATGGCGCCGGACAGGCTTTGCCCGGTGCAACCGTTCAGTTGATTTCCGTCAACCGGGATCAGACGGTTCATATTGAAGCTCGGACGAGCGCGGAAGGTCGTTACATCCTTCGCAATGTTCCGGCGGGCTCTTTCAAGCTATCGGCGGCCAGTGCCTCCGATGAGAACAACGTGTTTCAGCCGATCGTCGACATGCAGAACTCTGAAGTGCTCTTTAAGGTCGATCGCGGCCAAGAGTACACCCAGGATTTGAATCTCGGTGGCTGAACCGAAATCCTGACACTGGAGATCGGAGCGGGCGCATCTATAGAATGCGCCCGTGTTCAATGAACTGGATTGGAGCGAGTTCCTTACTCGGGAACTCAACGCCACTGTTCACGTCCGATTCGGACGCGCGCGGCAGCGCGTGCTTGAAGCCCGCTATCGTTCTCGCGCGCTCGGCGCTCCTTCAATTCTCGATCTGAGGTTGAGCGCCATTTTCGCGCAAGCCCCCGACGATGTTCGCGCGGCCGTCGCTCACTGGTTGCGAGTCGGTCGCCGCGCTAGAAAATCATCGGCGCTGCTCGATGCGTGGATCGAAACGGCCGTCGCCGAGCTTCCGCCGGTTCGCAAACGCCCCGTCGACCACTTCCCGCTCGGCCACGTGCATGACCTCACACCGCTGATTCAAACCCTAGTTACGCAGCCCGGAATCCTTCCACCCCTGCGAACTCTCCCCGCCGTGACATGGGGGCGCCGGGGCGGTGTGCGAGCGAAACGCTCGCTTCAACTGGGTTGCTACGTGCGGGAGAATCACCTCATACGCATGCATCCGGTTCTCGATCAAAGTTTCGTGCCGGAGTGGTTTGTGAGTTATGTGCTCTTTCATGAGTTACTCCACGCGGCGCTCCCGGCCGAGCAGAACGCGCGTGGACGAACGGTTCACCACGGACCCGAGTTCAGACGCTGGGAAAAAAACTATCCGGAATACGCCCGCTCCATCGTCTGGCTCAATCAGCATCTGCCGAAGCTCCTGCGCTCGACCAAGAAAATGCGGGGCGCACGCCTAGTTCGGGCCGAGGCGCTCGTCCAAGTTTCAAAGGCCGATCGAGCGCCCGAGATTTCGGAACCCTGTGCAGCGCCCGGTTGGCTGTTTCCCTGCTGAAAGCCCTGGTATGTACCGCCTCCACTTGGCATAAGCCCTGTTAGGAACGTTATCTGCCTCCATCATCCCCATCGATTTCTGAGGAATTCAAACCGCGGACTCCTGCCCGTCTAATCGCAAACGTACGGTTGTGTTCGGTCAGCCCAAAATCCTCTACGGTCTTGGGCTCACACGACCGAAATCAGGATGAGGCTTGAGCTTCCCACTCCCGCCCACGTTCGACCGAATCACCCCTATGCCGATCTTCCGTAAGAACCCGCAAGCCTACGCGCCCTTCGCCACAGCTCCGCCCGACGAAGCGGCTGAGATTCCGGCGACCCGTGAAGAGCTAGCTGTTTTGAACTCTCCGCAGAGCGTGATTGCTGAACAGTATCGGCGACTGCGAAACTCGATCCTCACGCTGAATCCCGATCGAGCCTCGCGCACAATTCTGATGACCAGCGCGACGCGCGGCGAAGGCAAGTCGGTCGCCACGTTGAACCTAGCGCTTTCGTTGGTCGAGTCTCCCCCAACGCGTGTGCTGGTTGTCGACGCGGACATTCGCGACCCATCGGTCGAGCACTACCTCGGCATTCCCAGACGGCGTGGAATCACCGAGTTGCTACGAGGCGAAATCCCTTTGAAGGCAGCCGTGCGCAGAACTTCGATAAAGAACCTCGACATCATTTCGGCGGGCGAACGTTCGCATGATCCGAATGGCGTCATGAATCTCGATCGAATCAAGAGTGTGCTACACACCTTGAAGCGCGAGTACGACTACGTCTTGCTCGACACGCCTCCCGCGCTTGCACTGAATGACCCCAGCATGCTCGGAACTATTTCCGATGGCATCATCTTGGTCGTTCGACTTGGCGAAACGCCACGTCATATGGTCGAGCAAGCCCAACGCATTCTGGAAACGTTGGGCGGCAACATCCTGGGACTTTGCTTGACCGGCGCGCGCGCTTCGAAAAGTTCCGCTTACGGCTCCTACTAAAGCGAACGATCGCTGCTCGCGAGATCGATGGCTCGTGAGCTCGGCCCGAATGGCCAAGCCTTGGCGAAGACTTGCTCCGCTAAGGGGTGACTCCGGTAACGGCGAAGCAGACCCTCGATCTCGGACGCTAACAATTTCACTTCGTAGTCCGCGCCGCGTTCGAACAATTCTTCGATGGCGCGTTCCAATCCGAGCAAGGCTTGTCGAGCTAACCTGCCATTGATATCGACGGAACGATGCTGTGATAAAGCGCGTCCGAGTTGTTGCAAGAGCAGAGCGCGAGCACGGGAGCGAGTGCCCGCAACTTTTCGCGCAGCAAGTACACCAAGGAGTTCCTCGTCGCCTAATGGGAAAACTTGTTGATCGGCGGGAACCAACCAATTCAAGCAGGCCGCGTCGCGTAGAGCACGCTCCGTCACGGTCACTCCCGCAAGAATTGCAATGCGGTGCAAAGCCCGTCGAGCATCCGGATCGTCCACATCTCTGAACAAAGCGTCAAGCCACAGCCCCACTCGATCACCCTCACCGCGACGAACGAGCCGGCGCAACGCCTCCGCAACCTGAGCATGGGCTTGACGAGTAATCTCGTGCTTGGGCCAGCCACTTTTCCAATTCGTCAATTGCTCCAAATGCTCTCCGGCTGACGAACTTCTTCCAAACAAGAGGTTCCACTCAAGCAACATCGTGCGGGCCGACAAAGACAAACTCGATAGCTTGTCCGACGCCGGTTGAAACGCCTCGGGAGCAACTCGAGCGGCCAACAATAAGCCCACAAGCTCCGCAGCTTGAGTTTGATTGCGGACGGATCGAAGCAACTCCGGCAGCCCGGCCAATTCCACTTCGCCATGATCGGTCATTGACGACCAAGCACGCAGCGCCTGCAATCGAACCACCGTGTCAACGACTCCCTCCGGTCGCGCCAGGACCTCACGCAGCGCTGCTCGAACCTTCGAACTCGAACTGGTCATGCTCTCCAGAACGTTTAACCGCAAAAGGAGAGTGCGCTGATTCAGTGTGCCCAAGTTCTCAATCAAGACTTCGTCCAAACGCTCTCCATCGAGGCCAACTGGCGGCAACGCCATCAAAGCCTGCATGATCCTTACAGCGCTCAAATCAGAGTTCGCAACCTCTGCGAGTTCGAGCAATTCACGCACGGCTTCTGCGCGCGAGAAACAGAGTGGAATGCGATCGCGAGCGGCGGCCGACAACAATCCCGCCAAGGCCACTTCATCTTTAGTCTCTCGATATCGCCGATCCAACCAACCGAGCGCCGCCGGCCAAGTACTTGTTGCCAGCGCTCGAGCAGCGCGACTCCCGGAGGGATTCGCCCCCAAAGAATCGCGACACCAATCCGTGAGTAAACTTAGCGCCGAGGCATTGGAACTTGCGTCGCTAGGGCGCAAGCAAAGCAGTGCCGGTACTTGCCCAAGCTTCTCGTCGAAGATCAGCGCACCCTCGAGTTTCACTCCAAACTTAACCGCCAGTTTGCGGAGCAGTTCATCCCAGGTCCCCTCCAAATACTCTGCTTGGGCAAGTCCCGCCACGGTCTTGCCTTCCGTATAAGGATCGACAATCAGTGGCACCGGAACGTTGCCCAATCGGGCCAACCGACTGACCACCTCCGACAAACTTCCGCTCAGTTCAAGTCGATAGAGTTCGGTCGGCCATTCGGCATTCAGCCTCCCCATCGCCTCGCGCAATTGGGGTTGATCGGGCAAATCCGCTGCGAAAGGTTGACCCAATCCGGTGTGCCAGCGAGCGGCGATTTCACCGACCGCTTCTTCGCCAAGCCTTTTCAACGCCGCTTCTTGATTGGCGGCCATCGAGATCGCCAAACCGAGATGACGATCGTCTGAACCGAGCGCATGCGTAATTCGCAACCGCACCTCGCTCGAACCTGAGATAGCGGCGTCTCGGAGCTCGGGATAGTCGGCAACCTCCAAATGGGTGGCCAGCCAACGTTCGGCGCGGACACGCTGGGAAGCGCTCGTTGCAGAAAGGGAGGTCAAAGCGCTCGCTACGGACTCTTCCAACCGTGCAGGCGGCGGATTCGTGCCGTTCAACGGCAACGTCATCAAGAGCAGGCAAAAGGAGTGGGTCGCGGCAATCAACACGAAATTGGCCTCGCGAAAGGTGAAATTCAAAGGGCGCGAAATCCAAGAAGGAACCGTCGTCGATGATAGTCGAACGCGTCCCGTTCGAGAGATGAGAAAGAGAAGCATTCCGAAAGCGACGCTTCTCCAGCATTCCCAGCAGAAACCCCGTGCGGTTTCGCGGGTGAATGCCCCTTCCCCGAAAATGACCATCCCCATCCGGATCCGCCTGTGCTCCTAATGAACAAATTTCTACTGCTTCTCATCGCTGGCTTTGGCATCGCAGTCGGAATCGCCTTTCAGAAGAGCCAGAGCAATGCCAAGGGCCTCGAACCCCCCGGCTTCACGTCCGAGGAGAGCGCCGCAATCGAAAGCGACGATAGTCTTGAGTTCTCGTCTTCAAACGAAAACGACGATCCGATGTCCTCCAACGAGACTTGGCCCGCAAGCATCGAAACAGCTCGCCAAACCGTATTGGATCAATCGAGCACTTTGGAGCAAAAAGCGGAAGCCTTGAAGGCGTTGCAAGCGTCTTCGTCCGAGAATTACGCGGACCCTCGTTCAAAAGATATTTTGGACGAGGCCGTTTGGGTTTTGAACAACGCCTCGGAATCGAAAGTTCTGAATGACGCGCTCAACGGAATCGAAGGCGCCAAATACGAGCCGCTCATCGAACCCCTCATCGCGTGCTTGCTCAATCATAAAGCTGCAACCGTTCGACAGAACGCAGTCCGAGTGTTGAAGAGTTTTTCGGAGAACGAGCGCGTGCGAATCACTCTCGATCACGCCGCCGAGTACGACGAATCCGAATTCGTACGCAACGAAGCGAAGAGCGAGTAAGCTCGCGCTACCCCGGTGGCACTTCTTGGGTTCGGAGTGCAGGACCGAGCGGCGGATCAGGCGCCCAACTGCGGGGGAAACCGAGGTGGGAGTCGCTCGTGACCGTCGCATTGGAGAGCGAGCGCAAAGCTCTAGCCCGGATTATTCATGAACCGCGAGGCAAAACGCCTCGAATTGGTTCCTGCTGGCACTTTGCAGATACTTGCCCCCGCAGACGACCTTGTAAGGTCGT
>JBLINP010000147.1:0-11049 GCA_047639415.1 Planctomycetota bacterium | reverse complement strand
GTCGCACCACCAAGGTTGGCGAAGGGATCTGTCGGATCGAAGACCTCGAAGAAGCCCATCATGCCCCGGGTTACGTGCTCGAGGATGTGGCAGTGGAAGAGGTAACCACCAGAAGTGTTGGCGGTTGGCCAACGACCTTGAGCGGTCAAACGACCTTCACGACCGGTGTCGTCAATCAGCATGAGAGCTCGCAGAGTCGTGTTACTCGTGCCCTTAGCGCCAGTACGAGCGGGAACCAAGATGGTGTCCTTGTTCGTAATCTGGGTCGGGAACTCGAAGTAGTTGAACGCCGGCGTTACGGCGTCAAAGTACTCAGTCTCATACCACTGGAAAGCGAAGCCGTGCGTGTGGAACGGGTGATCACCGTGTGACAGGTTCTTGACGTTCCACTGGACGACGTCACCAATTTCCAGGTCAGCTGCGACGAGGCTCGTCAACTTGGGAAAGGGCATCGGAGTGCCGCCATCAACAACGGCGAAGAAATTCACGTTGCCAGCTGCGTCGGGAGTCGAGTGACCGAAGGTCACGTTGACGGTCTTGTCGACATCGATAATATCGAGCTCGACAATGTTGCCCGGGTCTAGGATTGTCGGGGGGGCATAATAAGGGCCACCCGGGTCCGGACCGATGAGCTTCATGTCGAAGTACTTCACAGTATCTTTGAAGCCGTCTTCGGGATCGTCGCCCAAACCGATGGTGCCGTCAGGCTTGTAGAAAGCCACGTGATCACCACGTGCCCAATCCCACTGGTCAACGGGTAAGTTTTCGTCTTCACGACCGAAGGGAGTGAATATCACGTCCATACGCTCACCCGGAACGAGCAAGATTGCGCGGAAGTCTTGGAAGATGAAGTGGTCCACCGTGGGCAAAACCTCAACGACGCGCGAACGCTGCTCAACCGATGCGAGCAGCCCGCGGTCACCGCCAACTTTCCAAACTTCGCCAGGCCATTGCTCGCCCGGGATTTGATAGGGAGTGTTTCCGATTTCGGCCGGCGTGTACTCGTAGAACTCGTTGAGGTCCAATCGTGCAAACACAGAGTTCGAGACGTTCCAGTTGTACCAGCGCTGGGGCTCACCGTTCGCAACATTGAGTTCGACATCGGACGCCCTTTTGCCATTGACCAACAGAACGTTGCCGGTCCGGCCTGACGTCTGGTAGATCACTCGCTCGAGAGGATCTGTGTAGTCAAACGTATCGATGATGCCTGTGACTTCGTCGATACGAATGTCGTCGAACATGACGATGTGCTCTTGGCCCTGCAGATTGAGAGCGGTCTCGGCAACAACGTCACGGACGAGGATCGGGCCGTACAAACCGTGCTCGACCATGACGTCGGTACGCACGTGCGGGTGATACCACTTCAACCCAGGTGTGAGCATTTCGAACTCGTAGGTGAAGGTTCCACCGTCCGGAATGACCAACTGAGAGATGTGGCTACCATCCATATCGGCCGGCGCATCAACGCCGTGCCAGTGAATCGTGGTGTCTTCGCCGAGGTTGTTCGTGAAATTAACGCGAAGCGTTTGTCCGAGATCAACTTCAAGCAACGGTCCAGGAATTTGGCCGTTGTAAGCGAATGCCGCTGTGTTAACCCCTGGAATGAACTGCCACATAATGGGCGCTGCGACCAGGTTGACCTCAACGATGTTGGGATCTGCATTGATATCGACTGCCGATGCTGGATCGAAAGTCGGGTCAAAGTCGGCGCCCGCGACTGCGGTACTTGCCGTCAGGGCGCTGATGACCCCGACTATGACTGCCTTATAAAATTTCATCTATGTGTCTCCTGAGAGTGAAATGCGCGCGGTTGCGCGTTTCAACGCGTACCTACTGTGAAAAAATTACAAGCCCTAATGGCGCTGTAATGCTCCTCTAATCTGCCTCCAGAATCATATGCGACTTCGAAAGCCCAGGCGCTTCAGAGCCGATTTTTTCTCTCACCTTTCGCCCCCTCTACTCTAAATCTAATTTTAAGAGGAAAAAGTTGCCGGATTTCGCCCCAAACATCGTTTCGAGCAAGCTCCGCGCGGTCAGACCTAACCAAGAAATTGCGGTCTAATTCGGCATTTATAAGACCTCTTAGGCGCGATTAGACCCCTCAGGCCCTCCGGCGATTTCATTGGGAATGCCCCTCCCCGTGGCTTCCGATCGCCCCCAGCGGGGTTAAATAGAAGCGGCGGGATCAGAGCTTCCGCTCCAATCCCGCCGCCGCGTTAGATTCGTCTCGAACTACAGCTGCTTGGTGCGCAGTGCGTTGGAAACACTGACATCACCAACAGTCTCGAAGGTAGCCCACTGCCAGAAGATTTCTGTGCCAGCCGGCAAGCCCGCGGGCCAAATGAAGTTCTTGTTGATGTTGCCCATAGCGTCCGGCACGTTCGGACCAATAAGCAGTGTCGGCGTCGGCAAGAAGTAACCAAGCGTCAGCGGTACGAGAGTTTGAGTTGCACCGACAGCGAGGAATGACGTAGCACCCGGGATCGAGTCCTGCAGGTCAATCGTCAACGGAGTACCCGCTGTGACGAGGCCTGTGCCTCCAAGGTAGGAGTGACCACCAGAAAGGTCGGCCGTTGCACCGCCCAGGTTGGCGAAGGGATCCGTCGGGTCGAAGACCTCGAAGAAGCCCATCATGCCCCGGGTTACGTGCTCGAGGATGTGGCAGTGGAAGAGGTAACCACCAGAAGTGTTGGCGGTTGGCCAACGACCTTGAGCCGTCAAACGACCTTCACGACCGGTGTCGTCAATCAGCATGAGTGCTCGCAGAGTCGTGTTACTCGTACCCTTCGCACCAGTACGAGCGGGAACCAAGATGGTGTCCTTGTTCGTGACCTGGTTCGGGAACTCCATGTAGTTGAACGCCGGCGTTACAGCGTCAAAGTACTCAGTCTCATACCACTGGAAAGCGAAGCCGTGCGTGTGGAACGGGTGATCACCGTGAGACAGGTTCGTCACGTTCCACTGAACGACGTCGCCAATTTCCAAGTCAGCAGCCACGAGGCTCGTCAACTTGGGGAAGGGCATCGGGCTTCCGCCATCAACAACGGCGAAGAAGTTCACGTCGCCGGCGGCGTCAGGAGTCGAGTGACCGAAGGTCACGTTGACCGTCTTGGTGACATCATTGATGTCGAGCAATTCGATGTTGCCTGCGTCGAGTACTGTCGGGGGCTCGTAGTATGGGGCACCGGGGTCCTCACCAATGAGCTTCATACTGAAATAGCGCTCGGTATCTTTGAAGCCGTCTTCGGGGTCGTCACCCAAGCCAATCGTGCCGTCCGGCTTGTAGAAAGCCACGTGATCACCACGCGCCCAGTCCCACTGGTCGACGGGCAAGAGTGCACCGTCACGGCCGAAAGGAGTAAAGATGACGTCCATACGCTCACCGGGAACCAGCAAAATGGCACGGAAGTCTTGGAAGATGAAGTGGTCAATCGTCGGCAACACTTCAACAACGCGTACGCGCTGCTCTCTCGTTGCGAGAAGTCCGCGATCGCCGCCAACCTTCCAAACTTTGCCCTGCCACTGCTCGCTGGGCACTTGATAAGTAGTGACTCCAATTACACCGGGTGTGGCCGCGTAGAACTCGTTGAGATCCAATCGAGAGAACACCGAGTTCGAGACATTCCAGTTGTACCAACGCTGGGGCTCACCATTCGGAACATTGAGTTCAATGTCGGTAGCGCGCTTGCCGTTGACCAACAGAACGTTGCCGGTCCGGCCTGACGTCTGGTAGATCACTCGCTCCAGAGGATCTGTGTAGTCAAACGTATCGATGATGCCGGTGACTTCGTCGATACGAATGTCGTCAAACATCACGATGTGCTCGTGACCTTGAAGATTGAGAGCCGCTTCGGAAACCGCATCGCGAACGATCATCGGACCGTAGAGACCGTGCTCGACCATGACGTCGGTACGAACGTGGGGGTGGTACCACTTCAAGCCCGGAGTCAGTAATTCGAACTCGTAGGTGAACGTTCCGCCGTCCGGAATTGTCAACTGCGAGATATGACTGCCGTCCATGTCGGCCGGAGCATCAACGCCGTGCCAGTGGACCGTCGTGTCTTCGCCGAGATTGTTCGTGAAGTTAACCCGAAGCGTTTGGCCCAGATCAACGTCAATTAGCGGACCTGGAATCTGGCCGTTGTAAGCGAAAGACGCCGTGTTAATCCCGGGGAGGTACTGCCACATGATGGGGGCAGCCACGAGATTGATCTCGACGATATTGGGGTCCGGATTGATATCGACAGCGGGTGCCGGATCAAAGGACGGATCGAAGTCGACATCCGCTGCAGCGGAACTTGCCGTCAGGGCGCTGAGCACCCCGATCATCATTGCCTTATAAAATTGCATCTAAAAATGTCTCCTGAAAGTGAATTACGCGCGGTTGCGCGTGTCACCGCGTACCTACAATTGAAAAGTTAAAAAGACTAACGGTCCTATAATGCTCCTCTAACCTGGGTTTGTAGCCTAAACGACTTCGCTGTCATCGGGGGTCAAACTGCTCATTTTTTTGGCTTTTAGCGCCATTTTATGGAGCCTCAAGCTGCTCAGGAAGAAGTCCTCAGACCGCCTCGAAATCGAGATTTTAGGCTCGTCCTCGCGTTCAGATCTAAACTCAAGAATTAGCCCAAATCGAGATTTTTGGACCTCTTGGACGAAATTGGATTTCCTTAATGTTCCTGTAATCCTCCCGGAATGACCGCTCTTCTTCACCTGATACGGGCCGATTCCCCGAAAGCGCTTCCATGGGCGAAGTTAGCCTCAGAGATCTGGAGCAAAGCCTCAAACTTCAGCTCCCATGACCGCTAGGCAGATCACCCTATGCCGGCTGGCGGTGGTGGTCGGACAAGCTGAGCCCTGCCCCATTGGCGCCCTAGATCACCAACGAATTCGTCCCAAGATCGGAGTCTCGCGAAAAGACCGCGAACACGCCGGTAGACAAAATGCAGGGAGTGGCGGTATCCTCCTCGCAGAACCCGCGAGCGATTGCCCGCGACATTCGTCCAGGTTCACCACCAAATCACTTCTTCCCGTCTCTCTCTTGAATCACTGTCAGCCGTGACCGCGTCGTTGAACGCGGCGATCCGCCGGGCCGCTCATCGAGCCCGCCCCACTAGCAGAGCTCCCCAGCAAGCTGGTACCTACGTGCGTCGAGCTACGCTCCGCCGATCCCCCTCTGCACTTGTCGATGCACCGCGAGGATTTGTTTTGCCCGTAACGACACTCTCTGCGCTCACCGCTCTTGGAGCCATGAAAAGCGCACTCTCCCAAACAACGTCCATTGCAACTGCTCTGAAGGGCAATTCAGCTTTGGGCGTTTTTCTTCGCGAGGTCCAATCGGGACGTCGCATTCACTGATTTACTTAGCCTGATGATCCGCGTAACGAGCCTTTCCGCTGTTTGGAACTGGTCACTGAACGCAGACCTGACTGCAGACAACGAAAAGGAAGCTATTACTCATGGGTAACCGACTTTATATCGGCAACCTCTCCTGGGACACGACTCAGGACTCTCTTCAAGCTGTGCTCGCCGAAAACGGCCGCAACGTGAAGGACGTCCACATGGTCATGGACCGCGAAACTGGCCGCCCGCGTGGCTTTGCATTCGCCGAGTTCTCCTCGGACGAAGAAGCACAAGCTGCCATTGAACAAATGGACGGCATGAACCTCGACGGTCGTAACCTCAAAGTCAACGAAGCTCAGCCCCGCCCGCAACGCGGTGGTGGCGGCGGCGGTGGCGGCGGTGGCGGCGGCGGTGGTGGTGGCGGCGGCGGCGGCGGCGGCGGTCGCTGGTAACCCACACCTCCAACACACTAATAGCTCACACCGGATAGCTCAGGTTATCCAAAACGTCTGCTAGAGGATCTGTTGAGCCGCGCTTCATTGCGTTGCTCACCCCAGAACCAAAGAGAGGGCCACGAGTATTACTCGTGGCCCTCGTTCTTTAACCGCTGTTTGCGAGCACTCGCCCTATGGATCCGTACTGACGAAATCGTCAGCATCACCCTGTGTCGCACCATCGGCATCCAACCATGCGTTCAACACGATTCCGGTCGTGGGATCCGCGAGCCGCTCAATCAAAGTCGCACCAAGCGGTCCGGACAATTGCGGATTCACGGCTCCGTCGCGCAGATTGGGAGCCACGACCGGATCGAGCATGGCGTGATTGCTCGAACCCTTCGAATCGCCGTTTGTATCCACTAGCCGGTCGAGGTCAAAGACAGCATTGTTGATATCAAAGTTGTCCTTTGGCGAAGTCCCATCGCACCCAACGCGGTTGTCGTCATCGTCGAGTGGATTAACCGGACAACCGTGTTCGTCAAACAAATACAAACCGGTCCCCAAGCCCGCCACCATGTGAACCCAGATCGGCGAGTTGAGCTGATTGCCCGTGTTCTTTCCGATGTGGGTTTGAAGCAAGTTGAAATCCAAATTGGCCAAGTTGCCGCCCGGGCCGAGTGCAGCTCGATGATTGGTGTACTCCGCTCCAAAGTTCGAAAGTGACTCGTCGGTTAGGTGACACGCTACGCAATAGCGTGGCCCTTCGTCTTGCGCGGATACGCGACCCCGAATGGAGTGCGGCATCATCACGTTGTGACTCAGCGAAGCCAATCCTGTTACAGGGTCATTGCCCGCTCCGTTCCGATCGCTGAACTTGAAGATCTGTGAATCGTTCTCATTAAGATCGCGGTACTGAAAGAAAACATCCGTGTTGGCGATGATCGGTTCAATCCGGTTCTTCGGGCCGATGCCGAGTTGAAACGGAACGGGTGTTTGATACACAAAGTCCGCGTTCGCTTGATCGAAGACGATCCGTTCACCGGTAATGTTGCTGACAAGGTTTTTGTTGTTGTCGTTGTACTCGCCACCCAAGTGACAGCCGATACATGAGTTCGTCCAAGACGAGTGGCATGAAGCGCAACTCATACTATCGGTATGAGCAAAGCCGCCCGCTGCTCCTCCTGTTTGCTGGGGTCCAATGCCCGTGCTCGAATTGCCATCGTCACGCCCCATCGCAAATGAAGCCCGGTCCGTATAAACCGGAACGCCGCTAAACGGGTTGGTCTTTCCGTTATCCGACACCGTATCCAACGTTTGCGAGACGTAGTGTTTAGCGCCGGTCAACTTGCTGTACATGAAGAAGTCCCCGCCTTCTTTCACGACGTGTGAAATCGGATTGCCCTGTCGGTCCATTCCAATTTCGGCTGCCTTGCCGGTAATGTCCGTGCCACTCATAGTTAATGCATACGCATCAATCGTGCCGTGACAACTCTCGCACTCGATGGCGACACCTTGTTCCTGACGACTCATAATCGTCGCGCTGGTTGCCCCCGGAATGTAGCCGCCATGCAAATCGGAACTTCCGTGACAATCGATGCAGCCCATACCCGCGTCGTAGTGAACATCCGCTGGAGTATCATCGCGACCATCGCCGTCGTAATCCTCTTTCAACAAGTACTGGTTCGCACGTCGACCGTTGAAAGTCTGATTGCCAACCGCTGGATCAAACAAGCGCGGATCATTCGCCGTATTTTGGAACGTCACAGGATCGGCCGGGTATTGCTTCCCCCGGCGTACATCCTCGTTCTGATCCAAGCGAATACCCCAGTACTGCATCACCGTTCGGTTTGAGCCCTGGTGGCAACCGGCACACGCGTAATCGTTGATTCCTTGAACGGCTTCGCCACTCGGCAAAGTCATCGCAACGCTCGTGAGCAAATGTCGAGCGATGTGTGGCTGTTCAGGTGCCTCAATATCGTCCGGATCGGCCGGCTCCAACAAATTCACGTTGGGATCGCCACTCCGACTACGGCCGTCGAGGCTGTACTGCATGTGACAAGCCGTGCAACCGGACGAACGGAAGTCGCCATAGCGATTGTTTGCACCAGCACTACCGAGGTGACAATCACCACAAGTGAAGGCCACTTGCTCGTTGTAGACGTTGGCTAGCGGAGAGCCCGTTTGCACCTGATTGTTGGCGAGCAACCCGTTCTGCAACGTTGTCGAGTCGTAGACTGGGTTGTTGTGAATTGCATCGACCCCGGTATCGCCAAAGCCGCTGAACACAGGCATTTCGATGAGTTCCCCCACCACTCCGACGGCCGCAGGATCGGTCGTAAAGTCGGTATCGGTCACTGCGCGAAAGGCCAGATCTGCGGCGGTATTCTCGAATAGGCCTTGGTTTGCAGGGATTTCGTTATCGACGCCGATCGCGAACATCGCTCCCGAAAAGACCCCTGCTTCGGTAGCTAGCAAACTCCCGTCGACACACTCCGCATGGCCCGTGTGACACTTACCGCAACTACGCGAGTCCGTCACGACGCGCAAGTCACCGGGATTGATGAACTGCAGGTAGTCGAGCGCCTTGTACGTTTTTCCATCAACGGTGTAATCATCAAACTTGTCGATGCCCGTCAACGTCAATCGATTGAAGTAAGCCACTGCGTTATTGGCCTGCAGCGCATCGTCACCGATTTCCGGCGGAGGCGGGACGTGGCTTGCAACGGCGTCAACGCCATTCGGATCGCCTCCGTGACAGGTCGTGCAAAGCAGTTGCGCAGCACCATCGAACGGATGTGGATTTTCCAAACCGGGGCCTGCAAAGTCGTTCGCATTTGAACCGTTATGGCAAGTCATACACGACTCGGCCGAATTGGTTCCGGCACGACTACACGCAACCGTAAACATAGCGATCGTAAAAACGATCACTTCTAAAATATCTATCTTCCTCATAACCTCAACGACGCGTGTCAGCTCTTCCCAAAGCCGTGCGCCTCACTCCCTCTATCAACTTCTCTTACGTAGCATCGAAAATCGAGCGCTACTGTGCTTCTGCTTGGTTCCAATTGGTCGGCATGTGACAGCGGTCACAGCGGTCGACGAGTCCTAACCCGATGTGGTTGGGATTGTTCGCACGCGCCAAATCGGCGCGGTGGCAAGTCACGCACTCGGAACTTGTCGGCACAAAACGGCCGACCTCAGCTCCGAGATGGCAACGTCGACATGAAGTCGCTGCGTGCACGCCATCTAGTGAAAAACCAGTTCTTGCGTGCATCTCGACTTGCCCGCGAGGTAACCAGTTTTGTTCGTTGTGACAATTCATACAGCGGCGCCCGAGCGTGCCCACGTGAATGTCTTCGTGGCAACCCACGCATCCGCGTTCCGTGAAGCCCGCGACATCTCCACGGTCATTGTGGCAACGCAAACACGCGGCTTGATTGTGCGCACCGATAAGCTCCACGCCGGTCTCGGCGGCATGATCGAATTCAAAATCCGGCACCATCGTTTGCCAGTCCCCGCCGGTATGACACATGTCACATTCAGCCGGGAAAGTGTCGTGCGGAATCACCGGACCAAGCTCGTCTCGCCAGCCGTTTCGTGTGCGAGGCTCGTGCGCGACACAAGCCAAGATTGCATAGGCCACGAAGGCAACCAACGCGAAACGCGTACGACGGCCATTCAAATTTGATTGCGGTTCCATCAGAAGCCTCTCTGTCCAAAAACGCCGATTGAAATAGCCTCATCCTCTTGCCACGAGAGGGCCTGAACGTAGAACCGGAGATCCCATCCGGAGCGAGTCTGTTGGCTTCTTGCCAAGCGCAACTTGGCCAGCGGCAAGTCCGAGATCGACGATGAAAAGTCATCTTGCTCGCGCAGTGAAAGCTCACTGAACAAATCCCAGCTCCCCGCTTCGGTGTACAAGCTGTACGCGAAGCGAGCGCCAACTGCGTTACTGAACCGACCGTTGCTTCCGAACAGCGCGAAGGTCGCGTGACTTCGATCTAGCACCCAATCGTCGATTTCGAAGCCGACTTCAGCGTTTCCTCCGGATTCGACTTCGTCGCTCCAGGTTCCGATGCGTCCTGTCACTTGGGTTCTCTTCGAGGTCGGCTTCCAACCGTCGATCCAAAACCGACTTGATTCTCCGTTGAGCAGCTCTCCGGCATCCACTGGTCGAAACTCCTTGCGCAACAACTCCGGGAAACGAAAGGTGCTATAGGTAAAGCTCAATCCCGAACCGTCGTCGTAGGTTCGGTTGCTCGACAAGTGCAACTGCGTCAACTCGAGACTGGACTGCTTCACGACGTCTTCCGATCCATATAGATCCACCCAAGCGGTTCCGTAAAAGTCCCAATCGTCATGCGGCAATCGAACGACTCTGATAACGAACAAGTCACGGTCGCTATCGCCTTTGTGAAAGGTCTTCTGGTAGCCGCCGTTCACCGACAGCCCGTCGAAGTCATCCAGAATCCAGCGCCGGTTTACTGCAACCTGCATGTCTTCACCGGTTTGCTGCTCAGCATCGGGTTCGGGCATAAATCCGAAACTGAATCCCAGATATTCGCTTGTCGAATTGTTACTGACGAACTCCCAGCCATCGAGTACGCCGAACTCGGGCATCCCGTACTGAAGGAAACGCCCATACTCCGTCCGCGGAGCAGTAAAACGGGTCCCGCCTCGCACATAGGAAAGGCGATCTAGACGATAGAGTAATTCGCTCTCGTTACCTTCGTCAGGAATCTCAGTCGTCCGCGAGTTGAGTTCGCCGTCGATGCGCAGGTCGCCGCCTTTGCCGAAGGGATTCAACGCATTGATGTCCGTGCCGATTCGATAAAAAGAATCGGATCGCTTTTCGCCGCGAGTACTCGTCGTGTCCGCGATGACATAAACGCGTCCGGAAACCGCCGTGCTCCTATCTTTCGGACGTACCGCCTTGATTTCCGCGAGAAGCGGTTGATCTGGCGTCCATGCATCTTCGCGATACGTCCAAGGAGGATGTTCGGGGAGCTCAGTCTGTGCTGTACCCGGTTCAGCTTCAGGAATGCTTGTTACTTCAAAGCGAGACTTTGGAAGCGTTAGCTCCGCGCGTGTACCGATCGGAATCGCGACGTCCCGATCCGCGAAACGAACGTAAGCCGATCGCTCATTGACGCGCGACACGCGTCCGCGACTGGGCTGGCTGCCGCGCGGATAAAAGACGACCACATCCCCAATCTCGATGTGATCGGCTGATCCGCGATCGACAACAACTTCCGAACCTGATCCGGTC
>JBLINP010000146.1:0-11080 GCA_047639415.1 Planctomycetota bacterium | reverse complement strand
GAGTCGGACGACGAGAGTGAGGAAGACGAGGTCGAAGAAGCCGTAGCTGAACTCGAATCGGACGGCGAAGCTGTTGAGGTCGAAGCCGTCGAGGAAGTTGCCCAGGCAGAGGCCGCTGAGTCGGACGCCGAAGCTGAGAGTGCCGAGACGGCCGTTGCTGAGACAAAGGCGCCCAGGAAAAAGGCGCCCAAGAAAAAAGAAACCAAGGTCGCGGCGGTCGAAGACTCAGATGAGGAGAGTCCCGAGCCCGATTTCGTGGTGGAGCCACCCGCTTCCAAGGCCAAACGGCCTAGTCGTCGCGCCCGGCGCGATGCCAAAAGCAAGGGTGATGTTCCCAGCGCTGGGGCTGACCGGGAAACGCTGCTCCACAATGCGGGTTTGATGATTATCGAGCGCGAGCGCGTTGCCGTTTCCATGTTCCAGCGCGAATTTGATCTGCCCTTTCAGAAGGCGACCGAAATTCTGGACGAGTTGCAGGAACGAGGACTGATCGGCCCGTACCTCGGGGGACGTCACCGCGATATACTGCTCACCCGCGAACAATGGGAGATCAAGACTCCCAGTTCCTAAAGTTTGAAGGGGGACCGAAGGTCCGCCGGGATCGACGCGGAACAAGTCCCGAACCGAGAATCACGTGTCCCGCGCCACTCAAGAAGCCTGCGCCGTTGCCCTAGTTCACTTGGGTTGCGCGCGAAATTTAATCGACTCCGAGGTCATGCTCGCCCGCATGGCGGAAGCCGGTTTACTCGTCACCGGCGATCCGGAACACGCGGACATCGCGGTTCTGAATACGTGTTCGTTCATCGGTCCGGCGCGAGCTGAATCGGAACAGGCCATTCGCGATTTGACCGATCGCAAGAAGGCGGGCGATTTGAAAGCCGTCGTCGTCGCCGGTTGTTTGGTGCAGCGCTACAAGCGCGGTTTGCGCGAACGCTTTCCGGACGTCGACCTCTTTGCTGAAATCTCCGACTATCGCCAATTAGCAGAAGCCGTCAGCCACTTAGCGACGGGCGAATCTGTGCCGCGTTACTTGGAAGCCATTGAACGACCTGGAGCCGAACGCGAAGGCGCGCGCCTGCTCTCCACTCCAGGCTCTTATGCCTACCTGCGCATCTCCCACGGCTGCGACCACATCTGCAGTTTCTGTGCGATCCCAAGTATTCGCGGTGGCCATCGTTCGAAATCCCTCGAGGCCGTAACGGCCGAAGCACAGGAGTTGGTGGCAGCGGGCGTACGCGAATTGGTTTTGGTCGCCGAAGATTCGACAGCCTGGGGACGAGACCACGGTCAAGAGCTTCCCGACTTGGTCGAAGCGCTGGCCTCGCTCGACGATCAAACCAAAGTGCGCGTTATGTACGCCTACCCGAACAACTTCCCTTGGCGATTAGCGGAGTTGCTGCGCGATCATCCGAATGTCGTCTCCTATTTGGACATGCCATTGCAGCATGTCGCCACTCCGGTGTTGCGAGCCATGCGCCGTGCAGGCAAGGGCGATCAAGTTCGGAATACGGTCGAGCGCCTGCGCGCCGAAGTGCCCGATATCACCATTCGTTCGACTCTATTGGTGGGTTTCCCCGGCGAGACCGAAGCCGACGTCGATGAATTGTGCGAGTTCATTCGCACTTACAAGTTGGGCCGCATGGGAGCCTTTCCTTTCTCGCCAGAAGAGGGCACGGCTGCATTCGATTTACCCGATCGCGTGCCAGCCGAAGAAATATCGCGGCGTTATGAAGCGGTACTCGCCGCGCGTAACGACGTCCTACGCGCATCGCAACGCGCGTTGATCGGTAAAGAGATCGAAGTGCTGATCGATGAAAACTCGCGCTTCGGTTTGGTGGGGCGCACATTCCGCGACGCTCCAGAAGTGGACCCGATCGTTTTGGTCGAAGGACTTGAAGCTGAAGTGGGAGATCGAGTGATGACGACTGTTCGCGATATCGATGATCAGTTCGACGTGTTGTGCGGCGAGGAAGTTGCCGAATGAGTGGAGTCTTCGAACACTGGCCCAATCGCATTACAGCGATTCGTTTCGTGGGCTCATTCGTCTTGTTCGTGCTCTTCGCGCTTCACGAAAACGGTCTCTCAGAACAAGGCTGGTACTTCCCCGTCTGCTTTTGGTTGTTCATCGTCACCGCCTTGACCGATTTTCTCGACGGCTATCTAGCGCGACGTGACAATCACATCTCCGCCTTTGGCCGCATCGCCGACCCCTTCGTCGATAAGGTTCTCGTACTCGGCTCCATGATCTTCATGGCCGTCATGCCTTGGTCGCAGCCCTGGTTTCCCGCTTGGATCGTCGTGACCGTTTTGGCGCGCGAATTTCTCGTAACGGGCATTCGCGGCTACGTCGAAAGTCTCGGAAAAGAATTTCCAGCCGACTGGTTTGGCAAGATCAAAATGGTCGTGCAGTGCGTGGCCATCGCCGCCGTGATCTCGCTCGACGGCTTGCCCTGGTCCGACGTGATGCGCGACAACATCGCCCTGGTTGGACATATATTCGTGTGGGCCACGCTCTTCACATCGGTCGGTTCCGGCTTGTCCTATGTGCTTAAAATGCGCGGCATATTGTCAGACGAGACGGCATGAATCGTCTCAAGCTCGGAATCGTGACCTGTGGCTTTTTGGGCTGTTCGCCCAAAGCACCTGGAACCGTGGGCACCCTCGGGGGCGTTTTGATCGCTTGGGCGATATCCTCCTCGGAAAATTACCTGCTCTGGCTCGCGGTGATTTGCGTCGCGCTCTACCTGATCGGGCGAGCACTCGCTCCCTGGGCGGAGGAGTACGGAAAAGGCCACGATCCCCAGTTCTTCGTATTGGACGAAGTGATTGGTTACCTAATCACGGTTGCGTGGCTAGCGGGTCCGTCCTACCTAACGCTAATCGTCGGTTTCTGCGTCTTCCGCTTTTTCGATATTCTCAAACCACCTCCGATCCGTCGGTTAGAGCGTATTGGCGGCGGAGACGGGATTCTGCTCGATGACGTTATGGCGGGGGTTTATGGATTTGCTGTGCTGGCTATTGCACGCATATTCGTGACTGGGGCGGGCAGCTGGACGATATAGAGCAATGACACGACGTAGCAACAAAGAGGGTGATCTCCGCATCAAGGGCCTGGGGCTCGCCGCGCGTTTTGTCGTGTCGATGTCAGTCGCCCTGCTGATCGTGGTTAGCGTAGCAGGCTTTACTCTCTTCCGAAGCTCGACTCGTATCGCGGAAAACCTGCGCGGAATCGGAATCGCCGACGCTTCGGCGAAGGTCGTCGTTCTCGATAAGAACGCGCCCAAGATCAAGGTTGAAGAGGATACAGAAGAGAAGCACGACAACGGATTGACGAGTCAATCGGTGACCTTCGGCAAGAGTGCCGACGAGTGGCAACGCGGCCGCATGTATCACCCGGACGAGCAGCCCCAGGATCCCGTCGATCTGTTGGTGCATTTGCCGCACGGTGATGCGCTACGCGGTAAGCAAACGCATGAGCCGATTCAGCTTGAAGAGCGCAATCGGATCTTCAACTCGCTCGTCGAAGACTTTCCCGAGTTCACCAAGCGTGGACCGTTGGAAGAAGGCGAGAACGGCGTGATGACGCGTCGAGTCGAATGGCAGTCCGTCGCCGTTCGGAATGATCGCCCGGTCGTTGAGGATCACGTCGGTTGGGTTTTTAGTTTTCCCAGATCTCCATCGGCTACCGATTGGATTGTCCCAGCCATTCCCACGGGGTCGAACGACTCGATGCTGCGCATCGTAATGGTCGTCATGATCATGGTCGTGATCATTGGAGCGGGCGTCGCCTTCTGGGTGGGCTTCCAAATCGTGCGACCGATCAACGACATCATCGATGACATTCGCAAGATCAGTAAGGGCGACTTGCGGCACAAAACGCGAGTGAAGGGTGGCGGTGAGCTTGAGTTGCTTGGGCGTACGATTGATCGCATGACGCGCGAGCTTCAAGAGGCGCAGGAAGCAGAGCTGCAACTCGGAATTCGCAACCGGGAGATGGAATTCGCGGAGGGCGTGCGCGACGCACTCTTGCCGGTAGCGACGCCGCTCGTCGAGGGTTTCGACGTCGGCGCGGCTCATATCTCCGGTCACTTTGGTGGCGACTTTCACGACTTCATCGAACTCGACGACGGACGACTGGGGCTTCTGGTTTGTGATGTGAGCGGGCAGGGAGTTCCGGCTGCATTGATCGGCGCCACAGCGCGCGCCTTTTTGCGCCGCGCGCTCAACGACGGCGAAGACATGCTCGAAGCGATGCGCGCGGTGAATCGCGAGTTGCATCGCGACGTTCGAAGGGGAATGTTCGTGACCGCGCTCTACGCGTTGATCGACCCGAAAACGGCGAAGGTGCAAGTCGCATGCGCCGGTCACAAAATTCCACTGCTTCGCTATAGCAGCACGGAACACAAAATGCGTTTAGTGCAGCCCGACGGAATCGCACTCGGCTTCGACAAGGGGCCCGTCTTCGACCGCCGATTGGAGTTAGCCGAGTTCACGATGAATGTCGGCGATCGCTTGCTGCTCTCCAATAGTGGCCCGTTGGGAATTGAGAATGATAAGGGCGAGGAACTGGGCGAGAAGACCTTCTATGGCTACATGTTGAAAGCCGTCAAACTCTCGACGCCCAAGTTTTTGCGTAGCATTCGAACTTCGTTGAGCGAGTACGAGGGGAACAGCGGATCCTCTGCCAGCGTTTCACTAGTCACGGTATTACGGGAGAGTTGATCGTGGATATTGCGGGATTTCAGAAGCTGATTGAATCGATTTACTACGAGCGCGATTCGGCGCGTGGCTTGGCCGGAACGCACATGTGGTTTTGCGAAGAAGTCGGGGAGTTGACTCGAGCACTTAGGCGCGACACGCGCGAAGAGTTGGAGGGCGAGTTCGCCGACGTATTGGCTTGGCTCTCAACGTTGGCATCGATGTCGGGAATTGATCTAGAAAAGGCCGCCAAGGCGAAATACGCCCAAGGTTGTCCACGCTGCACTTCAACGCCCTGCGCCTGTCACTAGAGCGCAATGGCATCCCGGCGTTCGAGGCGATTCACCGAAGAGTCGCCGGGATTGTTTCCCGAGTTAATCGAAGAGGAGCAAGCTCCTCCCGAACCACCGCTGGAACAAATGTTCAGCGGCGTGTTCGCGGAAGTCGCGCTCAACCGTCCGCTGCGAACCGAGTTCTCCTACCACGTTCCGGACGAGCTCGAGGCCGACGTCGTTCCGGGCGTTCGCGTGGCTGTGCCCTTCGGTAGTCGTCGTGAAATTGGCGTCGTCGTTCGAGTCAACAAAGAAGCGCAGTTCAAAAAGGGCCGGGTTCGCGACGTTTTCGCGGTGTTGGATAAGGAGCCGATCCTCGACAAAGGCCTGCTCGATCTGACGCAGTGGATGGCCACGGAGTACGCCTGTGCTTGGGGACAAACCTTGGGCGCTGTGTTGCCAGCTCCATTGAAGCGCGAACGCGAAGCACGCAAGCAACGCATGCTTTCTGCTGTCAAAGACGTGGCACCCGAAGTGCTTGTCGAATTGCGTGAGAAGTGGGAGAAACAACACCGCTTGCTGCGAACGTTAATGGAGATCGGTGAGCCGATCGAATACATGGACGTCATTCGCAAGTTGAAATTGTCCGATTCGCCGGCCAAGCAGTTGATCAAAAAAGGCTTGGCGAAAATCGAATACGTCGAACCGGTGATCGAGGAACTATCCGGTTCGGGCAAGGATCGTTTGCGTCCGGAGAAGTTGTCGTTGGGGCAGATGTGGGCCGTGAAGCTGGCGTCGGCGAAGCTCGAAGCGCGTGAAGGCGAGACCTTTGTCGTGCAGGGCGTTACAGGCAGCGGCAAGACCGAAGTTTACTTGCGGGTAATCGAACTAGCGCTCGAACTCGGTCGAGGCGCGATTGTATTGGTGCCGGAGATCGCGCTAACCCCACAGACCGTCGGTTGGTTTCAATCGCGATTCAAATCGGTCGCTGTGCTGCACAGTCGCATGACCGATACACAACGCTTGCGCATGTGGATGAAGGTCAAGCGTGGCGAGGCGCGGGTCGTCGTCGGTGCGCGCTCGGCAATCTTCGCGCCAGTTCACGACTTGGGCGTGGTCGTTGTCGACGAAGAACATGAACCGTCATTCAAGCAAGGCATCACGCCGCGCTATCACGCTCGCGACGTTGCGGTGAAGCGCGCTAAAGACGCGAACGCCGTTTGTCTGTTGGGTTCGGCGACGCCATCTCTCGAAAGTTGGCATCGCGCGATGAACGGCGACTTCCGCTTTATGAAGTTACCCGAGCGCATTGGTGGTCGTGAGTTGCCACCGGTCGAGTTGGTCGATATGAAGATCGAACCGAAGACCAAAGCGCGCAAGCACGGCGCAATATTCTCGGTGCGGTTGGAAGAGGCCTTAGGCGAAACGCTCAAACTCGGCCAACAATCGATCCTTTTCCTCAACCGCCGCGGCTTCACACCCGTGCTTTGGTGTGTCGATTGTCATGCGACGATTTCTTGCGAACAGTGTTCGTCCAGTCTCAGTTATCACCGCCGCATCAATCGCATGGTTTGCCATGTGTGTTGCGAAGAACGCCCTTATCCGAAAGCTTGCACGGTTTGTACTAGTCCGCGGCTCTCGTCGATGGGGATGGGAGTTGAGCGCGTGGAATCCGCGCTAAAAGAGATTCTTCCCAAGGCGCGTGTTCGAAGGATGGATTCGGACACGATGTTGCGACGCGAAGATTACGAGAAGACGTTGTCGGCTTTCGGTCGCGAGGAGATCGATGTTTTGGTCGGCACGCAAATGATCGCGAAGGGCCTCGATTTCCCGGGCGTCACCTTGGTTGGCATCATCTCGGCCGATACGTCACTCAACTTGCCAGACTTCCGATCCTACGAACGAACCTTCCAATTGATCGAACAGGTGTCGGGCCGTGCGGGACGCGGCGAACATCCCGGGCGAGTCGTCGTTCAGACTCAGTCGCTGGATTCCTCCGCAATCAGGCTGGCAGCACAACACGATTTCGACGGTTTCGCGGCGAAGAACATCAAAGATCGATCCGAATTCAATTGGCCGCCCTTCGCAAGGCTGATTCGAGCCGTGTTCGAGCATGAGGATGCGAAACTCGCTGAAGCAACGAGTCATAAGTGTGCGGATGCGCTGAGGAGTCTTGGCCTCGATAAGAAGCAGTTACTCGGCCCAAGCGGCGCGCCCGTTGAAAAAATTCGAAATCGATTTCGGCGTGAACTGACGACTAAATGCCCGAGCGAAGAGCTGCACATCCAGGCGCGCGAAGTGCTGATCGACTTCGCCGCAAAGAATTCGCGTGGGCGCAATGCCGCAAGAATTGCGATCGACGTCGATCCAGTTTCGTTCTTCTAAAACCATGGCTATCGGTTTTCGGTTTTAGTCCTTACGGTGCGAGCATGCTTCGCGCGCTACTTCTTCTCATCTGCGCCGCTTCGATCTGTCACTCGCAACAACCGACGGCATCGAAGGAATCGCAACGTGCCGTTGCGTTGGCCATCAACGATGGCGTGCGGTACTTGCTCGACGACCAATTGCGTGATGGCTCTTGGTCTGGCCATCGTCCAAAGTATCCGACTGGGCAGACGGCTTTTACGGTGTACACCTTGCTCAACTGTGGCGTGCCGGTTGAGCACCCATCGATTCGGCGGGCGCTTAGTTATCTCGAACATCGCGAGCCGAGGCGGACCTATTCGGTATCAAATTTGATCTTGGCTTTGGCTGCAACCAATGACCCAGCTCACCTTCCGCGTATCGAAGCCTTGGTCGAGCGATTGTTGGAGTGGCGCACTGGTGGATGGATGTATCCAGGTGTGAACGCCAAGAATCCAAATGACAAACAGAACAAAGGCGCGGACCTATCGAACACGCAGTTCGCGTTGATGGCGTTGCGTGCGGCGCGGTTGAGCGGCGTCGAGATTTCCGTCAAGACCATGGAGGAGGTGCTCACCGAAGTGTTTCGATTTCAGTGGCAGCATCGCGGTGGCGGCTCGAAACCTAAACGGCCCAAGCGGGGAGAGATGCCAGCGGCAGTTGGCTTTACTTACTACTTGAATGGACGCGTGACGACGGGGTCCATGACGGCGGCGGGTATCGCTTGTGTCCGGATTTGCCAAGATGCACTGGGTTCGAAGCTTTCTAAGAAGCTTAGGGCGCAAGCGGATTTTACGATTCAATCAGGGCTTGCCTGGCTCGACGAGAATTGGACGGTCGAGGAGAATCCAGCTCCGAATGCGTCGGTTGAGCAGTTCTACAAGATCTTCTACCTCTACAGCTTGGAGCGCGTCGGAGCTCTGTTGAATCAAGACCTGATCGGTGAACACGATTGGTATGAGGCCGGCGCGAGAGAGTTGGTTCGGATGCAGGCGGACGATGGCAGTTGGGATGAAATCGAGGTGCGCTCGGACACCTGTTTTGCACTGCTGTTCTTAACGCGCTCGACGCGCGCGCAGAAGTTTTCGCAGGCCAAGCGTGCGGATTCGGGTGCGGGCGGATTGAGCATGGCCGTGCACGATCAGTTCGAGCAAACCGGGCCGGTTCGAATCCAAGCTGTTGGAGATCCCGTCGCCAAAATTTGGGTTAGTGAGATCGAAGGCACTGATCTCCATATCGAATCTGTCGATTACTTGGTCGATGGCGAGGTCATTGCGACGGTGCCGGGAGTGCGGACTCGCAAGTGGAGTGTGGAATCCTTTCCGATTCAACACACTTTTGAACGGCGCGGAACGTACTTACTCGACGTACGCGTACATCTTGATGGAGATGAGGTCCTCGAGGGGACAGGTTGTCGAGTCACGATTCAATATCCCTTTGCACCCTGGATGTTGAGTTCAACTTCAGCGTCTTTTCGAAACCTCTTGTTTGAGACCGAGAGAACTCCAAAGGCGTCATCGATTTACGGGGTGGAGTATGACGCCGCTTCCGCCTTTGATGGTCGTGAGGAGAGCGCGTGGGTTTGCGATGAAAGTGATGAAAAGCCAACGCTTCACGTTCAATTCAAGAAGAAGCCTAGAGCCAATCGGATCGTTCTTAATCAGTGCGTTTCGAAAGGTGCTGACCTGGGGAAGTTCGGTCGCATCCTCGAGGTTGAGTTGACCATCAATCTTTCCAAGAATCGGATCGTGATCCCGATGGAACCCGACATCTTCAAGCCGACCATCTACATTCTGCCGAAGAAGACATCCATTCGCTCGCTTACAATCCTCGTTACCAGGCGCGATGAAAACGTCGATTCGCAAGCCGTAGGCTTTTCCGAAATAGCGCTCGAATACGAGAGATAACTGGTACTTTTGAGTTAGGCTACGTTTTCAGAAAATCAGCTGAGCCCCGACTTTTGCGTACATTGAAGTCTAGAGCGAACAAGGGTCGCGGGGAGCTGTTTGGGAGCAAATTCGCAGACACCGATACGCAATTGAAATACCTCTTCACTCTCGTCTCACTGGTTTTCTTTTTTGGATGCTCCAATCCAGATGAGAGTCTTGATGGCGCAAGAGCCAATGCCGGTTCAAATGCGCGCGACATCCTCCTGATTCTGGTAGATACGCTTCGTGCAGACCGCTTGGGTTGCTACGGAAACGACCGACCTGTTTCCCCGAACATAGATGCACTCGCGAAGCGAGGCGTACGATTTGAGGAGACTATGGCGCCGGCGCCCTGGACGCTTCCAAGTACGGCGTCACTCTTTACTGGCTTGACTCCAGGTGCGCATGGTGCAGGAACGCGAATCGGCGATGATGATGGTCGCGAGAAAAAGGTACTCGGACTCTCGCCAGAGATCCCGACTCTGGCAAAGAGGCTATCGAATGCTGGTTACGAAACAGCTGCCTTCGTGACCAATCCATTTCTGACGTGCGGTCTGGAGCAAGGTTTCGATACCTTCGAGCATCGCGATACCGAAGGAGCGGATGTCAGCTACTTCGCGGAACAGACGCTCCGCAAAGCCGACCGAGCCCGTCCGCTCTTCATGCTCTTGCACTTCATGGATTGTCACGATCCGCTCTTGTATCCCGACGAGGATGCGAAGTTGCTTACGGAATCGGGCAAACTGCCACCCGATTGGTCGCGGACCTTTGGGACGCTTATCAGGCCTTCGATTAGTCGGCCTGAACGTTTGCTCGCGTACGACGCGGCCATTCACTACGTCGATCGTCAGGTCGGAAGAATCATCGCTTCAGTCGAGGAAAGCGATCGTGGTCGGGAAACGTTGTTCGTGCTGACTTCGGACCACGGCGAGGAAGTCTTTGAACACATCGTTCAGGAGCGCGAGCCGAGCTTTGGAATTCCGGAAAACCATCCGCCCGGATTGGGGCACGGACAAAGTCTCTTCAAGGAAGTGATTCACGTACCGCTAATCTTCTCCGGATCAGGAATCGCGCCGAACGGAGTGATCACGAGTACCAATTCACTCCTCGATGTGACTCCGACGGTCCTTGAGATGGTCGGCGTCCCATTTGCTTCCGATAGCTTCGACGGAGGTTCGTTACTCGGAGTCATCGCTGGGGAAGCAGCCGCGCCAAGCAACCTCCTGATTACCAGTATTCGACAAGGGCGCGATCAACGTGCGCTGATTACTGACCGATGGAAGCTAATCGTGAACGGCCACGGAGATGCCGCTCCAATTTATCTGTTCGATCGCACGGCGGCCGAGATCGATCGGCACGACCTGAGTGCTGAATATCCAGAGGTGGTGGTGGAGTTACGTCAGGAACTCTTGGAGCGCGAAGCTAATGTGCAAGGTGTGAGTGGCGTCGAGATAGAAACCGATAGCGCCATGGATGCTCGCCTGAACGCGTTGGGCTATACCGAGGACTAGCAGCTCGTGGCAAAAGTCATTTATCCCACGGACTGCTGGGTCTAGTTCGATTTGCGCGCAGAGCAGCGTTGTCTCGATTCCCGCGCACAGTCAGCTTGTGTGACGAAGAGCGGGGCCGCCGATCGCGACGTTCCGACTGGCAAGAGCTCCGACTGAATGTCGCGGAGCTCTAGCCCGAATTATTCATGAACACGCGGACCAAACACCACGAACGACCGGCACTGCCTGTCTATTGGTTCCTGCTGGCACTTTGCAGATACTGGCGTCC
>JBLINP010000145.1:0-11087 GCA_047639415.1 Planctomycetota bacterium | reverse complement strand
ATAGCCCATTCTAACTTCTAGCGAATAGCTCTCCTACGAAACAAGGCTCAATGTTTCGGGAGATGACAGTCCCCGATCATTTCGTCATTGCGACTGACATTGAGACGCTGGGAGCTTAATGCCATTGCCCACCGCTCGGGCTCTCATTCTACTTTGAAAACTTCCGTCTTGCCTGCCTAGAATTCGGGCGGTGAAGATCTTTCGCCAGGTTAGGCGCTTTGGAACCAGCCCTGCTTGCTGCGCTGGTGTTCGTATTACGCGCCCAAACTTGAGCGAGCTGTGCGGTCGGACGAAATTGTAGTAACAGCGCAGCAGTTCTAGTTGCTCAGTCAAACTTCGTTCCGATCGGCACATGGCGTTGGTCTTGCGTTGCAAACACGCGATAGATCTGCGGATCGTTAGGTTCAATCGCTCGACGTACGAAGTGTTGATCGTCTTCGAGTCTTCGGAGCGGCTCATCGCCTCAAGCAAATCATCCTCCGAACCAATCACCAACTTCTTTTGCGTGTGCACGACGCGCCCCTTTCGAGAACGCTTCTTGACCTGCACATGAACGCAAGTCGGCCCAAAAGTCTGAGCGATCACGTGTTCGTTGTAATGAAACGAATCGGTCGCAATCAGAACTTTAGAGCTCGAATTGCGACACCGTTGCTTCATGTCTCGGAAGTGATGATACGTGTTTTGAAGTGTTCGCCTTCCCACCAAAGTCGATGTCTACAAACGCGACCAAACGTCGACAGCTGTATAAGCCCATAGCGATTGCTTCTTGTTCCTGGCTTGAGCCCTAAGCTCGTCCGACTGAAGCTCGACTGGGTCTATGTCCTTCACGTTCACATCACTAAAGACAGTGGCGTAATTCGAAGCGCGCTCCAGCCACCTCGCGACCGTTCCCCGCGTCAGGCCAAGCGCTCTCGCAATCGCCGCCTTCGAATTCCCTTCGACAGCGAGCGCGACCACTTCATCGAACCTCTTGGGAGCATGCCGCATGCGGTGATAAGGCGTGCCGACATTGGCCGCGAAGGTCTTATTGCAGACGGAACACCTGTATCGCCTTTGGGAACGTAGACGGGAACGGAGCATCGAATGCTTCACGCAACGGGTCGATTTGGCGGTGCAATTGGATTGCGGACAGCGCGGAAGTCGTCGTCGAGTCATGGAATTCGACTTGTTCGTTTTTGGGACATCGCGGAGGTCTAATGACCACCGAGTCCGAACGAGCCGAAGTCCATGGCGCAATTAAAGTTGCGAAGAGCGTCGCAACACTTAGTGAGTGACCGACCTTGGTTAGGTCTGATTCCCGCGAGCGCGACACGGGGCGACTCCCGGCACTCGGACGTACGGATTTGAGTCCAAATTCGACCTGCATGACGCGACCTGTCCGGAATCCCCAAGGAATTGCCCACCGGAGCGGCACGTAACCTAACTCCCTCGTTATGATTCGAACGTGAGCGACATCCAACGAACAACAAAGCCTGATTCGCCTCCTGCGCCACGTTCGAATGCACCCAAGGACGACGGTGATCGCAGTTTGATTCGATGGCATTTGTCACTAAGCGTCCCCGAACGACTCGCAACACTTCAAGCACAAGCCAACTCACTGACGAAGCTTCGCAATGCCTTTAACGGCGGCTGACTTCGAGAGCCTGCTGCGGGCGTTTACTGAGCGCGAAATTCGGTTTGTCGTCATCGGTGGTGTGAGCGCTGCACTACAGGGTGTTCCTGCGGTGACCTACGATCTCGACCTAGTCCTTGATCACGAGCCCGTAAACATCGACTGAGCGTTCGTAGTTCTTCTGAACCTAGATGCGGTTTTCCGCAAGCATTTGCCAAAGCGCATAGCGCATAGAGCCCCAGCGATCCGACTTAGAATCGAACGGGTCCATGCTGATGATGACTCGCTTGGGTCCACTGGACCTTTTAGGGCAAGTCGCAACAGGCTGGCGATATGGAGAGTTACTTCAGCGCTCTCGCAAGCTCAACATTACAGCGAGTATTGAAATTCATATCCTCGACCTCAGCGGATTGATTGAGATCAAGGAACGGGTCGGACGAGAGAAAGACTTAGCCGTGCTACCGCTTTACCGTCAGACGATGAGTGAGCGGGAAAAGACCGGTGAGGGTTCCGAGTAAGTAGCGAAGGCAGCGCAACACTTAGTGAATGATCGACCCGCCGCTTTCGCTTATGTATGCGCGCGTATTTCACCTCGACCTTAACTACTGGCTTTCTGCCGAACAGTGGACTCGCGCACTGCTCCCGATTAGTTGCTGGGCAGCTGGTGACAAGCAAGCGAATCGACAACTGATGCGCGCAACCACGTGGACTCCCAAAGACCCGGGTTCACGAGCGGACCATGGAGATTGGGAGAGCGTCTGGAATGATGATCGACCGGTTTTCGTATTCGAAGCTTTCGGCACGGCAGATGAAAACAGAGTTGCCGAAGCTGTCGCGAGGTTCTGTCAGCAGGATCTCTGGTACCGCGAAGGAGTGATCGCCATTTTATTGGGTGACTACAAAGACGGTCGGAACTTGAACGACCGGTATTCCGAAGACGGGTATCCCATGATTCGATTCGGCTACCTGGACCATCCTCAGGCAGGCGCGCTCATCGTTGAAGAGCAAGACCCGCACAAGGACGCCTACTTCAGATTGTCCGTTCGCGGAAGCGATCCAGACGGCCTACGCCGAGCGTACTTGCAGAATCCGATCTTCGAAAAGCGCGCCGAGTAGCCCGACGGCGCCGAACAGATTCGAGTCTCGGTTTGAGGAATGAAATTCGGTGCGAACGGGAGTACAGCGGTAGCGCAATTCCGCATCGACCAGATACCCTGACGCGCTCGCACCTCCGACTCCAACCACTCCACCGCAATGGCTCTTCAAAATCGCGCTGTTCTCTCGGTTCCGTGTTTCCTTTTCGCCGTCGCTATGCTGGCTAGCGCGCAGGACACCGTTTCTCCGCCGCAGCTCGAATGGAACGACGCCAAACGCAGCGTTGTCGCAGCGGTGGACGCGATTGAATCCGATTTGGCTGCGACAAGCGCAGCGGTTTGGGAGCACGCGGAGATCGCCTTGCGAGAGTCGAAGTCGGCCGCACTGCTCGCGAACGCGCTCGAAGAAGGTGGCTTCCGCGTGGAGCGCGGCGTCGCCGAAATGCCGACGGCCTTCGTTGCGAGCTACGGATCGGGCAAACCGGTCGTTGCCTTCCTCGCGGAGTACGACGCGCTGCCCGGCCTGTCGCAAAAGGTCTCGGCGATTGTCGAACCTCGCATTCCCGGTGCAGGCGGTCATGGCTGTGGCCACAACCTTTTCGGAGTCGGCTCAGTGGGCGCGGGACTCGCGCTCAAGCAAGCGATGGACGAGCACAACTTGCCGGGCACGATTCGCGTCTATGGAACGCCGGCAGAAGAACAGGGCATCGGCAAAGTTTGGATGGTTCGCGACGGAATGTTCGATGACGTGGACGTTTGCTTGTCGTGGCACCCGAGCAACGAGAACGGAATTTCGCTGCAACCGAGCAAAGCGTTGCGTTCCTTTGAAGTCACTTTCTATGGACGTTCCGCGCATGCAGCCGGTGCGCCCTGGAGCGGAGTTTCGGCTCTCGATGCAGTCGAAGCTTTCGAGACGGGCGTCAACCTCTTGCGCGAGCACATGCCCGAAAGCGCGCGCATTCACTACGTCGTCACGAACGGCGGCGCAGCACCCAACATCGTTCCGTCGAGTGCTTCGGTCTGGCTATTCACCCGCGGCAAGGATTGGCCCGAACAGGAAAAGGTCTACGACCACGTGATGCAGATCGTGAGGGGCGCCGACTTGATGTCCTGGGGTGAGGAACACGGATTGGAAGCGAGCGGGTTCCGTCCTGCCAAAGTTCAGAATCTGACGGGTCTGTATCACTACAATCGCAACCTACCAGTCGCACGCCAGATGTACGCCAATCTCGCACTTGTTGGACCCGCAAACTACAGCGAGGAAGAACACGCTTTCGCGCGCCAACTTCAGTCCGCCTTCGGGAAGCCGGCAATCGGAATGCACACGACGCTCAAGAACTTTGACCCGAACGCTCCTCCCGAGCCGGGCGGATCGACTGACGTTGCCAACATCTCTTGGGTCTGCCCGACAATCGACTTGAGCGTCGCGAATTGGCCGCAAGACATTCCCGCTCACTCGTGGGCTTCCACGGCTGCGTCTGGATCATCGGCCGCGTACAAGGCGATGATGATCGCGTCAAAAGTTCTGGCCTGTACGGGCGTCGATGTATTGACGAACCCTGAGTTTGTGGCCGAGGCGCGCGCCGAATTCGAAGCATCCTCCGCGACCTTCCCCTATGTGTCACCGGTCAGCCCCAACGACCATCCGAGCTTGCCGTCGAGCATGCGCTAAGCGGAAAAGTTCTTCGGACGGCTGCTAAAGCAGAGACGAAGCGAGTCCCAAAAAGACTCCCATGCTGACCACGTCTGTCGCGGTGGTCAGGAAAATGCTTGAGGCGGTGGCGGGATCAGCACCGAACTTTCGCAGGATCAGCGGAATCATCGCACCGCTGATTCCGCTCACGACGCAGCTAATTACCATCGAAATCCAAACCACAAACGCCAAGGTCAAGGCGTTTGGTTCATCCGAATAAGTGGCGTAGGCAAACATGCCGAGCGCGGCGGTGATTCCAACCAGCATTCCGTTTACCAAACCGAGAATGCCCTCTTTCAAGACGAGCGAGCCTTCGTCGCCCGCACTTAGATCGCCAAGCGTGACACCTCGCAACGTTACCGCGAGCGCCTGACAACCGGTGTTGCCCGATTGACCAGCCAAGACGGGCAGGAAGGCGGCGAGCAAGACCATTTCGTCCAGCGTGTCTTTGAAGGTCGCGACGACACCTGCGGCGATGAAGCAAGTCACCAAGTTGATCTGCAACCACGGATGGCGAAAACCAAAGCTTCGCGTTACCGGCGTACTCAGGCGCTCGACCTTTTCCACACCGAATTGATCTCGGGCTATCCCCCCAATCTGTGTGCCGACTTCAAAGGTTTTTCACTGCACGCCGCCACGCGCATCCCCGCTCACGATCGCGCCACCCTCGAACGCCTGTGTCGTTACATCAACCGTCCACCCTTTTCGGGCCAGAGCCTGACGCTCGATTCCACCGGCAAGATTCGGTTCCAGCTTCGCCACCCTTGGCGCGACGGAACGACGCACCTTCGCTTTGATCCGCTCACCTTCATCTCACGCCTCGCGGCCCTCGTCCCGCCGCCCAAGTTTCATCAGCTGACCTACCACGGAGTGCTTGCTCCCGGCGATCTATGGCGGGATGAAATCGTTCCCGCCAAACGCGCCACTGCCTCACTGACGGTCGATACCCCCAAGCCAGCCCCCAAGCCCAAGCGCCCCCACCACCGCTACCTGATGGCTCAGCTCATGCGCCGCGTCTTCGGGTTGGAAGTTCTGCGCTGTCCCGTCTGTCGTCGCCAGCGAATCCTGATGTCGGTGATCTTCAATCGCACCGTCATCGTCCGCATTCTGTCCCACCTAGGACTCGAAAACGACCCACCCACCATCCAACCCGCAAGGGCACCGCCCCAATCCGAATTCGCGTTTTGACGATGAGAAGCAGAGACTGACGGGCGGGCTAAAAGAGGTCGCCCCAGGCTTTCCCTATGGCAGTGGAGTCGGTTCGCGACGATTTAGAGCGCCAGAAGTGTTCACCAAGGCCAATCTTCAGTATGGAACCACGCCGTTCTTTGCCGACCGTCTTAAAGAAGTGCCGAGATCCATCAAGGCGTTCTCAAAAACGCCAGCTTGTATCACCTATCCGCTAGCTGCCAATTGCGGGAGTTGCTCTGTGGCTAGCGAGCGTTGCGCAAATTGGAGTTGCCCAAAAATGCACAGCGCAATAGGCAGAGTGGCTAACTTTGAAATTTGGGGAAGCAATGAAGAGTCATTCATAGTTGTCGGATCTTTTGTTTGATTCGAAAACGAGCGCGTTGATGGAAGAGCAACGGGGGACTCTAAGATATCACGAGTGCTCGGGGAGCGGTTGTGAGTCAGGGAGGTAAAGGAGAGCGCGCACAAGACGTATTGCTTGAGAGCTTTCCCACTCTCCGATGGGGGGATAGGACTCGGTTAGTGGATTTTGGACATCCCAAATTCTGCCCGACGAGGTTCCGTACAGAAGCTCACATAATCATTGAATTGGCAGCCTTCCCATGAACGCTGTCAATTTGCGAATCGTCCGAACTACAACACCAGGGTGACGGACACGGGGTTGCTGGCGAACTCTGGGATGCCGGGCGTGCTTCCTGCAAGGAATGCATGATTGATGACCACGCCTGCGAGCGACGGATCCATCAAGGCCGGGAAGTTGAAGTTTGATAGCGCTTGACCAGAACCATCGAGGGTGCCGCGGTAGTTGCCGAATGCTCCCAGGCCTGGCTTGAAGAGAGTCAGGTTTAGAAAGACATCGTAATTGAGTGGCAGCACGACTCCGCCACCAAAGTCGATACCCGGTGTCGTACCCGTGACGGAACCGAGCATGAAGTAGAACCATCCCGCGCGGGCTGCTCCGCCATCCATGGCGAGCAATTGTGTTCCACCAGTGGTGAGTGAGAGCGTCGCGATGTCACTGGTCAGTGACGACGAAGCCTGCGAACCCCATTTTGCGAGATAGCTATCTCCAGAATCGTTGGCTGCTGTGAAGCCGCCGCCTACGAAAAGTGCGGGGCCGCTACCGTCGTCGAAGGTAGCAAATGAGTGTGCGAAAGCATTGACTCCATCGTCGAGCGTCGACCACAACGAACCGTCCCATCTGACTATATTCGATGCGCTTGTACCGCCTGCGCTCGCGAAGGTACCTGCAACATACAGTGCGGAACCCGTACCGTCATCGAAGATGGAGAATGCCAGGACAGACTGCGAGGTGTAGGCTATGGCGCTTCCAATGTCGCTCCAGTTTGCGCCATCCCATTTGGCTAGGTGATTTACGGGAATACCGCCGGCAATTGAGAATATGCCGCCTGCAAAGAGTGCAGGTCCTGTGCCGTCGTCGAACACAATCATAGATTTGATAACTTTGGGGCCGCCACCCGTGATGCCGCTACCGAGAGGGCTCCAGTTGGTACCGTCCCACTTGGCGATACTGTTTGCTCCTGCTCCACCGGCGTCTTCGAAGGATCCGCCAGCGAACAGCGCTGGACCGGAACCGTCATCGAAAACCGCCAGTGATTCAACGAGAGCGTTATTGGCGAGGTCGACGCCTAGCGATTTCCATTCAGTGCCATCCCACTTCGCGATGTACTCGGCGGGTATGCTGCCGGCATACGAAAAGAGCCCTCCTACAAAAAGCTTTTCGCCGTGGCCATCGTTGAAGACTTCGAGCGCGAAGACGGTACTGTCGACTCCAGTAAACAGCGGCGTCCAGTTGGTGCCGTCCCATTTCGCGATACGATTGGCGGGTTGGCCGCCCGCTGTATCGAATATTCCCCCGACGTAAAGAGCGTCCCCTCCGCCGTCGTCATAGATCTGCATGTCGTACACCCGGACGGTTCCGGAATCAGATAATCCACTGCCCAGGGCGCTCCAATTGGACCCATCCCACTTGGCAATTCCATCTATGGTCTGCTGGCCGACCTGCGTGAACTGGCCTCCAACGAAAAGCGCCGGTCCGCTGCCGTCGTCAAAAACGACCTGCGATCGAATTTGAACACCGGAGCCCTCGCCGATCGCGTTCTCGCCATATTTAAGTTCTTCCCACGATGAGCTATCCCAACCTGCGACGTTGTTCGAAGTTCTTCCGCTGGCAGTATCGAAATGTCCACCCGCGATCAGTCTCTCACCACCGCCATCGTCGAATGCGGCCAAGGTCTTGACGCTTCGTAAATTGTCTCCGGCGATTGCGTCGATTCCAGACCAAACCGAACCGTCCCACTTGGCGACGGAAGACGCGGGATTTCCGCCAGCCATAGTAAATTCGCCGCCGACAAAGAGAGCGTCTCCGGTTCCGTCGTCGTGAACGGTGATCGCGTTGACGGTGAGGCTGAGAAAGAATCCTGTTATTCCGCTTTCGAGCGGCGACCAACTAGAGCCATTCCATTTTGCGATTCGACTTGTCGGTAGAAATCCAATTACGGTGAAGTCGCCACCGGCATAAAGCGCGTCGCCATTGCCATCATCGAAGATTGCTAGCGAGCGGACGCAATCGTTAGCTCCGACTCCCAAAGCAGACCATGCTGAACCATCCCACTTTGCAATCCTGAACACGGGTACGGCTCCACTATTTAGAAACTCGCCGCCAGCGTAGAGCGCCGCACCGTTGCCATCGTCAAAGGTGGCCAGTGCGAAGACGGAGTTGTCCATTCCAGCAGCGAGCGCCGTCCAAGACGAACCGTCCCACTTGGCAACTCTTTTTGCCACCACTCCGCCTGCGGTGATGAATTGCCCGCCAGCATAAAGTGCCGCCCCGCCGCCATCGTCGAAGATGGCCATTGAACGAACGGAACCGGCGATGCTATTGGTTCCGTTCCCAAGGGCTGACCAAACGGTCCCGTCCCATTTAGCGATGCCCATCGTTGCAACTCCACCGGCGGTTGAGAATTGGCCGCCAACGAAAAGAGCGGGTCCGCTGCCATCATCGAAGACTTGCAGGGAGTAGACCGAGTCGTCCAAGCCTAACCCGAGGCCCGTCCATCTCGTCCCGTCCCACTTCGCGATCTTGGCTGCGTCTACACCGCCCGCTTGATCAAACTCTCCTGCGACGAACAGTGCTGGACCGTTGCCGTCATCGAAGACTGCCGTTGCATGAACGTCGCCATCCACGCCTGCCAAGCCTCCGAACGTTGGTTGCCAACGGAAAGTCGAAGGAACTGTCGACGCGAGTTGAGGGCTTTGCGGGCTAGTCAGCGTGCGTTGTGCACTTTGAACTTCGCCAAAAATACACAGGCAGAGAAACAGGGCCGCGAACTCTGAAACTTGGGGAAGCAATGAACAGTTCTTCACAGGGATCCGACCTTCTGATTGATTTGAAAACGAGTACGTCAGTCGAAGAGCAACAGGAAACTCCAAACTATCACGGTTGCTTGGAGAGCGGTTGGAGAATAAGCGGGACCATACCGCGTCAAGCAAGCGGGACCATACCGCGTCAGTCACTTTCCTCCGGACTCCCACATCCAGAGGTCTGAGATGGTCAAAGAGGAAGAAAGTGACTGACGCCGTATGCCGCACTCTCGAACTCACACTTCGGTTGCCTCTCGAGGTCCCGCCAAAAGCCGACTAACGTGACTTCAGCAGAGTGCTCGGCGAAACCTTCTGAACGGCACAATGAACTCTCGTACTCTCGATGCAGGCTATTCGATTCTATGCAGGATCGTGGGTAGACCGCTCTCGATCTCAGCAGTCGATGCGGTTCCCGCAAATTGACAGTCAAGACCCACTTGAACCGTCAAGGTAGCGCCCGGCGGCAAGTCGCCGACATAGCGTGGATAACCAGAGGAGTCGGCCAGGAATGCGGACTGAATGCTGGAGCTGTCGTTGAAAAAACGCGCGCTCGCCGCTGGTGGAGTGGACGGTTCGGGAGTGGGTGCGCGAGTACCGTCAAAGACTAGAAAAATGGGGTCTTCGCCACAGACAGTTAAGGAGCTGGTTTGTGAGAAGCCGGCGAATCGGTTTCCGTCAGTGACAAAGAAAGAGCTGAAGAAGTCGAGCGGATCATCGCTCGTGAATCCGAGGGCGCCGAAAAATTCGATGCTGATTCCAGAAACGAGCTCGCCCGTAGAGCTCGTGCCCGAGAACAGGAGCCCGGACGGATCATCTTGAATTTGGTTCTTCGTGAGAGTGACCGCAAAGGAGTCATCAAAGGCGAAGCTTTGCGCGCAGACTGGCGAGAATGAGGCCATGCTCTGAACGATATCCCAGGTTCCGCTGAGATCGACGTCGCCAGATGAAGGACTGCTGATCGGGAATCCGAACATTTCAAACTCGGCTGTTCCCGCTCCACATTCCGGAGTTAGGGCGTCGGATGTCAGAGTGGCACTCAGTCGCAGGGTTCGGTCGAACCCCGCTCCGGTTAAGGAGATGGTTCCGGCCAAAGCCTCGCTCGCGATTCCCTCTGGCGAGTTGAGCGTGAAGCTACCATTTCCGTTTAGCGTTCCCGAAAGAACGATGGAGGGCTCGGTCGGGTCGAGGGATTCGATAACGACACTCAACGACGTGCCCGATTGCGTAACTACCCATTCGAAGCCCGTTCCCGCGCCGATGCGCTCGGGGCAGTCCGATTCCGGAATCACGCCCCCCATCAACCAGCGACCATTGATGTCGGCGAACTCACCGCCTGTTCCGCCTGACGGCAAAACTTCTCCGGCGGGGTTCGATGAACTTCCCGAGCCTCCGCCGCCACAGGCTGTGACCAGCGCGAACGACAGGAGCGAGGCTGCGAACATGATTCTCTGGGAATTCCGCTTCATTTGTTTTCTCCGGGTTTGACTCTCTCATCTCGACGATATGGGGCTTGTAGCTGCTTCGTAAGGGTCGGCGCCCTAAATCCACATGAACTGACCCGCAGCCGTGTTGAGCCCATGAGCTAATTCCTAATGGAGCAGGGGCTTGAGTTTATTCTTACTGCTCAACACCCTGCCCTCCTCCACAAAAGCTTCGCGACGATTTAGAGCAGCAAAGGCGTTCTCGAAAGCCAACCTTCGGCATGCAACCACCGGTTTCCCCGCCGACCGTCTCAAACAAGCGCTACTGCTCATCAAGGCGTCAGTGAAAACGCCAACTTGGATCACCTATCCGCCGCATTCACATCGGGCTGTTCGTTCACAGTGTCGACGGCTTGGCGCCTGGCATCTACGCGCTCGTCCGAGATCCGGGCAAGCTCGATACCCTCAAAAAAGTAATGCATTCAGAATTTTGTTGGCACCGCGTGCCCGACTGCCCGCCAGGACTCCCCTTGTATCTCCTCCAGGAGGGGGACTATCGCGCGCTGGCGACCACGGTCTCCTGTGGCCAGGACATCGCCGGCGATGGTGCTTTCAGCCTGGCCACGATCGCCGACTACATGGACAGCCTGACCACGTATGGCAGCGGGTCCTATCGAAACCTATTCTGGGAG
>JBLINP010000144.1:0-11114 GCA_047639415.1 Planctomycetota bacterium | reverse complement strand
AAGCCGGGCACTCAGCTCCAGGCGATTCTCAGAAACCGAAAGTTAATCCTTAGCGGTTTTGATCACTTCCACAACTTCGCCCGCCGAATCGTTCGGCACCGCGAAAGAAAGGACGTAATGAGCAATGCGCCATTCGCCGCCTGCGTACACGAGCACGCCTGAACCGCGCGTTTCACCGTACTTGGCGTTGATCAAGCGTTCGTCGAACCAAGCCGTTTGTCCGTCGCTAGAGAGTTCGATATGGCGCTCGATCGCTTTGTAAGTCCAAGCCGACTCACGCTCGAATGGAGCTTTGGCGTATTCGCGAAACTCAGCCACGGTCCAACGCTCGGTGGCGTCGGTGCCGATAAAAATCGCGCCCGGAGCGAACAAGCTGAAGTAGCGCTCTTCGTCTGCTTTGTCCGCCGCATCGTGCAGGCTGTCGAGAACCGTTTCGATGGAAGTCGTCATATCAATTCGTTGAAGCTGTCGCGCTTGTAAATAGTCGAGGCGATCAAACAGTTCGTGACGCAGCTTGCCGTCGAGAACATGAGATTCACCTTCTACAAATTTGAGTAGCAGTTCCGGTGCCCCGAGCTCGGACAGTCGAGTGATCGTATTGCGAATTTCTGCAGCCCAATCCGTATCCAACTCCCCCGCCCAAATTCCAATCGGCATCCGCGCCAAGTCCGAAAGCCGCTCTACGTCTTCGTGTGAGCCGGCTACACCGGGCAAGGCTGAAAGCGATGCGAATCTTTGCGGAGCGCTTCCCGCCAAGTGAAAAGCACTGCGACCGCCGTTGCTTACACCCGCCAAGTGAACGACGTCGCCTTGAATGATGAACGTCGATTCAACCAAGTCCATCAGTGCGTTGAATTCCGTTTGCGCACCTTTGTGAAAGAACTTGCCTTCTGGAGCGGCGGGCGAGATGACGACCCAACCACGCGCGATCGCTTCCTCTTCGAAATAAAGTTCGAGACCACGCTCCACCATGCCTTTCGTTTGCGGCCCTGGCGGAAGCGCAATCAGCACAGGATGAGCGACGCTCGGATCAAATTCCAAAGGCTTGACGACGACGTACTCGATCGAGCCGCCGCCTTCTATCGTCAAGCTGTTCCAACGTTCCGCTTTGGTTTCGACTTCACCTTGGGAACACAACGCCACAAACAGAATCGGTAGGGTTATCACAGGCTGCTTGTCCTCAACCTTCGTTAGCGACTAAGAGCACCGCCGAGGCGTTGAACTCATAACCGTCGCGTTCGATAGTAACGTCTTCCTTAGACTCCTCTTCGATGTGCGCCGCGTCTTCTTCCGAAAGCACCTTCGGATAAAACGAGCCCTGCACCAGCACGTCCTTGCCGATCAAGTCCTGGGGAAAAGCGTACTTGCCACCGCAACCGGCTTCCCAGCGAACCATGGCGGTCTTGCCTTCGTCTTCGACTTGCATCCAGCAGCCTTTGCTTGCGCATACGCCGGTAACCGTGGCTTTGACGAGTACTGTTTGATCGAAGTAATCCGAAGGACTGGCGTCCACCGTCGCGAAGTTCACAGGCTTGCGCGGCTCCATCGGCTCGCCGATATGAGTCCCCTCCGGAATTTCGTAAACAGCCGGCGCGACCTCGGTCGTCTCGACGATCGTGGTACCTGCCTGGCAGCTGGTGAGGGCTAGTGCGGCAGTAATGAGGGTGCAAACGTGGAGTCGAGTACGCATAACAGGTTTCATCTGGTCTGAACGTTAGGAGGAAAAGCGCGCCCATCATAAAAGGCGTGCGCAGAGTCTACTCTTCGCCCACAATTCCGGCGACCTACTCCGGAACGAAGCCCTCTCGATACACGTCATGACTGCATCCAAAGCGAACGATAGCTACAAGCAGCACTTCTCTCGGTTCCTCGCCAAGCAGGGCGAGGTGCTGCACTTCGCAGCCCATAGCCATCACTACTGGCCGGACGTGACGTTCGACGCACAGATGCGGGCCTGGGAACTTGCAGCTGAACACATCGACGAAAAGTGGGGTCCGCTGCTCTCAGAAGTTTTGCCGCGCGTTCAAAGTGGCATTGCAAAATCTCTCAACCTGTCGCAACCCCAGCGGCTCGCCCTCGCACCGAATACGCACGAGTTCTTAGTGCGTTTGATCTCGTGCTTTCCCACCGATCGTCCCGTTCGAATTCTCGCGACCGACTCTGAGTTCCACACTTTCTCCCGTCAATGTACGCGCTGGATTGAAGCCGGTCGTGTCGAGCTCACCACGATTCCGACCGCGCCCTTCGAATCCTTCGAAGAGCGCTTCCTGGCCGCCGCATCCGAACCAAACTACGACTTGGTTTTCGCCAGCCTGGTCTTTTTCAACTCCGGATTCATCTTCAAACGCTTCGCGGAACTAGCCAGCGTCGTCCCGGACAAAGGCACGCCCATCGTGCTCGATGGATACCACAGTTTCATGGCGGTGCCCGTCGACTTGCGTCCAGTCGAAGATCGCTGCTTCTTTCTTGCTGGCGGCTACAAGTATGCGATGAGTGGCGAGGGCATTTGTTTCATGCACTGCCCCGACGGCTACCTCGAACGACCCGTCAACACCGGTTGGTTCGCAAGCTTCGAATCACTCGCCTCCGCCAAGCAGAAGGACACCGTTCACTACGCTAGTGGCGGCCAACGTTTTTGGGGCGCCACTTTCGATCCGACCTCAATGCTAAGAATGAGCGCAGTCTTCGATCTTCTCGATGAATTGAACCTCACGACGGACGTCATTCACAAACACGTTCAAAGCCTGCAAGCACTTTTCCTAGATCGCCTAACGCAGAGCAACTTCGCCGATCTATCCGTCTCTCAATTGACGCCCGGCATCGACCACACCGATCGCGGCCACTTCCTCACGTTTCGCACCGCCAAGGCGAAAGAACTGCACGAAGCTCTCCGCAAGCAAGACGTCCTCACCGACTTCCGAGACGAAAACCTGCGCTTCGGCTTCGCGATTTATCACGACGCGGCGGACGTGGAAGAACTCTTCGAGCGTCTTCAAAACGCGCTGGCCTAGATCCTACTCCCACTCAATCGTCGCGGGCGGCTTGCTTGAGATGTCGAGCACGACTCGGTTGATGCCGCGCACTTCGTTGATGATGCGGTTGGAAATGCGTTGCAAGAGCTTGTGCGAGAGGTGGCCCCAGTCGGCGGTCATGCCGTCTTCGGATTCCACTACGCGAATGGCGCAAGCGTCTTCGTAGGTGCGCGCGTCGCCCATGACTCCGACGGATTTGATCGGCAGTAGGACGGCGAAGTATTGCCACAGGCCGACCTGTTCGCCGGCGGCTTCGATTTCGGTTGTGGTGATCGCGTCGGCTTCGCGCAGGATGGCGCAGCGCTCGGGCGTGACTTCGCCCAGGATGCGCACGGCAAGGCCGGGACCGGGGAAGGGTTGGCGATCGACGACGACAGAGTCGAGGCCCATGTGACGACCGATGCGGCGCACTTCGTCTTTGAAGAGTTCGCGCAGCGGTTCGACCAGGGCCATGTCGAGGTCATCGGGCAAGCCGCCGACGTTGTGATGGCTCTTGATGACGGCGGTGTTGCCTCCGTGGACGGCGACCGATTCGATCACGTCGGGGTAGAGCGTGCCCTGTCCGAGGAACTTGGAGTTCTTGAAGCGCTTGGCTTCTTCGCGGAAGACCTCGACGAACTCGTTGCCGATGATCTTGCGCTTCGTCTCGGGGTCGGTAACGCCAGCCAGCTTTTCGAGGAAGCGATCGGCGGCATCGACGACGGTGAGATCCATGTTGAAGTGCTCGGCGAAGGTGTCTTCTACGACCTGGCGCTCGCCTTTCCGCAAGAGACCGTTGTCGACGAAGATGCAATGCAAGCGCTTGCCAACGGCCTTGTTCAGGATGACGGCTGCTACGGAACTGTCGACTCCACCGGACAGGCCCAGGATGATTTCGCCTGTCTCGCCGACGATCTCGTGTACTTTTTCGATCTCGCGCTCGACGATGTCGCCGGACCGCCAGTTGCCTTCGAGGCCGCAGACTTCGTGGATGAAGTTTTCGAGCAACTCAAAGCCGCGCTCACTGTGCGTGACTTCGGGGTGGAATTGCAAACCGAAGAAGCGCTTCTCAGCGTTGCCAACGGCAGCGTGTTCGCAGGTGCTGGTCGAGGCGTAGTCGACGAATCCGGCGGGCAAGCTCGCGACTTGGTCCCCGTGGCTCATCCACACATCGGTGTTGCCTTCGAAGGCTTTGAAGATGTCGGTCGAACGCGAAACCGTGATCGACGCGCGACCAAACTCGCGCTTGTCCGCGGCGACGACGTCCCCACCGAGCGTGCGCATCATCCACTGCATGCCGTAGCAAATGCCGAGCACGGGTACGCCGAGTTCCAACAGCTCTTCCGGAACGTCCGGCGCATCGTCGGCATAAACCGAAGCCGGACCGCCGGACAGAATGATGCCCGCCAAATCCATTTTCTTGGCTGTTTCGAGCGCCACACGCGGCGGTGCAATCTGACACCAACTACCGGCCTGCCTTACGCGGCGCGCGATCAATTGCGCGTACTGCGTGCCCAAGTCGACGACCAACACGCCTCTCGTTAGATTGCTCATTCGGTGAACTGGTGGTAGTTGGGAGCCTCTTTAGTAATGCGAACATCGTGCGGATGTCCTTCGCGAACGCCAGCGGAAGTCACGCGCACGAAACGAGCGCGCTCCCATAAATCGGGAATGGTCCTCGCTCCGCAATAGCCCATTCCGGAGCGCATGCCTCCGGTCATCTGATAGACGAAGGGTCCGAGCTTGCCTTTGTACGGCACCATGCCCTCGATGCCTTCGGGCACTAGCTTCTCGACTGACTTTACGGCGCCTTGGCCGTAGCGCTCTTTCGAGCCTTTGACCATCGCACCCAGCGAGCCCATACCACGCACGGCTTTGAACGAACGACCTTTGAACAGAATCGTCTCGCCCGGGCTTTCTTCAACACCGGCGAACATGCTGCCCATCATCACGCAGGAAGCGCCCGCTGCTAAGGCTTTGGCTGCGTCGCCTGAGTTGCGAATGCCACCATCGGCAATCACCGGAATCCCGCTGCCGCGGATCGCATCTGCGACGTTTGTAACGGCGGTGAATTGCGGAACACCGACGCCAGCCACGATGCGCGTCGTGCAAATCGACCCCGGACCAATGCCGACTTTAACCCCGTCAACGCCCGCTTCAACCAAAGCCACAGCCGCTTCGCCCGTCGCGATATTGCCGGCGACAATGTCGACGCCAGTGATCGTTTCCTTGAGCTTGCGAACCGTGTCGATCACGTTGCGACTGTGCCCGTGCGCCGTATCGACGACTAAGACGTCCACGCCCGCTTCGACCAAACTTTGCGCGCGTTCGTAATCGTGAACTCCAATCGCTGCACCAACTCTCAGCCTGCCGCGTGTATCGGTGGCCGAGTTCGGAAAGTCAGCTAGCATGTTGATGTCCTTCATGGTCACCAAGCCACACAAACGATTGTTCTCACACACGATGATGAGCTTCTCAACCTTGTGCTTGTAGAGCAGCGAACGCGCTTCGTCGAGCGAAGTGCCCTGCGGCGCCGTGACCAAGTCCTTGCTGGTCATCACCTCACTGACGGGCGTGTTGTCGTCCGTCTCGAACTTACAGTCACGCCTGGTGAGAATGCCGACAACCGACTCGCCCTCGACGATCGGCAGTCCGGAAATATTTTGCGCGGCCATGATTGCGCGCGCTTCCGACATCGCAGCGTTCGGCGGCAGCGTCACCGGATCGAGGATGACTCCGTTGGCCGAGCGCTTGACCTTATCGACTTCCGCCTTTTGATCTTCGATCGAAAAGTTGCGATGGATAATGCCGATGCCACCCTCGCGAGCGAGAGCCACCGCCAAATTCCAATTCGTCACCGTGTCCATCGCCGCCGACGACACCGGGATCTGGATGCGCACGTTGCGCGAAAACTGGGTGGACACGTCGACATCCGTCGGTACCAAATCTGATTCGCGTGGAACCAGGAGGACGTCGTCGAATGTCAGGCCTTCTTCAAATTCTAGGGGCATAGCGCTCTATATCAGGCAATCCGCAGGCCATGGGTTTGCCGTATTGAAAGCGTGCCGAGACTATCGGGCCCGCTCGCCCCGGGACCACGCCGGCGACGATTCTCCGACTTTGAGCGGGATCCACTGATGGATGGAGTGCGCGACTCCGGATCTCAGCAGCGTTCCAAAGCGCTCGGTCGGGTGCCGCCAGAGGGGACCTAAAGGGCGGATGCGTGCATTTTAGTGGCACATCCGGTGAGTTTTCTGGCTGCGGTGGAAAGGACCGATCCTACCGATCTCGGCTCCCGGGATCCATCTTCGAGCCGCTTTTGCGCTCCACCGTTTAACACATCCCCCAAGATAAAGGGCCCGACGCCAACGCCGAAGCGTTGGCATCGAGCCCAGAGAAGGAGGAGATGCACCAACCTTCGTCCTCTGTTCGGGCTGAACTGGAGTTCCACCCGGGAATACCTCCTCGCTCCGCAGCATTCCCAAACTAGGTACTCTGCGCGCCTCCCATCGGCGCCAAACGGCCGTGCCCGTCCTCCACATCCGCTACGGATCTCCTCCATAGCATTCGGCTTCGGTTGAATCTTCGAGCCCCTTCCAGCCGACATTAATACCAGGGCACGTTGTCGATCCCCTCGATAGCCCTATCCTCTTCCCCCTCACGCCCATCCGCCCTCGGTCGCCCGACCTCTCACAGCCGAATGTCTGCAGTTAGCCCCTCCAGTTCCCCTACCCGCGTCGCCATCGTCGGCACCGGTTTCATCGCCGACTTCCACCTGGAAATTCTTCGGGATACGCCGGACGTCGAAGTCGTGGCGCTCTGCGATCCCGTGCGCCATCGCGCCGAGTCGGCGGCCAAGCGCTTCAACGTTCCCAAGGTCGTGACCTCGATCGATCAGTTGGTCGGCTTGGGCATCCAAGTTTGCCACCTGACCGTACCGCCCGACTTGCACGCGCGTTTGGTTCGCGAGTGTCTCGAAGCGGACATGGGCGTCTTTTGCGAAAAGCCTTTGGTGCTAACGAGCACGGAATCCAAAGAGCTCGATGAGTTGGCGCGTTCCAAGGGCTTAGCTCTCGCTGCAAATCACAACGCTGTTTTTCATCCGGCCTTTGCTGAGTTGAAAGAGCGCGTTGAGGCTGGTGAGATCGGAAAGCTCGAGCACGTGCGCGTGACGCTTTCGGTTCCGCTGCGTCAACTCGACGCGGGCGATTACTCGCATTGGATGTTCCGCGAACCGCGCAACATCGTGTTCGAACAAGCCGTGCACCCCTTCTCGCAGATTCATTCGTTGATCGGCAAGGTCGAATCGCTCAACACGACTTTGCTCAGTAGTCGCGAGTTGTATCCGGGACAAATTTTTCACGAGCGCTGGCAGCTTGCCGCGATCGGCGAACATGGAACAGCAGAATTGCACTTGGCCTTCGGTCGTTCCTTTACGCGCAACACACTCGAGGTTCTCGGCAGTGATGGCTGTCTCGAAGCGGACTTGTTTCACGATCACTTGGCGGGCGAAGCCAAGACGCAGTGGCTCGACTTCTGGAACAGTTTCTTGGCAGGCTGGCGTCGCGGCAAACAACTTCGTCGCTCAGCGCGAACGGTTCTCACTAACTACTTCCGCTTGACTCTCGGCATGGGCCGTCGCGAAGATTCCTTCTTTGCAGGCATGCGTGGCTCGATTCAAGCCTTTCACAAGGCCTTGCGCGAAGGTGCAACTTTGCCTGCTGACGGGCGCGCTGCCACTGAAGTCATCGAATGGTGCGAAGCGGCCGCTGCAAACATTCAAGGCTCCAAAATGGAGGCCTTTGTAGCACCGGAACCCGGCGAGCCGCGGGACGGCGAAGTGGTCGTCATCGGTGGAACCGGCTTTATCGGCAAGCGCACGATCGCTGCGCTTCTAGCACAGGGCAGGAATGTGACGTGCGTCGTACGACGTTTTCACAGCTTGCCCCCCGTCGTCGTTGAAGGCGCCAAGAGTGGTCACATTCGTTTGGTACGTGGCGATCTCGATGACGCGGCATCGATTACGAATGCTGTGCGCGGCGCCAGTGTCGTTCTGCAACTCGCGACCGGTGGCGGAGCGCGTTGGGAAGATTTCGAACGCCAGATGATCGGTGGATCGAGCGCCGTCGCCGACGCGTGCATCGCCGAAGATGCACGACTGATCTTTGTCAGTTCAACCGCAGCGCTGTACCTCGGTCACGACTGTGGTACGGATCTCATCGAAGACACCGTCAAGCCCGACCCGCAGCCGGCCAAGCGTCCGCTATACGCGCGTGGCAAAATTGCGGCGGAGCATGCGCTCGAAGAGCTCGCTAAGACCAAAGGACTGAAGCTCGTAATCGCGCGACCGGGCGTCGTGCTCGGTCCCGACACGCCTCTTCAACATTCGGGGCTCGGTTTGTGGGTACGCGACAATCATTGCGTGGGTTGGGGAGTTGGCGAGCATCCGCTTCCGCTCGTGCTGGCCGACGACGTGGCCGACGCTTTGACCAGCATGGTCGTTCACGAAGGCGACGACATTCATGGACGCAACTTCAACCTGTGTGTGCGCGCGCCGCTTTCGGCACGTGAAATGGTCGCCGAGATGCGCGCCTACACGAAGCGCGACTTGCATTTCCATGCACGTCCGATGGGACGCAGTCAGATCATGGAAATCGGCAAGTGGATCGTGAAGAAGGTCGGCGGTCGCAAAGACGCTGAATTCCCCTCTTGGCGCGATCTAAAGAGTCGAGCCTTGGTTCCGCAGTTCAGCGCACGCGCCGCGCGTGAGTTCCTGGGTTGGAATCCGGTCGAAGAGCGCGAAGCCTTCCTCGACGGAGCGCTTGGTCGTAACTCCGATTCAGATTCGGGCTCCAGCGCGAACTCAGCGAACGAAAGCTCTGACGCTCAACCGTCCGCTGCCGCCACTGTCCGCACCGAAACCGCCAAGAGCTAAGCCGCCCAAGCAATGCACTTCACCCGCGTTTTTCTACTCGTGGAAACTGTTCCGCGAGTCGCCTAGGCTGCCCGCATGTCGAGCCCAGCGCCAAAGCTCCTCCATATCTTTTCCACCTTCGCACCTGGCGGTCCGCAGGTTCGTACGGTCGGATTGATGGCGGCCTTTGGCGACGAGTTTCGCCACGTGGTCGTGCCGATGGACGGCGCTACCGACGCGCGCAATCTATTGCCCGACGGCTTCCCCATTGATATCGAGCCGCAGCCTGCCGCCAGTGGAACGCTGGCCATGGTTCAATTTCTGCGCGCGCTCTACAAACGCGTTCAGCCCGATCTCATCTGTACCTACAACTGGGGCGCGATTGAAGCGGTGATGGCCGCACGTTCGATGCGCTTGCCGGTGCTGCATCACGAAGACGGTTTTTTGCCCGACGAAGCTGGTGGGTTTAAACCGCGTCGCGTCTGGACGCGTCGATTGTTGTTGCGCGGAGCGCGCGGGCTCGTCGTGCCTTCGCACACGCTCGAAAACATCGCCACAGACATTTGGCGCTTGCCCAAAAAGCTCGTTCATTGGATTCCGAACGGCATTCATGTTCCGAAGGTACCTGAACAAGCCGAGCGCATCGCCGCGCGTGAATCCTTCGGACTGCCGACCGACGATCCGACCGCGGTCGTGATTGGCGGAGTCGGTCACTTGCGTCGCGAGAAGAACTACGCGCGTTTGATTGAGAGCTTCGGGAAACTGAAAGTAACCGATAGCTGCACGCCCTACCTCTTGCTGCTCGGCGATGGCACCGAACGCGAGCAACTTGAGAAGCTGGCGAATCAAGACAGCATTCGTGAGCGCGTGGTACTCGCGGGCCATCACACAGACCTGGCACCGGCCTACGCCGCGATGGATATGTTTGCGATCAGTTCGGACACCGAGCAGATGCCCATCGCTTTACTGGAAGCCATGGCTGCTCAATTGCCCGTGGTTTCAACCGATGTGGGCGATGTGATGAGCATGATGCCCGACGCGCAATCGCCTTTCGTCGTACCGCTCAAGAACGTCCACGGCGACGACGCGACGATCAGAACGTTGGCCAAAGCGATGGAACAGTTGCTCGCAGACAAAGACCTGCGATCTCAACTGGGCGTGGGCAATCGTCAAAGGGTGGAAGAGCTATTCAGCTATGCCCCGATGCTCGACTCTTATCGCGAACGCTACAACGCTGCGCTTTAACACTGGCTGGCAATCGCGCCGTTCGTTATGACGGGCGCAAGATGACCAAGCCCAAGTTCGCCTTCCTCGCGCTCGAAGAGCATCCCTACGCCTGCGAAATGCTACGCCAATTGCTCAGCGCGGGCTTTGTTCCGAAGACGATTATTCACGAAGCCTCCGACATCGCGGAGACCGAGCGAGGCAAGTTTTTGGAGCGCATCGCCGGACATCCACTCGCTCCTTCGATCGCAGAGCAATCCGAACAACACGATATTCCGCTTCGCACGGTTCCGGTTCATAGCAATGACGCACTGATGGCGGAACTCGGTAGCTACGACTTGGACCTAATCGTATTGGGCGGCACGCGCATAATTCGCGGCGAGGTTCTGGACTACCCGACTTCCGGCGTCATCAACAGTCACCCCGGCCTACTCCCCGACTGTCGCGGTTCCGCCTCCCCCGCTTGGTCCGTATACCACGACATCCCCGTCGGTTCCTCAACGCATTTTTGCGACAACGGCATCGACACAGGTGACTTGCTACTGCGTCGCGAAGTCAAAGTGCTGCGCGGCATGACGTACGCCGACCTGTGTTACGAGACTCTCGTGCTCGCTGGCGTGTTGATGAAAGAAGCACTCATCGCTTACGACGAAAATCGCTGGTCCGAATTGCGTTCACCGCAAGGCACGTCCGAGTGGCCGACCTTCAAAAACGCGCCCGACGAGATTCTAAAAGCAGTCGCCGAAAAGCTAAGCAGCCAGACCTACGCGCACTACGCGGATTAGCTCGCTCCTTTCGGAATGCAACCTCGATCAAGGGCACTTCGAGCGCGGGCCAATCGATCCTCAAGACCCCCACCTAGCCCGGATTATTCATGAACCGCGAGGCAAAACGCCTCGAATTGGTTCCTGCTGGCACTTTGCAGATACTTGCCCCCGCAGACGACCTTGTAAGGTCGTCGAGGA
>JBLINP010000143.1:0-11118 GCA_047639415.1 Planctomycetota bacterium | reverse complement strand
ACGACCGGCAGTGCCGGTCGTTCGTGGTGTTTGGTCCGCGTGTTCATGAATAATTCGGGCTAGCCAGCAATTCAATCCACGAATCGCCGCAGAGTTGCCACAGTGACGCCACAACGCAAGAGGCCTCTCTACGCGAACGTAGAGAGGCCTCTTGAATTGGATTCAGCGGTCGATCAGGTGCCGATGCCGTAGTACGTGAAGCCCAAATCCTCGAGCGTTTTGCGCGGGTAGATGTTGCGACCGTCGAAGATCACGGGAGTTTTGAGTGAGTTCTTGAGTGCTTCGAAATCCGGACGACGGAATTCGTTCCACTCTGTGATCAAGATCAACGCGTCAGCGTCTTCAAGGGCAGCCAAAGGGCCTTCGGTGTAATTGACTCTGTCGCCGAGGTGATGCTTCCGCGATTCTTCAATGGCTTCGGGGTCGAAGGCGGAGATCGTGGCTCCAGCGGCCAACAAAGCTTCGATCACGACAACGGCCGGTGCTTCGCGCATGTCATCGGTGTTGGGCTTGAACGCCAAACCCCAAACCGCGAAGTGCTTGCCCTTCAAATCGCCATTGAAGTGCTCACTGACCATTTCGAAAAGTAGGCGTTTCTGGCTCTCGTTGACGTCCTCTACGGCTTTCAACATTTTGAACTCGTAGCCGCTGTCCTCCGACGTCTTCATGATCGCCTTGACGTCTTTGGGGAAGCAAGAGCCCCCATAGCCAAGACCAGCGAACAAAAAGCGTGATCCAATGCGCGCGTCCGAACCGATGCCCTTGCGGACCATGTCGATCTTCGCGCCCACTCGCGTACAAATGTTCGCGATCTCATTCATGAAGGAGATGCGCGTGGCCAGCATGGCGTTGGCCGCGTACTTGGTGAGCTCAGCCGACGGCACGTCCATATGGATGATCGGATTGCCGGTGCGCACGAACGGGCCGTACAGCTCGTCCATCTTGTCCGCTGCGCGTTGGCTAGAGGAGCCGATTACCACGCGATCGGGTTTAAGGAAGTCGTCGATAGCCGCGCCCTCTTTGAGGAACTCCGGATTCGAGACCACATCGAACTCGATGTCGGTGACGGCCTTGATAGCGTCCTGAACTTTCGCGGCGGTACCCACGGGCACCGTCGACTTGTCCACCACGACGGTGTACTCCTTCATGTTCTCGCCGACAGAGCGAGCAGCAGCTAGCACGTATTTGAGGTCGGCACTGCCGTCTTCGCCGGGGGGAGTTCCCACGGCTATGAAAACCACCTGAGCGGTGGGAACGGCCGTCGCTATGTCCGCCGTAAAGTGAAGGCGGCCGTCGCGTACGTTGCGTTTGAGTAGTTCCTCAAGACCTGGCTCGTAGATCGGGACGATGCCGTCTTTGAGGTTTTTGATCTTGTTTTCGTCGATGTCGATGCAAGTGACGTCGTTGCCGCTCTCTGCGAAGCAGGTGCCTGCGACAAGTCCGACGTAACCGGTGCCTACGATGGCGATACGCATGAAATTGAGGTCTTCTGGGGGATTCTGGGGGGCGAGCGTCCGCCGGCGAGGCGGGGGCGCTCATCAGTTGTAATTACTAGGACGGCTCGATCGGGCTATCGCCATCGTCCAAGGCCTTCGAAATCACGCCTCGGGGATAGTTGCCGCAATCTTCTTTCGGCATCTATCGCCTTGGGGTGGAGCCGAAGCGCTCGGGAGGATACCTTGTCCGCCCGAAGCGGGGAGAACTTCTCTCCATCCGGAAGGGCGATTAACTCAGCTGGCTAGAGTGCTTCCTTTACACGGAAGAAGTCGGGGGTTCGAATCCCTCATCGCCTACCACTCTTTTTACCGCCTAAAAGCGGCCTTAAAGGGAACGTTAGCCGCCCTATCGTCGCGTATGACCGTATTTGGGGCGGTTCGTGACCAAGAGAAAGTTTGCAACTTTCCGGACTGCCTGGCTTGGCTGTTGATGCCGGTGACCGAAGTTATTTGGCTGCGCAAGCTTCAAACGATCTGCCGATGGCTCAGGCCCTTGAACCGAAAGTTCGATCCCAAGTCCTAGCCACAGCTAGGGTTGGATCGGTCCATCCACATCGAACCCAGTCAGTTCGGTGGGTGTTATTTGGCTAGGGACAAGACCTCTAGCCCGAATTATTCATGAACACGCGGACCAAACACCACGAACGACCGGCACTGCCGGTCTATTGGTTCCTGCTGGCACTTTGCAGATACTGGCGTCCTCGACGACCTTACAAGGTCGTCTGCGGGAGCAAGTATCTGCAAAGTGCCAGCAGGAACCAATTCGAGGCGTTTTGCCTCGCGGTTCATGAATAATCCGGGCTAGCTGGACGTCACGAGGTAAGCGCGATGGCCTTTTTCGAGCCTGGTCACGATGAGGGTCCCTGTCGACGAGCCTTTCCCACGAAACTCGCGGACGAGTTCGGCTGCCGTCTTGGGGTAGCCGCGCTTCTTGACGACGAGGTTTCCAATATCGTGCTCCCGCAGCATGGCCCGAACGCGTTTCCTGTCGGTAGTGCTGCTGTCGACAACTCGCCAAGTTTTTATCAGCGGGCTGCTCGTTGGCCTCGTTTTCGAACCCAGATAAGCGATCGAAGGTCCGATTGGAGCAAGTCCGGATGCGTGTGCGAAATGAGTGAGTAATCCGGAGCGGATCAACGCTGGGTCGGGCTCCGAAATCCAGTCCACATCCTGCGCATCCGTGCTGCTCATGTGAAAGTCTGGTTCGAGAGTGCCCGTGTAATGGAAAGGCTCGAAAGTGTTGTTTAGGCACAGTATTCGTCGCTCTCCGTTGGCATCCGCTAACTCGCCCGTCCAGAGAGTGACCTCCACAAGCTCGCCGTCGGCGCTCGTCCATTGCCAGGAATGTGGAAGCGATTCTGGCAAGGCGGGGATGCGTTCAAGATCGAGCGCTGGTGCAAGTTTGATGCACGCGCCTATCACGGTGTCCGCAAGTCGCAGACAAGTCGACAGAGATGGTGACCACTTTTCTGGATCGGAAAGGCGTTTGGATCCGTCTCGGCGATCCGGGTCGATGACGATGACATCGGCTTTGACGGGGGGATGGTTGGCATTGGCGATGACGACGTGCGCGGGCAACTCGGATCGAATCAAATTTTCGCGCACGCACCGGGCGTGTTCTGGATCGAGGTCAGCGACCAAAAATCGCAATCCGCTTTTTGCCAGTGCAAGGCTGTCGGAGCCGATTCCCGAGGTCGCGTCAAACACGAGCGCATCCGGCATGCGATTTGAAATTCGAGATGCACGTTCCCTCGCAACGCGTTCCCTAGTGGCTTGTTCGAGGCCCTTGCGGGTTAAGATCAAATTAGGAGCGTTCGCCAATCGTCCGACCGCTCGCCGTCGAAGGTCGCGCTGCTCCAAAGCTTTGCGCGCCTGATCGGGGGGTAGGCTGCGGCGAATTTCTTCGGCCGCCTCCAGCGCGCTGAGCGCCGGGGATAGCCCTCGGAGTGCTTCCTCCCAATCCTCTCCTTTCGGAATTGCGCGTTTTCCCATAGATTCAATCCTCACGTTTGGGATCTCTGCCTGAGGGTATTCAATGACAACAACCGTCTGCTGGCAATCAGAAGACACGTTTGTCGAATCGAAAGAGTTCGATTCGCGGGTTGTTAGTGAAGCACCTTGGTCTTTGAAATTTTGTTTTCACGGTCGAATCACGCCGAGGTCGAGCAGCATGAGATGCTCGACCTCGCCGAACGATTGGACATCTTTTTGGGTTTCACTTTGAGGGGGTTAAAGTGAGTCGAATCTTAGTAATCGAGGATGAGTTAGGTGCCCAGCAATTGCTTCGCGCTAGATTGCGTGATCTTGGTCACGACGTAACTGTTAAGGAGACCGGAGCGCAAGGCATCGCGGAAGCGAAGACCAGTTCCTTCGACCTCTACCTTGTGGATATGCACTTGGGGAGTGGCGTCGACGGAATCGAAGTATGCCGACGAATGAAGCGCGATCCGGAGACGCGCGCCGTCCCCGTAGTTTTGCTTAGCGGCAAAGTGCGTAGTTCGGCAGATTTGCATCGCGGCTATGAGGCGGGCTGCGAGTCGTTCATGGTGAAGGATGATATGTCGTTGGTGGACGATGTGATTCGCGCGATGTTGCGAATCAAATCGCTCGGCGACGAACTGTCGGCGCAGATGGCCATGTTGCATCAACGCAATGACCACCTTCAAAAAGCGTTGGAGGACAAAGCTCTACTCGAAGATCAAATCGCACGCACTTCCAATGGCGTCGAGTTTTCGGGAACGAATTCGGACATCCCTGCGGGCATCTTGTTGGTCGATCCCGAAGGAATCGTTGATTACGCAGATCGCGGTGCGCGCGAAATTTTCGCAAAGCGCATCGAAGGAAGAAATCTGGGCAACCTAGCTCCCGGAACGCGTTTGGAAGCCTTTGTTCGCAACGCCTCGGCCGTCGCCCGAACAGGCTTTCGATTTACGATTGCCGCGCGTGGTTCGCGCCCCGAGTTGAAACTGGTTGCCAGTGTGATGCCTTTGGTTCCCACGGTGGTTGGCGCTCGTAGTGATTTGCGAGCGGTCTTACTGCACGATGTGCGTCGCCAAGCGCTCGAAGCCGATTTGCTTCAAATTGCCGCCAATGGCGTCAAATTGGAAGAATGCGCCGATCTACACGAACTCGCACGCCGGGAATATCGAGCCAACCGATTGGTTGGCAATTGCCCCGTGATTTCAAGCTTGCGGGAACGCACGAGTTTGTTGGCGAACCACGATTGCTCGATTTTGGTTACTGGTGAAGAAGGAACAGGCAAGCGACATCTCGCGCGCGTGCTTCACTATTCAAGCGATCGAACGGGCGCGTTTATTCCAGTTTGCTTCGAAGCTGTGGGGCGAGGTCGACTTGGAGCCGAACTGTTCGGCGATGAGGAACACGCTTCGCTATTACTCCAGGCATCCGGCGGCACGCTCTTCCTCGAAGGCGTGGAGAAGATGAGTACGGAGTTGCAGCAGCGCTTGGTGGACACCTTGAAAAAGGGGGAGCTTGTCGATCCGCAGTCCGGGGTGACCCAGAGCTTTCACGTTCGATTGATTGCATCAAACTTGGGCCGCGGAGATGCGGACAGTTTCCTGCCGGCACTGCGTGCCTATTTCACCGAGCACTATGAGTTGTCAGCATTGCGTGAGCGCTCCGGCGATATCGCGCTACTCGCGCGCAGCTTCCTCGACCAATACGGACTTGGTGGTGGAGCGATCAACTTCTCCGAGGATGCGTGGTTGGCGCTGGAGAGCTACGACTGGCCCGGTAACTTGGCCGAGCTCAATAACGTTATATCGAGAGCCTGCGCTCGAACGAATGGCGACCGGATTATCGAGGTCAGTATGTTGGCCGCGCCGCTGCCGGACCTTCACGCTCGAATTCTCGAACGCGGAGAATTTACGCCCACACAGCGTCCCGATGCACCGGTTCCAGGAACGCACCACCAGAGCCAAGGCGCGACGCCGAATAGTGAGTCGCACGGTATTCTCGACGAGGTCATGTCGACCCTACCCGAAAGTGCCGACGGCGAAGATTTGGTCAGTTTTGACTTCTTCGAGAAGTGGGCTCTGACACTCGCTCTAGTCAGGTCGAAAGGTGATCGACTGAAAGCGGCTGAGATGTTGAAGGTCGGCAAGAGCACGCTCTACCGCAAACTCCATAAGTACGATCTGCATTGATCGTCCGCTCCGTTTGGACGCGGATTTAGTCGACGATCTCGATTTCCACAGGTTCTCCAACATTCGAGAAGACAAATTCTCGCGGTGCACCCGGGTTTCTCAGCATGGCGACGACGCGAACCGCGTCGATTGCTGTGGGCACTTTGAAATTGATCAACTGGAGCGAGCGACTCGTCGTTCGGAACAACAACAAGCCCGGACGTGTAAGCGTTTGGGCTGATTCTGAAAAACCGCCGGTTGGTTTCACGTACCAATTTTTGCCAGCGCGGTCGACCACGTAAACTTGAAGGTCGGCGAGCAAATCGTGCCCTTGGTGACGCGCGAGAACACGAAATTCTCCGTTGCGCGAGGCTTCGATTTCTAGCGCGGGGTCAATAGCGGTGTCTTGGCTTCGAAGTAGGAAGAACGGTGCCAGCTGACCCAAAATAGGATCACCGTCTTGGTACTTGATCGGAATCGTTACCAATCTGTAGTTCGAAAGCTCGGCGACCAATTCCGCTCGTCGCTCGACCGAATTGCCTTCGACGTCCCAGGCCGTTAGCCAAGCCGCAATCATCTCATTAGGAGGCGGAAGCTGGTCCAACGGCTTGATGTTGAGTAACAGATTGTCCGGATGCTCTTTGATTTGAGCAACTAAATCGACTTTCGTGTCGCCCGACCATGAGTTCAATCGGTCGTGCCCGGGCAGCAAGGTGGTTCGCCCGAGTAAATCGAGGACCAGACGACGGGAGTGATAACCAAGCGCGCCCGGCCACGGCGTTAGCACGGTTTGATCGTGCCTTAGTTCCTTGCGTAAGAAGGCACCAATGTCGCGCAAGCGGGCGCTCTTGCGCAGGGCCACTCGCGCGGATTCACGACCGTGAATGGGTTGGTAAGCGGAGCTAATAGCGGGCGAGGCTTTAAGCGCGCTGAAATGCGTTTCGGCGAGGGCGATCGAACCGATATTGCCGGGCTTTTTGCTAACCATGCAACACATGATCAGAGCCAGGACGAAGGTGGCCCAAGTTGTCGTGGGAACGAAAACATGGCGATTGTCGATGCCAGCCGTCATGCCTTCTTGGATCGTGACGAACATGATCGGCAGGATTGGCGCGATCGCGACCCAGAACGGCAATCCGTTTCCGCCGGTCCACACGACCATGGCTATCCAGAACAAAACGAGCGCCAACCCGCGAATGGCCGTGCCGCTCAACTTTCCAAGAGCCAACGCGATGAGCGGGAAGACGATCAGGAAAGCGCTGCCACTCTTGAGTAGGAAGTCGCTGAGGTAGCTGATTCCAAGTGAGACTCGCGCGCTGTCATAGGTCGCTAAGTCGATGACCGTGGGCGAAAACCATTGGCCGGTCATGGAATGGCGCATCGAGGCGATCAAGATCGTCATCACGACGGCGGGAGCGGCGACGAATCTCATCGAAGGGGTGGCAGGCTCTGATGAGAGACGATCGCGCAACCAGCCGACTATGACGAGGGCGATGACGATGAGTCCGCCCTGTGGGCTTGCGAGAACGGTTAGGACGAGGCTGAGCGCAAGTAAGCGCGGCCGCCGGCGTTCGGAGCAGAGAAAACTCAATGTGATGAGGAGCGCCAGTGCGGTGGCTTCCGTACCCGAAGTTGCGGCCGTGACGAATGCGCCACTGAATACGAGCAGAAAAGGCGCGATGATCCCGGCCAAACGATCGCGGCTGAACCTCGAGACGACAATGGCGGTTGCGAGAGCGGAGAGCAGGCCGACGATTTGGCAAAACCGAATGGGGTCGCGGTAAAGTCGCTCGGGAATCCAGGCAACCAGAATCCAAAGCAGTGACGGGTACGCATCAAAGCCAGGGCTGCCGGTATTCCATGACGCAACTCCATCACGGAACAACTGTCGTCCGATTCGAAAGGCGACGTGGGCTTCGTCAAGCGCGCCAGCAAAGCCACCGGTTTCTGTTTGATGCACGGCTAAGGCGTGCGCAAGCAGAATGCCAATTGCCAGAAAGAGGGACGTGGTCCGATTCATGGGTGCGCACGGTAGCAATCGAAGAGCACCGGGTCAGCGTCGCAGGGCCAAGCGATTGCGGTAAAATTTGCGGAGGTGAGGCGCTGGGCTGAAGAGTGAATGTGTGGGGCGTGTTGAATTGGGTAAAATTCCGGGTACAGCGCCTGGCGCTGTTGTGTTCCAGTCTCTGAGTCCAGGGTTTGATCTGTTTGACGAAGCACGAAGAGCAACTATGAGCACCCGGCTAGAGAGCTTCGACCAAATGAGGGCACGAGTTTTGACTCTGCTCGTTCCGGACGCGTGCCACAAACTGAACAATTCCGTTGCCGTGATTTCGGGTATGGCTGAATTGACCATGCACAGTTCGGGCAAGGTCAATTCAGTGGACAGTTTGCAATTGGTGTTCGATCACTCCCGAAGGGTGGCCAAGCAACTCACACGACTTAGCTTCTTTGCGCTTTCGACGAGTCTTGAAATCGGAGTCGAAGATGCTGGCAACGCTTATGCTGATGCTGCGGGGTTACTGACTCCGATTTTCGAAGTTACGGGGACCAGATTCGAATGTGAATCCGCTGAACTGACCTATCCGGTCAAAATAGACAGGCGCCGGTTGATGCAAGTGCTGGTTGTGCTCGCCTGTTGTCCGTTGCTCCCTTCGGATCCGGATAACTTCAACTTCGAGACGCAACCCAAACTCGAGACGGTCAGACTTTCGATTGGCTACAGTGAGACCGGAACGGCGATCGAGGTGGGGCTTCCGGCGAACTGCATTCGCGAGGCAGAAGCAGCCGTCGAGCTGGTTCGATCGACTCTGGCGGAATTCGAGGCCGGTGTGTCGGTGCAGCGTCAGCCAAACGAGACGGTTTTACGTGTGAGCATGAACGGAATCGAGTGAAGGACGGCTTGGTGGGCCGTCAGCTCAAGTTCCGATGTCGATGCGTTCGGCGCCAGCGAGCGCATTGTCGAGCAATTCGCTCAATCCGTAACCTTCTTCCGCCGCCTCGCACTCTGCGAGCTTGCCGCGAATAATCGGACGACTGGGCATGAACACCGTGCAGCAATCGGGCTCCGGAATAATCGACAATTCATAGGTGCCGATTCTGTGGGCTAAGTCGATGGTTTCCTGTTTGTCGAATCCGATCAGCGGCTGCATCACGGGCGTCGCGGTGGCCGCGCCAATGCAAGTCAGATTTTCCATCGTTTGACTCGCGACTTGCCCCAGGCTTTCACCGGTAATCAAGCAGCCCGCCTTTTCCCAGCGAGCGACGCGCGCAGCGATTTTCTGCATTTGCCGACGATAGAGCACCGTTCGATAACTCTCGGGCGCATTGTCCCGAATGGCCATTTGAATGTCGGTGAATGGGATGCTGTACAAGCGACTTTTTGGTTGATAGCGGGCGAGGCTACCCACGAGTTGCTCGATCTTGCGTTTACTGGAATCGCCAATGAATGGCGCAGAATGGAAGGAAACGTAGATTACGCGACATCCGCGTTTCATCATCATCCAAGCGGCGACGGGCGAATCGATACCGCCGGATAAGAGACAGATGCCGCGCCCCAAAGTGCCGACCGGAAGGCCTCCATTGCCGGGCAGGCGCTCGGCAAAGATGTAAGCGGCATTGGTGCGCACTTCGATGCCCAGCTTGAGTTCGGGATTCTTGAGGTCGATCGTGATGCGGTCCTCATGCTGCGGAAGAATGCGATCGGCAACTTGGAGATTGAGGTCCTGCGACGACAAGTGAAAGCGCTTGTCCGCTCGACGCGAAGCAATTCGAAAGCGTATCGGCTCGGTGCCGGTATGATTCGCAAGGACGCGTTTGAGTTCGCGGTCGGCGACAGCGACGATCGCCTCCAGGTTGCGTTCCGCGGCATAAGCAGGCGAGACCGACACGATGCCGAACACGTCTTGCAAACGTCGCGCAACCCGCTCCATGCGGCGTTCGGGGTGCACCATCATGCGTCCGCGCATGCGAGTCACTTTACAGGGAGCGATTTCGTTCGCCGCCTTCGTGATATTGCGTTGCAGTGCGTTTTCAAACTCGAAGCGATTCTTGCCTTTGGTTGCAAGTTCTCCGTAACGCACGAGCACCAAGCCCGGATTCGATTCAGTGGTCATCGTAATTGTTTTCCGAACCGCCTAAGCAAGCGGTGCTAGTTCCGTCGCGAGTTCACTCAGAACGGAGAGTGCGCGATCAATCTCAGCTTCCGTGCTTTCACGTGAGAAGGAGAACCGTAAAACTTGCCGCGCTTCGTCGGCCGAAAGTCCTAAAGCTAAAAGTGCTGGGCTGGCCTCATTCTTGTGCGCTTGGCACGCACTACCGACGCTCACTAGCACTCCTCGTTCTTCGAGGTGGTGCAAGAAAACTTCGGCTGGTGGTCCGCTCACCAAAACGGCAGCAATTGACCCGAGACTGTTCGCGTCTCCACCGGGTTTCAAAACCCGCATGCCTCCAATTTGCTCCAGTCCGGCCGCTAATCGCCGTTTCAAGGCGAGCAGGTGTGTGTGCGTCGACTCGAGTACGCGATCCGCAAGGTAGACGGCCTCGCCGAACCCGATGATGCCGGCCACGTTCTCGGTTCCCGATCGAACGGCGCCTTCTTGGCCGCCTCCGAACACGAGCGGACGTAGCTTCGACTCGCCCGCAAATACCAACGCACCGGTGCCTTTTGGGCCGTGAATCTTGTGTGCCGAAATGGAAACCGTATCGACGCCGAGTTCGATGACGTCGACTTCAAGTTTGCCGAGCGCTTGAACGGCATCGCAATGGATGTGAGCGTTTGGTGCGATGCGTCGTACACCAGCGGCCACTCGCGACACGGGATAAATGGCGCCGTGTTCGTTACTGGCGAGCATCAACGCGACCAAGACCGTGTCGGGGCGGACTTTGCTGAGAAACGCTTCTATGTCAAAGCTGCCGTCGCTCGCAAGCTCGCCGACTTCGACAGTGAAGCCTTCATCAATAAGTGCCAGCGCGGGATCGCGAACAGCAGGATGTTCAGCCGGTCCGACCAAAACGTGTTGTCCCGAGTGCTTACGCGCTCGTGCCGCACCGAGGACGGCCATGTTGTTGGCCTCGGTTCCGCCCGATGTGAAGACGACGCGACCCGGTTGAACGCCCAGCGCATGCGCGACTTGTCCGCGCGCACGATCGATTGCGCTGCGCGCCTTGACGCCGAGGGAGTGGCGCGATGAGGGATTACCCCAATCGCCAGCTAGCCACGGAATCATGCGCTCGCGCACTTCTGCCGCCACCGGCGTCGTCGCGGCGTTGTCCAGGTAGATCAACGATTCTTGCTTGCTCATTTTGTGGAGGGGCGGCCCCAGTGCGATGAGCATAGCGAGTGACTCACATATTCACAGTCGAGCTAGCACTCCGAAGCACAAAGCATTTGTTTGCCGGACAGCTAGCCCGAATTATTCATGAACACGCGGTCCAAACACCACGAACGACCGGCACTGCCGGTCTATTGGTTCCTG
>JBLINP010000142.1:0-11118 GCA_047639415.1 Planctomycetota bacterium | reverse complement strand
GTCCTCGACGACCTTACAAGGTCGTCTGCGGGGGCAAGTATCTGCAAAGTGCCAGCAGGAACCAATTCGAGGCGTTTTGCCTCGCGGTTCATGAATAATCCGGGCTAGAGGATCGAAGATCCGGGAACGGAGAACTGCGCGGTAAGTTTTGCCCGTGACCGCTTCCACGATCGCGCCGAGCAAGTAGTAGCCGGAGTTGTTGTAGTAAAATGCGGTTCCGGGCTCGAAGTCGAGGGGCTCGCTACAGAATTGCGCGACGAAATCCTCGACCGGAATGTCCTTGAGAACGTCAACCGAGAAGTAGCCAGGACGGTCCGTGTAACTGGGAATTCCGGACGTGTGGTTAAGCAGATGGTGAATCGTCACCTTGTCGCCGCTCTCGGCCGGATAGCTCGGAAGGTACTCGGTGATGGCGGAATCAAGATCGATCTGACCTTCATCAACGAGTTGGAGTACGAGCATTGCCGTGAACTGTTTCGTGACCGAAGCCAATCGATACTTCGTGTCGACATTGTTCGAGATCCCCCAATCTGCATTCGCCAATCCGAACGCTCCCTCGTAAACAACCTTACCTTCTTCCGCCACAAGCGCTGTCCCACCGAACTGACCGAGGTCGTGATGCGCCTGCAAGTACTCCTCGATTTTATCGGCGACGAGTGCCGGGTCCGCTCTCCCAATCGTTTGCGTCTGTGCGTGAAGAGCGTGAGCGGAGAGCGCCAAGATGGCGACAAGCAAGGAGAGTTGTTTCATGGACGGAACGGCTCAGGGACTTTGCGTGCGATGCTGCTCAATGGAACGACTGAGGAGGAAAGTCGCGATACGGGGCCGCCGCCCCCAAGTTGGGCACGGATTGAACATGCCAACCGTCGTCGCTTTCACCAATCCAATCGTTCTGGAACATCGAGCCACTTAGTCTGACGTAACGAAGGCAACGATCCCTTCAATCGAAGCTGCCTTTTTAACGAGCGAGCAACGAACGGAAGAATCGCGCGCAGTCGGTCCAACTTGTGTAGAGCTATACAAGTTGGGCGAGGTCGTCGGGCAGGGCCAAGTCGAGATGCTTGACGTCCTTTCGTGCGCTCTTCGCAGCAACGCTGAAGAAAGGTCCCCTTGAACGACCTGGGCCCATCTTCCCGTCACTTTCGCTGAGGCTACACTCGCGTTCCATGCGAGTGCCTCTTGCGGTACTCCCTCGGACTTCCGTCAGTGTGCTCGCGAAAGAGGCGTCGAAGGGAGCCGCTGGAGGCGAAGCCACAAGCTTCTGTGATTTGCTCAATGTTTAGATCCGTTTCACGCAGCAAGTTTTTAGCGCGCTCCAAGCGTTGCTTCGAAACTCACTGCCCGTAACTCTCCCCCGTGTGCACATTAAACTTGCGGTGAAAAGTTCGCTGACTCATGCCGAGTTCCCGAGCTGCAGCCTCGGCGGTGTACTGCCTGGCCAAGTCTGCTTTCAAGTGAAGTAGAAAGTCAAAAAGCTGCTTGTCGTTGCCGGCGGGGACCAAACTTTCCGAACTGCGCTGGGGTTGATCGCCGCCGCGCATAGGCGCAGTGACCAAGCGACGTGCGCCGTTCGGACAGTGTGTCAAGCCTTCTGCCAGACACGAGCCTGTTCCTCTACATGTACATTCGCAAAGAAGCTGTGCTGTCATCCCAAATCGAGGGTAAGAACACGCCGATCTGAACGACGTCGGGTATTCGCGATCGCGGAGGGTAGCGTTGTAGAGGATCACTCTGTTCGGAGCCGCGAAGTTACCTTAAAGCGAGCTTCGCTGAGCTACTTCCATCACCGCTTAGTTTGCAATCCCAACTCAATCAGAATTGCATCCCGAGGAACAGGAACAGGCCCATTCGGCGTCTGCATTGCAGGCATCGTTCTCACCAACTGTTCCACCATGCGTTGGCCTTCCGCACTCTTGCAGGCATGGCGCGGCGTGAGGTTGCTCAACGCCGGTACCGGCTGGTCAACCCAGTCCTTGTAGTGCTTAAACATCATGTCCTTGAGCATTTCGATCATCTCGGGCGTTGGCTCATCGTCTTCTGACGGAAGTCGGTCGTCGAGTGGACGCTGGTCTGAATGGAAGTCCGATTTCGTCAATGAATCGAACGTGGCCTGACCGCTAGCTTCAAGCCAAGAACGTGCTCGGTCGAGACGATTAGCGGAGTTCACCTCCAACAACAAGGTCTCATCGATGAGCGTTAAGTGCCCGAGTAAGGTTCGTTGACCAACTCCTTCAGGACCAACTTCCGCAAACCATATCCACGTACATTCCAGCTCGTCGTATTCAATTTCGGGGTGCTTGTTGAGGAAGCTGAGTAGCTTCTTCATGTTGATCACGCGGAAGCACGCACTTTGGTTCTCTAGTTCATCACCATCCGTGTTCGTTATGCGAGGCGGATGCCAATGAAGAAGCACGGACCATAGGTATCCCAAAATTTGGGGCTCGCCTTCGATGATTGTGCGATTAAGAATGGTACCGGGATTCACGACGGAACCGAGCATCGACTGAACTTGATAGGCTGTCATCGGGGGGCCAGCAATGAGTGGAAAAATCCATTCCCCAACATTCATTAAGCGCAAGGGGAGAAAGCAGTCTTCCAATTCGCAGTTGGAGAGTGCTCTATCCATGACGGTGAAACGTTCGCCATCAAAGATGTCCTCCACTTCAAGTGACAATCCCGGTTCACAGGTGTCGACGCGGTAGACCGAACTACGAGCGGTTTGGCGCGCTTCCAGGAGAGTCTGGGTTTCTGGAGATAGGCTCTTCTTAGCCAAGATTTTCTCAATCAGCGTTTTGGAGCGAACCGTAGCCCGATAGTCGGCTGCGAACCATTCGATAAAAGCACCTTTGGGGGCGAAGTGCTCGAACTTCAACAGCACATCTTCTCCATATTCGACATCGCCGAAGTAGCGTTTGTATGCCCGGGGAGCGAGGAGATTTTTTTTGGTGATCTCGGTAGTTAGTAGTTGAGCAGTCTCCAGCTCTGCAGCTTTCCAAGCTTCCAACGAACCAGGCTCCGGTTCAAACTCTAGATCGGGCAGCATTTTGTTCATTGCATCCAAAAAGTCCCGCATGACTTCGGACTCAGGATCAACTGTTGTACTGATACCGAGACCGGCGAGGGCAGGAGAAAGCGCAGCGTGCAAAAAGTGATCGTCGAAGAGAATCGCTTTTGGAAGACCCGGTTGCGGCTTGGCAGATCCTTTTCCTCGAACTGATGCGGCCACGAGTTCGGCGGCCTTAGAGAGATCGGCACCCATTGAAATTTCTGTTCCATGGATTGGACCCCCTTCCGTAGCGAGCAAAAGCACATACGGAAGTCGATCGTCGCCCTCTATTCGACTCGGAAGTGGGAGGCGAGCCAAGAGCCAGCGTTCTTGTAAGGTCGGAAAACCCTTCAAGTCCCTCGGGAGCATCAACAACGGCGGAACGTCAATTGCCAGTTCCGGCCAGTCGACCGTGCGCGTGACCCAACTGACCTTTCGGCCATCTCCCTCAATCTCCACCTCAAAGATTCGCTTGGATCTAGAGTCCAAGAACTTCGGCTTAAGAGCTGCGCCAGCTAACGCGCTGTTGAGCCCACGCAGAATCAAGAGAAGCATCCGCATGTCTGCCCGCCCCGGCGGATGGGGCTCTCGGTGCGGAGGTGAAAGAAAAATGACAGGCACCATTCGCTCGCGGCGCGGCTTCTGCCCAGCTCGCTCGATAAGTCGTCGGTAGTCCTCGCTTACCGCTCCCCATTCATCGAAGGAGATGCTGAGCAAGTCGCTAACCTCCCCAAAACTTTGATCCTCCTCTTGGGCTATGAACGTCGCGAATTGCTTCATCGCACACTCGCCACGAGCCAGAATCAATCCATACTCATCACCAACAGCTCCCATTACAGATGCGACCAATGGAAACTCCTCGCCAGGCAAGCGAACCAGAAAGAGCGAGTCCGATTCGATTTCCTTCCACGGACGGTGCCCGTAGAAGTCAAAGGCAGCGCTAACTAGATCCTTCTCCAACCGGTTAGATTGCGACTTCATGACGCCAGTATGCCCTGTTCTTCAAAAGTGTAAATGAAGACGATGGTTCACCCCGCTGGATCCCTGCGGAGAGCGAATGTGTCGCACACCCATTCGGCTTCAAACCCACTAGCTCCGCGCAAGCAGTAGCATTGGTACGCCCGGCGGGATTCGAACCCACGACCCCAGCTTTAGGAAAGCTGTGCTCTATCCTACTGAGCTACGGGCGCTCTAGGGAGCGGAGATGATAGCGAGTGGACGTTGGTTGGGACACTGTGAGTGGAGCTCTCGGCTTAATGAACGGAGATTCGAGGGAAGTTGAGACGCTCGACGGTTTCGGGGCCCAGGCTTCTCTGTCGAGCAAGCTGAGTGCGGGTCGAACAACATGGGGATGAAGATTTGTGAATTCGGAAAGGGGGCAGGGGAGTGACGCTGTCCTACTTGCGTAATTGACGTCGGACCGAAGCTCGCCCCCACGATTCCAAATGAACACACTCCCCTTCACTTCTTTGCGCCAAACGGCTGCCGGCAACTCAGTTCGCGCGAAGCAGATCGAGCAGACACTTGAGAAAACCGAGAGAGCCTCGATGAACTTGAATCGGAAGAACATCGAACGTGTTCGGTCCTGTCGAGGCTTGTTGCCCTGTTTGCTTGGTCCGCTGTTCGTCGCTGCCTGTGCTACGCCGCCTCAAAGTTCGTCGGAACCAACTTTCGACAATTTGAACGAAGCTGCAACGGAACCCGCACCGGTTGTGACACCTAAAACGGTCCACGTTGTCGCAACTGAGAAAGTTGCGACTTCCGCTCGCATCTCTCTCGAAGGTTGGCCGTCCGAGACCTTTGCTTTGCCGCCCGATTTCGCTCCCGAATTACCTGCGGGCTCCGAGTCGTTGCGTTTCGCTCCTGGATGGCGCGATCCAAGCACGCAAGATTTCTGGTCGTATGCGTTCGTCATGTCGATCGATGAAACTGCTCCGGATAAAACTCGCGTTGGCGAATTGCTGAACCTTTATTACGACGGGTTGATGAGAACTTTTGCGCATGGCAAAGAGATTGGGAGCGACCCTGCGCAAATCGTTGTGACACAAATCACGCCGCAGATGTTCGAAGCAGAGATGTATGTCATTGACGCCTTCGCTACCTTCAATCCGATCGAAGTTCGCATTCTGATCGACACTGTTTCCGTAACGGAAGCCAGCTCGGTGGTCCACATTCGGCTTAGCCCTCAACCGAAGGAGCACGCGATCTGGCGGTCGCTGGAAGCGGCAATCGCGAATATCGAAGATGTCCGATTGAATCCTACGAATTAGGACTTCTTGCGCCTCTTTGGATTCCGTGAGCCCAACTTGCGCACTGCCCTATCGCATGACGGAGACGGGCGGCGTAATTTCGTGGCATGAAATCTCAAGTCGCGTTGGCCGCCCTTGGCCTAATCTCCCTGTTCTCCATCACCTCGTGCGGAGCGCCCGCTCCCACGAAGACCGTCGCTGACGACGAAACGCCGCTCCACGTGAGCAAGAGCGAGACCGAGGCGAAAGTCGCGGACGAAGAGAAGCGGGAAGTTGAGCCGCAAGCACCCGCATCACCGGTCACGCTAGCCGATGCGCTGAATCGCATTTCGGACAACCTCACTCCTTCACCCTTTCGCGTTTCGGTCGGAAACCTTTCCTACCAAGACACGGGCGTACCCGGGGACTTCACGAACTATTTGAGGGGCGAGCTCTCCGTGGCCATCGGTGGAATCGACGCGTTGCAGGAGTATTCGCGAAGGGACTTGGACTCGATCCTGGCGGAACAAGAGCTTTCGGTTTCAGACCTCATCGACCAAACGGACAGGGTGGACGTTGGCATGCTCAAGGGTGTGCAAGGTCTTCTGACGGGCGAGTATTGGGCGACTGCCGATCAAGTGCGCGTTCACCTACGACTGCTCGACCTTGAGAGCGGCCAGGTCATCGCCAGTCAATCGATCGACTTGGCCCTCAGAACATTGCCGTCGAACGTAGTCGTCGCTCCCGTTCAACTCGACCGCGTCGTCAATGCGCTCGCAAAGTTCCGTGAAGGGCAAACCAAGAACGCTTTCGAAATCAAACTCTGGACCGATCGAGGCGACGGAGCGGTTTACAACGTCGGCGATAGCATGCGCATTCACTTTCGTGCGGAAGCGGATTGTTATGTGCGCATCTTTCACCTGAGCGCCGACGACGAACTTCAAATGATCTACCCCAATCCCCACTCGGGTTCGGAGATGGTCAAAGCCGGTCAAGTGAACACCTTTGGCGAAGATGATTACGAGTTCACGCTCGAAGAACCGTTGGGCACGGAACTCATCTATGCCGTAGCCAGCACCAAGCCCTTCGAAGACGTAGTGCGCGCGTTCCAACCGCTTGGTGGAACGAAAGACATCAGCGGTGTTCGCACGCGTGGTCTCAAAGTGACGGGCGCGAAGGGCAAGCGTGCGGAGAGCACCTGCGTTTACACGATTACGGAGTAAGTGTGGCTTCGGGTTGTGCGTTGTATCGCAGCAAGCGCGCCGATCTAATCCGACTTGAAGGTGAGTTCCTTCGTCTCCCCCACGCGGATGCTCACGAATTGCTCCGACTTAACGCCGTCCTCATTCATCGTTACGCGCAAGCGTCCTGGAAGGACCGTGAGCTTTTGCTCATTGCCCTGCTCCAATCCATCGGCGCCGAGAAGAATCTCGTCGAGCCAAACCTCAAATTGGCCGTACTCAGCCGCCCCCGAGTAAAAAATCTTTAGCGTCGCTGCCGGTTCCAAACGGACGATCACATCGTCTGCATCAACTCGATCCGCGAGAGTAATTCGAGTTACACCGGCTTTGTTTGATCCGTTGGTCGCAAAGATCGCGTACTCACTGGGCGCGAGGCCTTTGAATTCGAAGGCCCCATCCTGACTGGAAGTAAACCCGAACGGAGAGAAGAAAGTGTCCGTTTCCGTCCACGACAACTTTATCTTCGCGGGAGTTTTGATTCCGCTTGCGCCATCACGCACCTCTCCACGGAGCGCAGCTCCAAGTCGCAATTGCAGGACCACATCCGTAGCTCCCGCTTCTGTTTTCACGGGTGTCGCGTCTCTGAAACCGGTCATGAAAACACTAGTGCGAAGTTGATAGGTGCCTGGACCTACCGGACCAATCGCGAATTCCCCGCTCTCCGACGATATTCCAGCGAGATAACTTCCGGTTTCTGCGCTCCATGCCGTGAGAAAGATTTCACTGCTCATCTGCACTCCGTTCGGATCCAAGATGAATCCTCGGATGTAAGCACCTTGGTGAATCGTGAGGTAAACCTCGCGTTCGAGTTCCCCTTCGACAATTTCAACCAACTCAGCGAGAGATACGATTCCCGTCGAACTCGGTGCGTCGTCGTAATCCAGTGCCGGCTCAGGGCCAATCAACCATTGCCCAGTTTGAACAGCGTCCATTCGAAACCGTCCATCGATATCGGTGAGAACTTGGTCCACCGATTCATTAGATTGCAACAAGGTCCGACTAATGGAACCGTTATGGGCAACCAACCACAGCGTTAGTCCTGGCGCGGGGTTACCGTTCGGATAAGTCGCGACGCCGCGAATGGTTGCACCGGAGCGGAGACTCAACTTCAGTTCGCGAACTTCGCCGTCCTTTGCGATCGATTCGATTGGAATGGATTCGAGCGGTGTTGCTATCACCTCTGCTCCCCCATCCGGCTCAGCGAATTGAACTTGAACAGGTGAATTGGCGGTAACTCCAACTGATTCGCTTGCGATCCAGGTTATCGCGATCAGCGCGGTAATTAGAACCGTCAACCCCAGTAGTGTTTTGATTGAACTCATCGACTATTTCGGTTCGTAGCGCTCTTTTTTCGGCAGCTTGCGATTCACGCGCTTGACTTCGCGGCGATCTAAGACGGACAACGTCTCATATCCGTGCTTGATCAAGTCGCGAGCGGCTGCGTAGTTATCGAACCTGGCCGCTGTCGAAGCGAGCAGCCCCATCGTCTTGCCTGAAGGGTCAAAACTCAGCAACTTCTCGACCATTAGTGCGGCATTCGCTTGATCTTCAACTCCAAGCAAAGCCTCGTAGTACTTTGCACCTTCAGTCACTACTGCACCCTTCATGTACTCAACAAGATCGGACTGCGCGTTCCTGTCCACCTCCGCATACCGGTCCTTCGAAAACTCGAACTGCGCGATCTTCTCATCGACGCGCTTGAGCACGTCCCCTGCTCCATCGAGAACATCTTCGTAGCGCTTGAGCTTGAGCATTAAGTCGATGAGCTTAGGAAACAAAAAGAGGTGGTCGTATCCTGAGATGCCATCGCCATCGGTTAGTTCGTCGTAAACTGCTAACGTGTTCTCATTTCGACCGAGGGCATCATTCAGCGCCGAAAGATCCCCCGCATCCGTCTTTGTCGAACTCCCGTTGAGCAAACGGGTAGCCGATTCGTTAGCCAATCGCTTCATAGCCTCCATTGCCGGAGGATAATTCGAACCCAAACTGGTGATATCACTAATTAGGAACGAAAGCCGAACTCCTCCGTAACTAAGAACATTCTTGCTGGCTTCAAATGCAAATAGGAAATCTGCGAGCGCCTCTTCGTGACGACCAGCTGCTGCATATGCCTTACCTCTATCCATGCGCAGTTGTACGTCATCCTCTTTGCCGACGATCTGATCCTCAACATCGTCTAGCTCCGTTCGACCGGAGAGACGAGCAGGTGCTTCGGTCAAAAAAGTCTTCGCGTCACGGTAACCAACTATTCGAGCGATCTCTTTTCCATCCACACCGATGAAAATTAATGTCGGATAGGCGTTGATCTTGTACTTGCTCGCAAGCTCGGTTTCGACCTCTGCATCGATTTTGAGCGGAACCGACTTTTCTCCCAGCCACTTCACGACTGCATCATCGACCCAAGTCGTTTGATCCAACTGTTTGCACGGCCCACACCACGTTGTGTAGAAATCGATGAAGACGACCTTCTCGTCGGTTTTCGCTTTCACTACGGCCTCTTCAAAGCTGAGGTTTAAGAAGGGTCCTTCTCGAGTAGCACTGAGAGGTGCAAGTAACAGAGACGCTGCGAGTAAGAATGTGGGAAACATTGATCGAGCCTTTTTTCAGTTTTTAGAGCATGGTCAGCATACGCCCCGGAGTCAATTAGTGCGAATTGAGCCGCGAACCGTATGATTCGCCCCATGTCTAAGACTCAAATTATTGTGCTCGGTGCTGGGCGGGTTGGATCGGCGATCGCTCTCGACCTTGGTGGAGATTCGAACTTCGCAGTCACGGTCGCTGACTTCGATACTGGACGTGGTGAACGGTTCCAGAGCGTCGACTCGGTTCAGTTTGTTCAAGCCGACTTGTCCGACGCGACCGACGTTCAAAAGCTCGTGGCGCCCTTTGATTTAGTGGTCGGCGCAGTTCCCGGTTGGATGGGCTATGCGACGCTGAAAGCGGTGATCGAAGCCGGCAAAAATGCTGTCGACATTTCGTTCTTTGAGCAGGATCCCTTTGAACTCGACGAGTTAGCCAAGCAGAAGGGCGTGACTTGCGTTGTCGATTGCGGCGTTGCGCCAGGCTTGAGCAACCTGGTGCTTGGTCGGATGGAGCAGGAGTTCGATTCCATCGACAACTTCGTGTGCTTTGTCGGTGGCCTGCCGGAGAATCCGACGCCGCCGTGGAATTACAAAGCCCCCTACTCGCCCACCGACGTCATCGAGATGTACACGCGCCCGGCGCGCTTGGTGCGCGACAAAAAGATCGTGACAGTCGATGCGCTCACGGAAAACGAATTGCTCGAGTTCGAAGGCGTGGGCACTCTCGAAGCCTTCAATACGGACGGACTGCGCACGCTGCTCACCACAACCTCGGTCACCGACCTGAAGGAAAAGACTCTGCGTTACCCAGGCAATCGAGATGCACTCGAAATTCTGGCGAAGAGCGGTTTCTTCGATGACGAACGCGAAGTCGGCGGGACGATTATCAGGCCGCGGGAGATCACTTCGAAGCTATTGTTCGAGCAATGGTTCCAAGGCAAAGAGGATTACGACATCACCGTGATGCGACTGATCTTTGAAGGCGTGTGCGACGGCAAGCAAGTGACTCGCACCTTCGACATGTGTGACAAAGCCGACCGCGTCGGCAGCATCACCTCGATGGCCCGTACCACCGCTTATCCCTGCACAGCCGTCGCACGATTGATTGCGAGCGGAACGTACACGCGCAAAGGCATCAGTCCGCCCGAGTTCATTGGCGCCGATTCCGATTGTTACGACGCCATCATGAGCGATTTGAAGCAACGCGACGTTGAGTTCAAAGTCGCCGAGTAAATCAGCGTTCACACACCTTCCGATAGAAGCGCGATCTCGCTTCTGTCTAGAACCTGCACTTGAGTACCTGCGAAGACATGGACATGAAAAAGGAAAACGAAACGGCCCGCGGGCGCTTCAAAAACGTCGTGCAAAAAAACGCACTGCCCGAGAGTTCGTGGGCCCGTGAAACCGGAAAATTCGGTGCAGCGAGCTTCGAGGCAGCACCCGCTATTGGCGCCAAGGATCTCGGCTACAGTGTCGTCTCACTCGACCCCGGCCGCATTTCCTGCCCCTTCCACTTCCACCACACCGAAGAAGAAATGTTCTTCGTGTTGAGTGGGACTGCGACGCTCCGACAGGGCGACGAGGAGTGCGAAGAAACGCTTGATGTGAACGCAGGCGACTTCATCGCCTATCCAGGCGGAACGGGAATCGCGCACCAATTCATCAACAGCACCAACGAGCCCTTTATCTATCTCGCCGTCAGCAACCAGGTGAAATCTGACGTTTGCGAATACCCGGATTCCAACAAGATCTTGGTGCGCGCAACGCGGACAATCCTACGTCGCGAACCACAGTTGGAATACTTCGACGGCGAGGTTTAGGGCGCAATGATTGCGGCAAACCGAAGCGATCTATCTAGCTAGCTAGCGCCTTAAGCAACGTTGACCTAGTTGGAAAGCAGAAGAGCGCTAGCCCGAATTATTCATGAACACGCGGACCAAACACCACGAACGACCGGCACTGCCGGTCTATTGGTTCCTGCTGGCACTTTGCAGATACTGGCGTCCTCGACGACCTTACAA
>JBLINP010000141.1:0-11152 GCA_047639415.1 Planctomycetota bacterium | reverse complement strand
CACGTTGGTAACACTTTCAAGCCTTCAAGTGCCGTTTAGGTCAACGCCTTTCTTCTTGGGGGAGCCGCGCGAAGCCTGCCCCAAGCAGGCTGAGGCGTAGCGCGGCGGTCCGGGGGCAACGCCCCCGAGAGGGCATCGCAGGGCTTAATGCCATTGCCCCCTACACTTCCTCCCAAATTTCTCTCCACCTCCCCCGAACTCCGCAGCCGCTCCTCTCCCTCCCAATCGCCTCTCTCCCCGGCAACTCCACCCCCCGCCGTTTAAGTCATTCTTGGATCGCCGCAATAACCCTGCACTTCCATCCATCAACCTTGCTTCCACTAAAGGTGCAGGAGAACCGAAAAAGTTTGTACTGGTTCTGGCGACGCGCTCGAACGAACTGGCCGCCGTCATGCAAACAGAAGGATGCGAATGCGACCAAAGCGCATTAGCGAAAGCGAACGGCGCGAGTGAGGTCGAAGGCGAAAAGAGTTGCCAGTGCGAATTGCTCTAGCAGTCCGTGGTGAAAGTGCTTTGCTCGCTGAGCAGCAGATTTTCGGTCAGGTTGGTGCCCGGAAACGAAGCCGTAGCTATGAATTCAGCAGGCAATGGATTCGGCGAAATTCTGTGGGACCTGACTCCGGATGCCGACCTGGACGAAAAGAGGCCGCTCAACGGGCGAATGACTTTTACTACGGGCTGCTCGTCCCCGAGTACAAAAAAGGGAGGTCAGTGTTCTGCACTGGCCTCCCTTTTGGTTTTAAGCGCTTCTCGCTCAATGGCCAGAGATGTCACTCATCTCGATGAACGTTATCCATTGAGAAAGCCGGCAGGCAGATGGCCACGTACTGCGCGCCATCGTCTTCCGGTGTGCTGTAACGAACCCACTCGCCAGCCGCAGTCACGATGGCTTGCCCCGGACGAACGTCCATGACGCCGCCCTTATGCTCGACCCGCAGCATGCCGCCGAGAACAATCGTGATCTCTTCGAACTCGGGCGTTTGCCCGGGTTCCACCCAGCCTCCTGGCGACTTCATACGCGCCACACTGACACCTTCAGTTCCACTGTTCACGCGCCCAACAAACTCTTCAATGAGCTTGGGCTTCGTTCCAGCGGATTCAATCACGGTCGGGCTTTCAATCAATCGCGGCATAACATCCTCGGAGTATTCGGTAGGTATTCGTTCGATCCACAATCATCGCCTCGCAGCGTCAAGCCACAGGACAATTTATTCAGGCTGCGCCGCTGGAGTGGGCTTCCACTCAGCACCCGCATCGATCCATTTCTTGACGAGTGCGATCTCCTCCGACGACAGCAAATCGCCTTTGGCCGGCATCACGTCGTCGTCGCTCGCGGGAAGTAGGATGCGTTGATAGAGCGTGCTGCCCTCCGCATCTCCCGGAACAATTCTCCAGTACTGTTGCTCGTCCTTAAAGTGCTGCGTCAAATCGTCGAGCCGCAAATCGCCCTTCTGTCGTTTCGAGCCATGACACTCGACGCAGCGCAGTTCAAATAACGGATGAATTTTTGAGCTATAGAGCGATTCAGGTTCTGCAACGGATCCTGATTCGACCGCTTCTTGGATCGGTGCCGAACTCGGAGCCTCGTATCCGAAGAGGTAACCGGTTCCGTAAACGAGCGTTCCGCCGTAGTGCGCCCCTACAGTCACGGTTAAAAAGCTCAGCGTAAGTATCCATCGGTACAAACGACGCGCCGTGTCGTTGTTCGTCGCGAAAATGGAGAAACCGAAACTGATGAGCGCGCTGGCCGCACTAACAACCCCAAGCCATCTGTGGCGGAAGAGCACGTCGGCTACCGAACTGCCTAGCGGTTCGAGGTCCGCGTGCAACCAGCCAACGGCCGCTGCCAGAATCGCGGACAGACTCCCTACTCCCAAACAGGCGAAAGCAGTCGGAGAACGACCTGGTTGCTTTCGAAGGGCATGCACCATCTCCATCAAAGCGGCCATATAAATCAGGCCGATTGGAAAGTGAATCAACATGACGTGGCTGCGCCCCAGGGCAGGCAACCACGATTCGGTGCTGGGCATTTCGAGTAGTAGAGGCGGAATTGAACTCAACATAGTGAGGTACAGATTAGATTGCGAATCCAGCAACGCAAAGCCATTGCGTGAGATAGGCCGTAGGATGTGAGCTATGGCGAAGTGGTGGACAGAATTGGAAACGGCGCTCGAGACGCATCGAGCGCCGCCGGTTTCGACGCCTCCCGCCCAACGATCTAGCGTCGCCGCCATCCTCGACTTTCGTCCGGAACCACACGTTTTGCTCATGCAGCGCGTCGAACACGAACGCGATCCGTGGTCTGGTCACGTTTCGCTGCCCGGCGGCCGCTCGTCCGCCGAAGACCTCGATTTACTCGCGACCGCCATCCGCGAAACGCGCGAAGAAGTGGATGTAGACCTCCGCGAAAGTGCTCGGCTTTTGGGTCAACTGGAAGCGCGCCAAGCCATGAGCCGCGGCAAGCCCCACGACATGGATGTAACGCCGTTTATCTTTCGGCTCGAACGCGAAGTCGAGCCGACGCCCATGGAGGAGGCCAAAGCGCTGTTTTGGCTGCCGCTTGAGCAGGCCAGAAATGGGGCGTTCGAGCACGAGCACCAATTTCAACGCGGCGATCAGATTCATCGAACCGACGCTTGGAAATTCGAAGACTATGTCGTTTGGGGCATGACCTATCGCATCCTCGACAACCTACTTTCGGTTTGTCACGCCAAGTGAGCCCAACAGAACAACTCTAGATTTACCTCGTAGATCCGAACCTCCGCTACGACCGCCAACTCCTCCACGCATGCTTCGACTCATTGGATTAGCTCTCCCGGCGCTACTCGGCGCTCTCCCCATTCCCCAAGAACAAGCGCCTAACCCGGCACCGGAGATCTCGCTCGAACAGATCATGTCGGATCCGATTTGGATGGGACGATTCCCGGAAAGCCCTTATTGGGGGCCCGATTCGAACACGGCTTATTACTTCCGCAAGAATCCCGAAGACGGCCAACGAGATCTTCATTCGGTAGAGACCACAACTGGGCGCGGTCGAGCAATTCAAGAGTGGTCGCGAGGATCCGCTCCGGCTGCAAAGGCCGTTTACAACCTGGACCGAACACGGATTTTAGAGGTCCGTAACGGAGACATCTTCCTGACCGACACGCTCGGCGAAACCACGATTCAGTTGACGCGTACGAGCGCAAACGAATCGTCTCCTCAGTTTCTACTTGATGGCGACCGCATTGCCTTTCGTCGCAGTGGTACTCAGTTCACTCGAGACCTCGCGAGCGGTTTGGAGAGTGAAGCGGTGATCTTGCTCTATGAAGAAGACCCCGAGGAGGTTGACGAAGATCTCGACCACCTAGAGGAACAACAAGCGCGATTGTTCAAATCGCTTCGTGATCGCAAACGAAGGCGCGAACAAGGACGCCTGCGTGAACGCGAGGGCCGCGAGAGCGATCCGACGAGAGTAGCGCCGCCTTTTTATCTCGACCCAGAACACCGCACTTCTGGTTTTTCGCTCTCGCCGAACGGACGTCATCTTTTATTACGCACCGTCAACGACTCTCCCGCAGCGAGCAAAGTCGACATCATGCCCAAGTACGTGACCGAATCGAGCTGGGTGGAGACGCAAGAGCTGCGCCCGCACGTTGGCATGCGTAAGGCTTGGTCCGAGACGCTGATGGTTTTGGATCTCGAAGCCCACGAGCGTTTCAATCTCGATTTGTCAGTGCTTCCAGGCATTCAGGTTCCTGTTGAACAGGAATCGGAATCGGAATCAGAAAGTGAAACAGAAACGCCTCCAAAAGCCGTCTATGTAATCGAGAACCGTTGGTCTCCGGATGGATCAGAGCTCATCATCATGTTGCGTTCGGCGGACAACAAAGATCGTTGGATCGCGCGATTCGACCACGTAACTGGGAGTTTGGTACCCATTCATCATCTTCACGATGAGGCTTGGATTGGCTGGAAGTTCAACGAGTTTGGATGGTTTCGTGACGGCAGTGGAATCTGGTTCGTCAGTGAAGAATCTGGGTTCGCTCAACTCTACGTTTGGTCCATGACCGACAACGAGATTCGCCCGCTTACTCATGGAGAGTTTGAAATCGACCAAATCGAGTTGAACCCAGCCGGCGACGCGCTCTACTTTCGCGCAAACCCCGACGATCCCGGCATCCATGAAATCTGTCGTTTTCAATTGCCGGGTGGACCCTTTGAAGTGGTCACTCAACTCGGCGGACGCACGAGCGGATCCCTCTCGCCCGACGGCACCAAACTTCTACTGACGCATTCCAAGGCGCTATTGCCACCCGAACTCTACGTCCAGTTACTCGAACCGGAAGCAGTGGCCAAGCGACTCACTTTTTCGAGCACCAATCACTTCAACTCCTTCGATTGGATCGAACCCGAATTCGTCCAATTCAAAGCGAGTGATGGCCAAACAGTTCACGCGCGCTTTTATTCCTCACCGCAAGAGGATGAAACCCTGCGACCAGCCGTTCTCTTCGTCCACGGAGCTGGCTATCTACAAAACGCTCACCGCGGCTGGTCCGGATACTTTCGCGAGTTCATGTTCCACTCCTTCCTGGTTCAAGAAGGCTACGTCGTCATCGATATTGACTATCGGGCATCGGCCGGCTACGGACGCGATTGGCGAACGGCGGTTTATCGAAATATGGGCCCTGGTGAACTCGGTGATCAATTCGCTGCGCTCGACTGGCTCGTCCTCAATCGCAACGTCAATCCCGACCGCATCGGAATCTACGGCGGCTCCTATGGCGGTTTCCTCACGCTCATGGCGCTCTTCACGCAACCGGGCCTGTATGCCTGTGGAGCAGCGTTACGTCCCGTCACCGATTGGTCGCATTACAACCACGGGTACACCTCCAATATCCTCAACACACCGCAGGAAGATCCAGATGCCTTTACGCAGAGTTCGCCCATCGAGTTCGCAGATGGACTTGAAGATCCGCTTCTAATCTGCCACGGCATGCTCGACGACAACGTGCTCGTCAAAGACTCCATTCGATTGGCACAGCGTTTAATCGAACTCGAGAAGCAGAATTTCGAACTCGCGCTTTATCCAATGGAAGCGCACGGCTTTCGTGAGCCTTCCAGTTGGCTAGATGAGTATCGGCGCATCTACAAACTGTTCGAGACGCACCTCAAGTAGAGGCAAGCGTCGACGACTTGTTAGCTCTCCAATGCCTCGGCAATGTTGAGAGCGTGATCCTTAACCTTGCGATAGCCGTTAAGCATCGTCGAGTAAGCCATGCTCTTGATCGGATCGACTTTACGCTCAGATAGCGACTGCAGGTGCGCATCGCGCATCTCTTTCACGAGCTGAGTAATGGCATTGCTTTCAACATCTGCGCCCGAGAAAGCATCCGCACCCTCTCCAGCGAACCCGGCAGAGATCATTGCCACGTACTTGGCTACGCGGTCGTGAAGCACCAGCAAGCCCTGACGCTCTTCCTGGCTCAACTTCATATCTTCTTGATCAAGTCGCAATCGCGCCTTTAGCACGCCGCTGATGTAATCGCTAATGGACTCATACTCATCCGCGACTCGCAATTGCTGCCGGGCTTCATTCGCAACACTGAGTGGCGTCTCGGACGTGAGGACGCCTGTCAGGAAGTTGATCACTTCTTCCTGAACTTTATCCATAACTTCTTCACGGCGGAAAACTTTCGCGACCAGGTCCTTATTGGGCTCGTCGGCCACCATCAGTTCGCGATGCCAATTCAGCATCTTCGAAATACCTCCGGCCATTTTCAGGATTTCACCGCGGCTGTTCACAACCGCCAGCGTCGGAGAATCCACCATACGGAAATCGAGGCTCGAAAGGTGCGGAGTCTCGCCCTGTTTTTTATCCGGAATCGCCCGTTCAAGCAGTCGAGCAAAGGGCTTGATGAATGGTAAGAACATGAGCACGTTCGCGACATTGAAGCCCGTATGCACCATCGCGATTGCGGCCGTGATAATCACCTCATAGTTCGCGGTATCGGCGCTCAATCCAATCGGGTTGTGGCCCTGCGTCGACTCGATCAGGCCTCCAACAATCGGGATATAAACCGAGAATAGAGCTGTAATCCAAAGAACGCCGATGAGATTGAAAGCAACGTGAGCATAGGCTGCGCGCTTCGCAACTGTGGTCGTCCCGAAGGAAGCCAACCACGCCGTAATCGTCGTTCCGATATTCTCGCCGAGCACCAATGCTGCGGCTGTTTCGAACGGGATGACTCCAGTCGACGCCAAGCTAATCGTGATACCCAACGTGGCCGATGAGCTCTGCACTAAAAAGGTCAAGATGCAGCCAACTGCCGCACACTTCAAAACTCCGAAGTAATCGTCGGCTCTAAACCAGGCGAAGGCTTCCTTGAACTCCGGCATGTATTGCATGGGTTTGAAACCATTCTTCATCAGCTCAAGGCCGAAGAAGACTAAGCCCAATCCCATCGCGCCCATTGCGAGATAGCGCCAGCGGTCTTTCTTGGAGAACAAGTAGACGAACACGCTGATGCCCAACAATGGCAGGCCGTACTTGCCGATCTTGAGCACCAAGATCCACCCCGTGATGGTGGTACCAATGTTGGCTCCCATGATCACTCCGATGGCTTGATGAAGTTGCATCAAGGCGCTATTTACGAGTCCAACAACGATCACCGTTGTTATCGAACTCGACTGAACCAGAGTCGTCACACCCAAACCCACACCGACGGCCAACAAGCGGTTATCCGTTACCGCGTTGATCATCTTTCGCATTCGATCGCCCGCAATCGCTTGAATGCCTTCGGACATGTTCTTCATGCCTAAGAGGAACAAACCCAATCCGCCGATAACCGAGAACAACATCTTCATGTAGTCGGGCTCACCCAACGATTTCAGATGCTTACGAATGATCTTCGCCTCAGCGATCAAGGCACGCGCACGAACAAGCTGCGGATTGAGTTCGAGCGCCTCGCTGAAAGCGAGTTCGGCCAAATCCAACCGCTCGACGGTTCGCTCCTTAGCTTCATAGATCTCTAATCCGAGATTAAACCGTCCTTGATCATCATCGATCGCCAGGGCACTAAGTCGGGCTTCAAACTCCGAGCGAAGGGGCGAAGTCTCCTCCTGAAAACTCCGAACTGGATTGGCGCCAAGAATGCAGGCAAGCAAACCAACGAAGAGAAGAATGCGCGGACGGATTAGCCGTGAAAACATGTTCGATGAGATGTGAATCTAAGTTCAAGTCAGTATCAATTGACTGTAAAGCTTTGTGATTCGCGAACAGATACACGTTGGAGAGCCCGCTGGCGATCAGATTTTCGGCCTTATCTGCCAAAGCGAGCTAACCTCGCCCGGAGGCCCACTCCTGCTGGTCCGTTTTAAAAGAAAACCCCGACCGAGGAGCTCAATTATTTGGATTGCAATCGCTCTTTGCAGCGAAAGCTCATTTCGCCTAGCTCAGCATCAACGTACTTAGGCAAACGCCCGAGACGCGCGCGATCCAGTTCACCGAGAGCCAGCTCGAAATGCCCCTCATCGATCAACTTCACAGCGCGCTCCGCATGGAGCACAGTGCCCTGGCTAACGCGCTCTTTAAGCAGTTTGACCTCAAGCAGTTCAATCCAGGGCTCATCCAAAAAGATGGTTTGAACCTTAGCTCGAACTTCGAATCGATCGTATCGGCGAATTTTCGAAAGCGCTTTTGACGCATCGGTCCCACGGCGCACGAAGATACGCGGCGTCAAATTCGAGTAATCGGCTGCATTCCAGAGCAACGCCCGGTCATCCCAAACGGACAGCGCTCGATAGTCACTAACGCCGAACGGCGTAATCCACGGTTCCCAGGTTTTAAGTTCCGCGTTGAGTTGGAAGACAAACCGAACTTCCTCCCCTAGCCAGTGACTGCGATTCTCGCGCAGTTCTCCGAGTTCAACTTTCGGAACACTCACCACGACTGGCGCGGGAGGATCGGAAGCGCCGAGCAACAAAAGCGCGGGAATCAGTATCGTCAGTCGGAGGTTCATAGTTGTTTCCAACTATCGGCATGATTGCGTCTTAACTCGTCCGGAGCCGCGGGGTAATTAGAGAGGAATGGCCTCACCACCAACCCAGACCGCCTGCAGGCCCAGATTTTCGGCCTCTAGAACCAGCAAATCGGCGTGGGCCCCCACTCTCAAGACGCCCAACCTCTCTTCTAGGCCCAGCGCTCTAGCCGGAGCTTCGGACGCCATCGCAAGGCCTTCTTCCACCGTTACGAAGCCGCGCCGGACCAATCCGCGCACCGCTTCCAATTGCCCTGTCATCGATCCGGCGAGTTGTTCTCCGCTTCCACCGTCGAACCAGGCCGCGCCTTCATGAACCGCATGAGAGCGACCGTTCCAATGAAAGACATCGCAACCCGTTCCCGCTCCGGGCAAAGCGTCGCTGATCAAACACAATTCCATAGGACCTCGTGCGCACAAGGCCATGTCGACCGCCTCGCCGGATACGTGGGCCAAGTCCCCAATGATCTCGGCATGTGCGACTCCCGCAGTTAGCGCGAAACCCGCCAAGCCCAACTCGCGGTGATGTATGCCCGGCATCGCGTTGAAAAGGTGCGTCGCGCCCACTCGGCCCGATTGATGACTCGCCTTCGCTTCGGCATAGGTCGCGCGACTGTGCCCGAGAGAAGGAATCACGCCTGCACGCTGCAACTCTTCAATCAACTCGCGTGAACCTGAGAGTTCGGGAGCAATGGTCATCGTTCGAATGCCGTGACCGTCGCCTGTGGACGGACCCAAGATCTTTGCAAGTGCACCAACCGATGGAATCGCCAAACGATCGGGTGGTAGCGCTCCGGCGGCCAAGGGATTTACGAATGGCCCCTCGAGATGCAAGCCCAAAACGCGCGCGCAGGTCTTGTCCAGCACTTGCGCAGCGGCCCAAACCTGCTTTGCCGTTGCTCCCAATCGAACGGGTTCATCGGGGAAGAGCGTCGGTTGAAAAGTTGTCGTTCCCGCTCGCGCGAGCGCCAGCGCCATGGCCGCGACATCATCCTCTGCATCCGCTCCGCCAAATCCGTGCACATGGAGATCGATCAATCCAGGCGCGACGATTGGCAGAACATCCTTCGAATTCGCGAGCGACGGATCCAATTCGATAGCGGTGATTCGGCCTGCCTCGAAAATGAGGCGACCGGGCTGTAAGCGCCCCTCGACCAATAAACTGCCGAGTAGCTCCGTCACGCTTTTGATACCCGCTCGAGCAACCAAATCGTACTGCTTCCGTAATCGCGCGGCGTCGCGACTAAATCTGAACCGAATTCAGCTTCGCGTACTTCGCGGCGCGGCGCATGAAAGATGGCGATCCCATCCGGAGATAAAATGGTTTGGCCGATCGTCTTCATCGCATCGAAAACCTTTGAACGCGTCGAGCCTCCGCGGAGAAATGGATACGGGGGATCCATGAAAATCAAATCGGCACTGGTGCCCCAGGACAAGGGCGATAAGGCATCGCTGCCAACCGCCCGTGCGTAATCAGTCAAGCCCAAGTCGACAATGTTCTTCTTCAGTACGGCCAGCGCTTTTCGATCTTGCTCGATGAACAACGCATCCTTCGCGCCGCGCGACAAGGCTTCTAGACCCAAACTCCCTGAACCTGCAAACAGATCCAGCACGCTCGCGTCGTCGACTCGGTCGTGCAGGATCGAAAACATTGCTTCGCGAACGCGATCGAGCATCGGCCGCGTTCCTCTTCCAGGCGGGGCAGCGATTTGCCGCCCGCGATGTTCTCCACCGATGATTCTCATGCCGGAACTATATCCGTGCTTCTCGTCAGCCCCAATTATGCCTGCGACCTACACCAACTACGTCCTTGTACGCACGCATAACCCCCGCGCATAAAGCAAGTTGCACGTCGGCCAATGTATTCGGCCCAATTCCGACCGGCATACGCATTCCCGTTTAGTCAGATCGAGTCGCCTCCCGATTCATGAATTATGGAATCACCGTCCAGAGCCCGAAAGCTCGAGCTTAAGCCGATGCCGGTTGAAGAGTACCTGACCCAACTCTTCCGTCATTCGCATACGGAAGCGACTGGCGCTCGAATTCACTCGCAATTCGAAGAGAATCTAAGAGAGGGCGATCCGACTGTTGGTGTTTTAGGGCTCTACTGCTGCGAGCAATTCGCCGGTGGCATCACCTATGGGCATCGCCCGCTCCCGCACCGCCCCGAGTTTTACTCGGCGCGACTCGACACGGTACTCACCGTCGGCAAATACCGCGAGGTCGGATTGGGCTCTGTACTCATGGCCGGACTGTTCAATCACTCCGTCCTGACTTTGGGCGACCGTCTGCGTCACTACTCGACCATCGCCATGCATCCAAACGTCGGACACTATGTTTCACGATTCGGATTCACATCCCTCGCCCACGGTGATACTCCGCTGTATTCGCTTTGCCTTGAAGACGCCGAAGCGCGAGACAAGTTTTACGCCGCAGCCACTCTTGATTACAAAAAGCGCATGCAGTCCTTCCGCAGCAAATGTTTGGATCTCCTGTACCTTTAGTGGAAGCTTGACGGGCGAGGAAAGGCAGGATTGTCGGGTGTAGGGCGGAAGCGACCGCGTCAGCGCGGGGGAAATTGGTGCGCGCGAGTAAGAAAGCAGGTTGGGGGGCGATTCGTTTAGTACGAGAGAGAGGGAAGCATGACTTAAACGGGGGAGTTGGGAGTTGGCGGGGGAGTGTGAAGTTTGGGAGGAGGGCGCGTGGTTGCGGGGTTGGAAGGGGGGGATGAGATTGGGAGGATTGCGAGATTGGGAGGATTGCGAGGTTGGGAGGATTGCGAGGTTGGGAGGGAGTTTAGCGAGTGATTGGCTTTGGAGACAGGGGTTGAGTTGCGACGGTTCGAACGGGTCGAACTGCTGACTGCTGACTGCTGACTGCTGGACGATTAGTGCCGAAGTTTGAGCTATCGGATTTGTTGCTCGATCGGCTTGGTTTGAGTTCGGAATCGATTTGACTGAAATGCCAAATAGAGGCGAATCTAGGCGCTTATTGTTGAATTTAGTTAATTTAGAGTGTCATGTTTTCGGCACTAATACGTACTTGGATTCATGAACGCAAGACTCGCAACAATGGATTCAACTTCACTCGTTCCCGAACTCTCTCTCGGTGAATTTCGCACGGTCACTCGGCAA
>JBLINP010000140.1:0-11169 GCA_047639415.1 Planctomycetota bacterium | reverse complement strand
TCCTCGGCCGTACTATTTCGACAGATAACCATGAACTCTTCACCACCGAAACGACAGGCTACTTCGCCTTTGCGCGTTGCGTCTTCGAGTACAACAGCCATTCGTTGAAGCACGCTATCGCCTACGTCATGACCATAGGTGTCGTTGACTTGCTTGAACTTATCCACGTCCAGCATCAGGATCGAAAAGGGTTGCCCCTTGCGCGATGAATACGCCCACTCCTCAATCAGCCTGCGCGTTGCGTATCGACGGTTGGGCAACTGCGTTAACGAATCGGTTACAGCAGCATCCTTAGCTTCACGCGCAAGACTAGCCATGCGACAAAGTTGATCCTTGAGGAGACGACGATCCGCTTCGATCTGTTTGCGCAGGTTGAGCACCCGATTCGCCGCCGTCATGCGAGCAATCAAGACGCCTTTTTTGAAGGGCTTGGTCATGAACTCATCGACGCCAGCTTCGAAGGCTTCAATGGCTCCTTCCTCTTCGACGCGGCCAGTGAGCAGCACGAAAAACAATTGCCGGCCAGCCTCGTATCGGCGCAATGCTTGACAGAGCTTCAAGCCGTCCATCTCCGGCATTACCCAATCTGCCACAACAATATCTGGAGAATACTGTAGAGCGCTGTTAAGTGCTTCGACGCCATTAACTGCTGTTCGCACCACGTAACCGCCATTTTCGAGATGACGTTTCAGAATGATTCGCGCAGTCGGATCATCGTCGACAACGAGTACGCTCAGCGGTTTTCCAGCAGCATGTGCAGAATTTAGTCGCCCGAAACCTAGGCTAGTACGATCGATAATTCCGGTGTCGTCCAGCGCCAGAAACGAGGAGATTGACTTCGTTTGAATCTGCAAATAATCGCCGCACTCCCACCAATGCCGGACAACAGCATCGCCAAGTTCTGCGAACTCTTCGCGTTCAAGCCCGAGGTCTTGGCAAGTCTTTGCGAGCGCACCCCACTGCTCGCTACGTTGCGCTTCATCCAGCATGCACAGGTTTGCGATTCCCTCGGCGCTCGTGATGATTTGCTTCAACGATTGATCCGATGTCGATACTGGACCACAGGCCGCGAATAAGGACGGCGATAACCCGGGCAACAAATCCAGGTCGATGAGCAGCGCGTGCGTCGCTTCGATGTGATTCAATCCGAACAGTCCGGATTCGACGCTCAATAAATCGTCGAGGTCGGAGAGCGAACGCAACTCCATCAATTCGGCATACTCGATCGGAAAAGCACACGACATTGCCAAAGCTCCGAGTCGGTAAAGAAAACCGAACAGAAACGCTTCCTCCGGACGACCATCCCCGAGCTTGATCGACAGCGCATGAGCAGCCAATCCACAAGCCAACGCATGGGACCAAAACTCGTCGTAAGGGAAGGTCTCGCACAGGCCGGATCGATTGACACGCGCAATGCCGATGGCCTGGGCCCAAGCCTTTCGAAAACGCTCGACCCGCTCCTCGTCCTCAATACCCTCGCAAAGTCGCTCGATGAACTGGTCGTTCAGCTCAGGCTCGGCGGCATCGATGGGCTCTTCCAGCTCCATCGGATTCGGCAGCGAGAATCCCGGAAATTCGCCGGTCTGTTTGAGCTCCCGGTATCGAACGAGATACCCATTATCTGCCCCACCGCCAGGTTGGGAGCTCTTTTCATCATGAATCCACATATGAGCGCTACAAAACAACTCATCGGATTCGGACCATAAAAACGTTTGCCGAAAGCCAAAAAACTAGGGCGAATTGCCCGTCAATTTTTTCTGCCTTGCGGCGAGGCAACACATACGGTGTCAGGCTCAATTGCAGGAGAGATCGAGCCTGACAGCGTATGTGTTATCCAGGAAAAATCGGAAGCGACGGAAAGCCGCCTTCGTCGGTTGCTTCTGAATCCGGCGGACCATCACCGCAACTGCCAGCCGGCGCATCCGACAAATCCGGAACGGGTGGAAGCTCCTGCCCGAAGATGTCGCAGATGTGCTTCACCGTTAAGACTTGGAATAACAAGTTGCCCGGCGGTAGCTCAGCATGATCGGACAAGTTCGTCATGACACCCGGCGCGAGCCCACACGGTTTGAAGCGCGCAAACACGTCGAGATCGGAACGCAGGTTCAATGCGAAACCGTGGTAGGTCACCCAACTTTTTGCCGTGACACCGATCGAGCATACCTTCTTGTCTCCGATCCAAACGCCGGTGAAAGATTCGCGCCTCTCGCCGATCACGTCGACTTCGGCCAAACAGCGAATGACGACTTCTTCGAGGTCTCGCAGGTAACGATGCAAATCGCGTCGACCTTCGGGCAGCTTGAAGATTGGATAGACCACCAACTGGCCTGGTCCGTGATAAGTCGCCTCCCCACCGCGCTCGGTCTCAATGACCTCGAGGCCCACATCCGGAATCTCATCCTTCGGCGTACCACGTCCAACCGTGATCACCGCTTCGTGTTCGGTGATTACGAGCGTGTCGTCAATCTCGTCCTTAAGCCGTTGTTCCACCAACTGCTTTTGCAGCTCGCGAGCTTCCGCGTATCGGCTAAAACCGATCTGTTTGACTTGGAGTATGCGTGCCACGAGATCGAAACCAGAAGTGCTTACTTCTGGTAGATGTGTATGGCCATTTTGTGAACCGACTCGGCCGCTTCCATCATCGATTCGGTGAGCGACGGGTGAGCGTGAACCGTGCGCGCAATATCTTCCGTCGTCGCGCCCATTTCGATGGCGAGGCCAGCTTCAGCGACCAGTTCAGTCACTTCGGGCCCGACCATATGGACGCCAAGAACCTCGTCGGTCTTCGCGTCAGCAATGATTTTGATGAAGCCGTCAGTATCAATCAGCGTCATCGCACGCCCAGATGCGGCAAAGGGAAATTTGCCCACCGTGATTTCGTGACCAGCAGCTTTGGCGGCTTCTTCACCGAGTCCAACGGCTGCAACTTCGGGATGCGTGTAGATCACGCTCGGAATACACCGAGCGTCGTTCTCTTCTGGCTTGCCCGCGATCACCGCCGCAGCTACCAGACCTTCATGACTACCTTTATGCGCCAACATCGGTTGGCCGACCATATCGCCGACTGCATAGATGTTCGGGACCGCGGTCCGCATCTGCTTGTCGACCTCGAGGAAACCCGGCTTCACCGTTTTCAGACCGACATTCTCGAGTCCCAATCCGTCCGCGAAGGGACGACGGCCCACCGCGCACAGGATTTGATCGCAATCGATCGTGCTTTCGCCCTTCGGACCTTTCACCGTCACGCGGTAACCGTCGGCGGTCTTCGCGTAACTGGTCGCAGCGTGATTCACGAGCAACTTCGTCTTCGACTTCTTCATCGTACGCTCGATGACCTTTACGCAGTCGGGGTCGGTACCCGGAAGAGCGCCGGGCGTAAACTCGACCACGGTGACTTCGCTGCCGAGGCTGCGGTACATCATGCCCAACTCGAGCCCGATGACTCCGGCACCAATGACGAGCAGGTGCTTCGGGAGCTTCTTCGGAGCCAGCGCGCCCGTAGAAGACCACACGTGCTCTTCGTCAATATCAAAACCCGGGATGCTACTCGGCGTCGAGCCCGTGGCGATCACGATGTCGTCGCAGGTGAGCGTCTGCTCGCCATCCTTGTTTTTCACAACGACAGTGTTCTTGTCCTTGATCGTCGCGCTGCCCTCAACCCACGGAATGCCGTGCTGTTTGAAGAGCGTGCCGATACCACCGGTCAGCTTTTTAACGATGCTCGCCTTCCACTCGACCAACTTCTGCAGATCGATGTCGACACCTTTGACGGTGATCCCCATCTGCGAGCCTTTCGTGATCTTCGACATCAAAGCGCCGGCAGCGATCATCGCTTTCGAAGGAATGCAACCGACGTTCAAACACGTCCCACCCAAGAACTCCTTCTCCACGACGGTTACGTCCTGGCCAAGTTGCTTGAGTCTAATTGCGCACACGTAGCCGGCCGGGCCAGCACCGATTACTACGACTTTGCGGGTCATCTCGATCTCCGAAGGACGAGCGCCTGTTGCAGGCGCGGAATGGGAAACAGGAACAGAAGGCTGGCTCAAAGCGGGAAGGCTCCGTCGCCGGGTGTCGCATCTCCGTGGCGTGCAGACACCTCGAGGAAGCGGTTGTATTGACGCTGCAGGTGATTCGGCACGTTCGCGTAAACGTCGTCAACAAGCGAGCGCAGTGCCATCTTGGGCGCAGCCTCTTGACGATTGGATTCCGCGTCGATTTCCGCGATGACCTCAGTGTAAAGTTCTTTGAGCCCGTCAGGCTTCAATTGGCCAATCGACGTCAAATACGTTTCGAATCGATCGAGGGGATCGAGCTTGGCCCAATGATCCACTTCGGCTTGATCGCGATAGACCGTAGGGTCATCCGAACTCGAGTGGCCAGACATGCGATAGGTCTTGATCACCAAAAGCGCTGGCTTGTTCTCGGTACGCGCACGCTCGACCAAAACTCGCGACGCCTCGAACGTCGCCAGCACATCATTGCCGTCGACTTCGTGCGCTTCCATGCCGTACGCATCTCCGCGTGCCACGTATTCGCCAGCCGTCTGGTTCTTCGAAGGCACCGAAATTGCCCAGCCGTTGTCGACACACATGAAGACCACGGGAGCTTTCCAAACGGCTGCAAAGTTCAGGCCCGAATGGAAGCCATTAGAACTCGTGGCTCCGTCTCCGAAGTAAACCGCGTGGACTGCGTTTTCGCCGCGCAACTTGGATGCGTAAGCCGCGCCTACTCCGTGCGGAATCTGCGTTCCGATTACCGATGACCAACTCGGATAGTGCGACTCGACGTGCTGATGATGATTGCACATCTGCCGACCTTTGGCCGTGTCGCTGCCGTTGCCATACATCTGCGCGATGTATTCGTACAAAGGCAATCCGCGCATCAAAGCGGCGCCGCCCTCCCGCAATCCCGACCACAACCAATCCTGCGGTTCGAGCGCAGCTGCCGATCCGATCATCGCCGCTTCGAGTCCGTACATCGACCCGACAAATCCAATTCGCCCCGCGCGCTGCAACTTGAGCATGCGCTCATCCACGCCACGAACGCGCAACATGTGAAACAAGAGTTCCCTGTGAAACTCAGCGCTCAACTTGGGATCGGTCCCACTGATTTTACCAGTGGAATCCAGGATCTGACGTTCGATGGAAAGAGTCGCGGACATGGTTACTCCAACTAGAGAGAGAGGAGGCCCGGATCTTCGAGCAGTGTCTTGATGTGCACTAAGAAGCGCACGGCGTCCGCTCCATCAACCAAACGGTGGTCGACGCTGATCGACAAGTTCATGTAGGAGCGGATTGCGATCTCGTCGCCTTCGGGTGTCTCAACGACGCCCGGACGCTTGACCATACGGTGAACGCCGAGGATGCCGACTTCGGGGAAGTTGATGATCGGCGTCGCCAGTATGCCGCCGATGTTGCCGGCGTTCGTGATCGTGAACGTGCCGCCTTTCAGCTCTTCCGGCTTCATCTTGCCTTCGCGAGTACGGCCAGCGAGGTCGCCCAACTCGGAAGCCAACTGCAAAATGCCCTTCGATTGAACGTCGGGGATCACCGGAACGATCAGGCCCATCGGCGTGTCGGTCGCGATGCCAAGATTCACGTAGTGGAACGTGACGATCTCCTGCGTCGATTCATCCAGTTGTCCGTTTAGCATCGGGAACTGATGCAGAGCCGACGCCACGGCCTTCATGATGAAGGGCATGTAGGTAACTTTGATGTCCTGCTTCGCGCCGACCGCTTTGGCCTTCGTGCGCAAGTCGATCAGTTCCGTCACATCGAGTTCTTCGACGACGGTGAAGTGCGTGGCGGTGAACGCCGAGCGCGTCATCGCCTCGGAAATCTTGCGCCGCACGCCGCGGAACGGAACGCGGGTTTCGCGATCGCCAATCGGAATACTTACGGGCGGAGCGGCAACTTTCGGCGCCGATGTGGGCGCGGCGGTTGCTGCGCCACCGGACTTTGCGAAGGCTTCGACGTCGGCGCGACGAACGACACCATTGCGACCGGATCCAGCCACTTGACCGAGGTCGATGTTGAGTTCGCGCGCAACGCGACGAGCGCTGGGAACAGCGAGAACCTTTTCGTTACTGGCGGCCGGAACAGCACGTGCAACCGGTGCGGCGGCCGGTGTCGCTGCAACTGCGGCCGTCGCAGCAGGTGCGGCAGCGGGAGCGCCCGCTCCTGCCAGGTGGAAAATCACATCGCCCACGGGAACGACATCGCCTTCACCCGCGAGCAACTTCGTAATTTTGCCGGGAGCCGGCGAAGGAATCTCAACCGTCGCTTTGTCCGTCATGACCTCAACCACGGTTTGATGCTCGATCACATCATCACCTTCGGCGACGTGCCACTTGACGATTTCGCCCTCGGCAATGCCTTCACCAACGTCGGGCAATTTGAACTCGAGCGTTGAGCTCGAATTGCTCGCAGCAGGTGCTGGAGCAGCAGCCGGTGTGGGAGCTGCAACAGGTGCTGCGGCTTGAGCGGGAGCGCCCGCTTCATTCAAAACGTAAATCACGTTGCCGACCGGAACGACGTCACCTTCGGCGGCGTCAATGGAAGCAATCGTGCCGGCCATAGGCGCCGGGATTTCGACCGTCGCCTTATCCGTCATCACTTCGACGATCGTTTGATGTTCAGCAACAACGTCGCCAACAGCAACGTGCCACTTGACGATTTCGCCTTCAGCGATGCCTTCGCCAATGTCCGGAAGTTTGAATTCGAGTGCCATGGGATTTACGCGAGGTGGAGTTTGGTGGAGAACTCTTGGAAGCCGGTGGGACTAGTAGTCCGTTGATAAAGTGCCGTAGCGAGACGAAGCCATCTTCGTCGCAGCAAGGAGGGCGAAGTCGAGACGGCGCAGGCGGCCCTTTAGGGCCGTTGAGCACGACTCGGCGAGTCCGACGAAGCGGCGGCGGAGAGGGCTTTGTCGTAGTAGGTAGTTTTTCAATGGACTGCTAGTAATTGTAAACCTGTTCGATCGCATCGAGAACGCGGCGATCATCGGGCATGTAATGGTGTTCGAGCGTATTCGGGAAGGGCGTATCGAAGCCCGTCACGCGCACGATCGGTGCCTCCATATACTCGATCGCATTCTCTGCGATCAAGGCGCTGATCTCTGCGCCAAATCCACAGAAGCGCGGAGCTTCATGCAAAACGACGACGCGACCTGTTTTCTTCGCGAATTCAAGCACGCCTTCTTCGTCGAGCGGCAGCAAAGTGCGAAGGTCAACGACGCAGGTCTTGATGCCATTGGTTTCTTCAGCGCGCTCAGCCGCTTTGACCGCAACGGGAACCATCGCGCCGTAGCAGAAAACGGTGACGTCGCTACCGGATTGAACTTCGCGCAAAGTGCTCAAGTCCACCGTGTAGTGATCTTCTGGAACTTCGCCCTTGACCGAGCGGTAAAGCGCTTTCGGCTCAAGAAACAAGACCGGATCGGGATCTTCGATCGATGCGATCAACAAGCCCTTCGCGTCGTGCGGCGTGGACGGAATCACAACCTTCAAACCAGGTGTGTGGCAGAAATACGCCTCGCCGGATTGACTGTGATACAAGCCGCCGCGGATGCCGCCGCCATAGGGTGTGCGAATTACCAGTGGACAGGTGTACTGACCGCCGGATCGATACCGCATCTTCGCAGCTTCACTCACGATTTGGTCGAAGGCCGGGAAGATGAAATCTTGGAATTGAATTTCGGCGACGGGGCGCAAGCCGTTCATCGCCATGCCGATCGCAGCTCCAACAATTCCGTCTTCGGAGAGCGGTGTATCGAAACAACGCTGCTTGCCGAATTCCTCTTGCAAGCCTTCCGTCGTCAGGAAAACGCCGCCGCGCTTGCCAACGTCCTCGCCCAAGACGAGCACGTTGTCGTCCTTGCGCATCGAGGTTTTCATACCGTCCGTAATGGCCTGAAGTAGTGTCAGGTTCGCCATGATGATTTCGTTCGTTCCGTCGTTAGTGTTCGTTAGTTGAATTCGTCGTGCAGCGCGATGCGATTAAAGCGGGAACTCTCCGCCACCGGCATCTGCGTCGCCCCTGCGCTTGCCCAGCTCGAACAGAAACTGTCCTTGGGTCCGCAAGTGCTCGGGTACATCGGCGTACACGTCGCTGAAAATCGTTTCGAGGCCTGGAGCATCGGTGCCTTGAGCTGCTGCCGCCGCTGCGCTCATTTCCTTGAGCGCCTCAGCGTAAAGCTCTTCCCGTCCGCCCTTCTTCCACAGCCCCGCGGCTTCCAAGAAGCGTTCGAACCGGTCAACCGGATCCTTCTTGCCCCACTCTTCATACTGCTCGGCGGGCACGTACTTGTGCGGATCGTCCGATGTCGAGTGGCCGCCCATGCGGAAGGTCTTGCATTCGACGAGCGTGGGACCATCGCCATTGCGCGCACGCGCGACAGCTTCGAGCATCACCTTGCGAACTGCGAGCAAATCATTGCCGTCAACGCAAACGCCCGGCATGCCGTAAGCCTGTGCTTTGATAGCGAAACCGTCGGTTGCGCTTTGCTCTTCAATCGGGCACGAAATCGCCCAGCCGTTGTTTTGGCAGAGGAACACGACGGGTGACTTCCAGACTCCAGCGAAGTTGAGTCCGGAGTGAAAACCTGAACTTGAGGTGCCGCCGTCTCCGAAACTCGCAAGCACGGCGGTATCTTCGCCGCGAAGCTGCGCGGCGTAAGCAGCACCGACCGCTTGTGGAATTTGCGTTCCAATCGGCGACGAGATCGATACGAAGTGAATCGGATCGACGAAGCTAAAGTGCACCGGCATCTGGCGACCCTTGGAGGTATCGCTCGAGTTGCCGTACATGTTGTGCATCATTTCGAGCGGTGTCACGCCGTGAAAGAGCGCCATGCCGAAGTCGCGATAGCTGGGGAACAGCCAATCGCTCTTCACGAAAGCACTCGCGGCGCCAACCTGAGTGGCTTCGATACCAAGGTTCGGAATCGAAAATCCGATGCGGCCGGAGCGTTGCAGCTTCAGGCAAATTTCGTCGAAAGCGCGGACACGCAACATGGTCGTGTAGCAGTGCAGCAGCTCCTCCTCAGAGAGGCCCGGATCGTATCCGTTCGTTGCACCGTTTTCCGCGATGACGGTCAGGGGTTCTGTCGTGGTCATTCAGTTCACTTTTACGTTACTTGAGTTGGCCGTATCCGACTGATCGGAACGACGCTGTCTAACGAGTCGTTCAGCAAAGAACTCACCCGCTTTATAACTTGAGCGCACCAACGGATTGGAAGCGACGAAGCCGAAGCCCATCGCCATTCCCTCGCGTTGATACTCTTCGAATATCGCCGGCTCGACGTATTCCTTGACGGGCGCGTGATTTTGCGTCGGACGCAAGTACTGCCCGATGGTCATGAAGTCGACGCCGCTATTGCGCAGAGCGCGCATCGACTCGAGCACTTCCTCGCGCGTCTCGCCAAGTCCCACCATCAGCGATGACTTGGTCAACACGCTCGGATTGATTGCTTTGGCTTGTTCGAGCGTTTCGAGCGAACGTTCAAAACTACAACGCGGGTCGCGAATTTTGCGCTGCAAGCGACTCACGACTTCCACGTTGTGCGAGAGCACATCGGGGCGCGCCGTCATCAAGGTCGCCATCGCCGCATCTGTGTAATCGGGAATCAGCGTCTCGACAACCGTCCTCGGACTGTGATTTCGGATCGAATCGATGCAAGCCGCGTAATGCGCCGCACCACCGTCTTCCAGATCGTCGCGATCAACGCTCGTGATCACCACATAACCGAGGTCCAACTCACCCACGGCCACGCCCACATGCTCGGGCTCCTCGGGATCCGGAGCCGCCGCGCGATCCACCGTTTTCACCGCGCAGAATCGGCAACGACGGGTGCACTCGTCTCCGAGCACCATCAAGGTCATCGTGGCCTGCGAGCCTTTCCAGCACTCGCCGATGTTCGGGCAGCGCGCTTCCTCGCAAACGGTATGCAAATTCAAACGCTTGGTCAGGCTCTTTAACCGGGTATAGCCCTCCCCGCCCGGGAGCGGGACTTTTAGCCATTCGGGTTTGCGATCGGATCGACGCGCCTCGCCGGAGGGGCGAGTGCTGTCGGCCGGGCTGTTACCCGTTAAATGGCTGCTGGCGGACGTGGCGTCAGCTATGGGGGCTCGATTGGAGTTCATTGCGCGGTTTCGAGCGCAGAAGAGTACCAATGTTGACCCGTTTCGACGACCCCCGGGGGCCCATTACGTGCCCCACCGCGGGACTCTTTTGAGGCCAAGTCGCCGGGCCGCTCAGCGTCCGGCAGTTCGACGTTCCAGGAGCCCGAGCGCCCAATCGGGGAGCTCGGAAGCCTCCACTTCCCCGTCGCCGTCGATATCCCAACGGTGCAAGAATCCGTCGCTAACCAATTCGACGCCATCGCGCGCCACCCGTTCTACCGCCCGACTCAGCTTTTCAGGACTGACGAGCCCATCCCGAATCCCATCAAACTCGCGGAATAGGTCCGGGCGAGCGATCAGTTCGCGGCGAGTGAGCGATCCATCTCGATCCGCATCGAAAATCGCCAGCAATTGCTCCGTCGTGACCACGGGAGGCAGCGCGGAAAAGAAAATTCGACGCTTGGGCCATTCCGTAGTCCGACTCAGCCAGCCCCTAGCTTTATCCGTATCGGAAACTTCTCGAGCATCCAAAACGACCTCACCCGTCCCGGTTTCCTCTAACGCGTTCCACAAGGCGTCCGACAACTCAAATTCACGCGCCCTAATTTCTCCATCACCATTCGCGTCATCCGCTCCAAAGATCTTCTCCGCGGCTTCGTCACCGAAACGAATTTCTCGTGGAGCACCCGGCGCACGCGAATACTCATCCATCGAAAGCGCGCCATCGTCGTTGAGATCCAACGCAGCCATTACGGCGCGCTCCATCTCAGCTCGATCGATTGAGCGATTCCGATTGCTGTCAAAGTTCCAAGGGTTGACACGATCGAGCAAGCGCGCCAAATCGCCGTCGTAGCTCTTGCGACTCTCCTTCAACTCGACCGCCGGCTCGCTTGCCACAGATGCTCCCGAACTCAACATTCCGATTTGTGCGGCTAACTCAAGCATCGAGATGCGCCCATCGCGATCACGATCAAAACCGGAGCCCCCGACTTCAACTTCATCGCCGAACAAGAATCCCGAACCATCGACATCGTTGTGCTTGAAGT
>JBLINP010000139.1:0-11184 GCA_047639415.1 Planctomycetota bacterium | reverse complement strand
CTCGTTCTCGCTCGCGCAATAGGTAAACGAAATCACCTTCGAATGTTTTCGAGCCGCCTTGCGCTTCCGCAACTTGAACTTGGCTCAATAAAGCCAAGCCGCGATAAGCGGCCGCACGCCGTTCTTGAGCTCGACTTTTGGTTATGCGTGGATACAAAATAGCCGGTGCAATCGGCTCCGTCACATCGAGCAAAACCAATCCCTCGCCTTGATCTAAGACTGCCGCCAAGTGCCGAGCATCTGTTCGCCTATCTATTGATACGCCCGCCTTCGCCATTGGTCGGCTGTACTGAAACAAGACTTCGACATGCGTAACATCGTTGGGCTTTGTCGACTGACCATTTGCGTCGATAGCCGAAAGAACTCGCGGGGCGATTGGCACGCGAACGTCGACAATGACCAAACCACCTGGGCCGTCCGCGACATAAGCCCATGGCCAAGCAACTGTCACATCATGTGCGTCTAAAGTCGCTACACGACCGACGACGTGAAGGTCGCTCGGATCGCTCACGTCCATAATCAAAAGCCCCCCTTCGCCGTTAGCGACATACAAATAGGGCTCGGCTAGATGCAGCGATCTCGGTTGGGCACAGGCTATGAAATCGATCTGTTTCGGATTGGATGGATCGGAGACGTCGATCGAATGAATGCCGCGCGCGCCTTCGGCGGCGAAAAGCGTTTGTGCGTGTCCCTGAAGGGGGTCGCTGCGCAGCGCCATATCGACGACATCGGGCAACACGAACTTGGCGAGAGGCACGGATTCAGACAGGTTTTCGCGCTTTAGAGCCAGTGTTTCGATGCCTCTCCGGTCCGCAACAAAGACCAAGCGGCGCCCTAGGCGGAAGTTGGACGTCCCCAGGCCCCAAGTTCCGGGGGCTCGATGGCACTCCACACATTGGCGAGCAGTCGGACGCGTCGAATGCAGCTGATGATTGATCATCGTCATGCCGGAAAGCCCTTCGACAGTCTCGGGCAACACTTGATCCAAGATCAAAGCACCGTCTTCGTCGTAAACGCTTCCCATCATCGAAAAGCCAGTCAGGTAAGGAGCCACTCGACCGCTTTCGTTCAGGCCGGCATAAAAACTCTTCCAGGTCGCAAAAACCTTTTCCTGCGTCGACACTAGACCCGGCGTTCGCTTGCCGCTGATCAAGTCCAACTGCGTAAGCGATTCGTTGCGCGTGAAGTGAAAGCCCAAGAAGTTTGAGTTCCAAGCGGCGTGGCAGGTGTAGCACTCGACGTTCGCATGTTCCCCAGTCATCGCCTCGGCGGCACGCGGGTTGAACTCTGCGCGCTTTGGATCGAGAACGTGCGCGACTTGCGGAACGATGTGCGACTCCCCGTCGACCTTACTCACCAAAAAGACTTCCTCTCCGATGCGCCGCAAGTGCTCGAGTGGCGTACCTCGTTCGGTCAATAGCGAAGACACTTCCGTAAACGTTCCGTGGCAAGCCTCGCAAGAAATTTCAACGGCGTGCTCCATCTGTCCGTGCAGTTTGCCATCGCCCATCACGTCCCCGCTCGTGTGACAGTCGATGCAATGCATGCCGCGTTCGTGATGAATGTCGGGCGGAGTGATCGCCGGATCATTCATGTAAAACGTGCGGTTCTGCTGCACATCCGTCGTGCCCGGAACATCGGGTCCTCCCGGTGCACCGGGTGGAAGTTGCGACAAGCCACGAAAGTTGAGTCCGATCGAGGCATCGCCGTAGTGACAACGCGTACAGCTTTCCGTATCCGGCGCGCGCGTCATCTGATGCGTACGCGGATGGCCCGGTTCACGGCTTTGAGCCACTATATCAGCACTTTGGCTCAATCCATCCTCTGCGTACGGAACGTGGCAAGCCGCGCATCCCGAACCACGATAGTCACCATCAAAACCCACCCGCCCTCGAACCGCTCGCCCCTCCGAATAGAGGTGACATTGCATGCATTCTTTGCGAGCTAGATCCGCGAAATGATGAGCGAGATCAAGTTTGTTCCGCTTGGTCGTTCGCTTCGGTGCGGGAATGGCTTCGAGTCGTTTGACTTCACCGCCCTCGCGTGGCGCATCACGAACGGGAAAGATCGAATACCGCGATCCACGCTCGTCAAAACTGCCAACTTCGTAGAAGCCATCCGACAAGTGCCCTGCGGTCGTACCGTGTAGGCTAGTCCGAACATTCTCAACCGTATCGGCGTGACATTCTCCGCAGGTTTCGGCCGCCACGCGCAAATCCATCGGATTGACGAATTGTCGCCATTTTAGATCAGCGTTTAGAGGAGCAACGCGTTCGTTGGTCCCGGTTATACGAGTCGGTGCAACGTGCGCCTCTGCAATCGTAACTCCCGCCGCATTGCCACCATGACAATCTACGCAGCTCAACTCTGCTTCGGGATGCATCTTCTCCAAGCCGACATGACATTGAACGCATCCCGATTCAGCTTGTGGCGCAGACCAGCCTGTACTTGCGGAGATCGAAGCGATTCCGGCGCACAACGCGAAACGAACAAAAACGACTAACAGCATTCGCTTTCAGATCATCAAGCGTGGCAAACGTTTGCCACGCGCGAAACGAGCAGTCACACCAAACATGTCGCAAATAGTTGCGCATACATCGATGGATCGAACGGTCTCCGAAATCTCCTGCCCCTTGCGGAAGTCCGGCCCCCAACAAACAGTCGAGACGTAATTCAGATCGTCGGAACCATCCCCGTGATCCAATCCACGCCGCGAGTTGAGGTCACTATCTCGCCCAAATTCCGGAAGTACGAAAATCGACGTCGAATCCGCCAATTCGGGGTCTTGCTTGATGGATTGCCACAGCTCACCGAGCGCCGCGTCGTTCTTCCGAATGATCTCCGAATAGGCGTTGAAGGAGTTGTGCGCGATGTCGGCGCTTTGCAGCACGACCGAGATCAACTTGGGCTTGAAGATGGTGAGTAGGTTTCGTGCGACGCGCATCGCCTTGGCGTCGGCAGCATTCGCGCCCCGCAAATCCGACGTTCCGCGTGTCAACTCCTGCAGGATGTATCGCTCCACCGTGACCTGCGATTCATCCGCTTGTCGATCGCTTCCGGACGAACCGATACCCGCTCGCATCCGATGCATTAAGTCGAGTTCGTGCTCGTCCATCTGTTTGGGACGTCCCCATGACTTGAGTAGCGATTTGAACTCGTTATTGAAGATGCCGTCTCCATCGAGAACATTTGCGCCGTACTGAGCACCGTAATCAGAATGTAGCCCGTAGGAATAATTGGTTTGCTGTGCGCCGCCAGAAGTACTGATCCAAACATCGGAAGCAGGCAGCCCGAGACCTTTGCGAACATACTCAAACAGAGTGGGATCGTTACCGCGTGCGTTCTCACGGATTCCGCGTGCCTCGCTGATGCCGGTGAATAGCGACATGGTCGCGCCGAAATGCCCAAGATTGGCAGTCTTGGTCCGCATGTAAGCCACGCCATCTTTGGCCATCGCCGCCAAGTTTGGAACGTTGCTTGGATTGCCTAGAGTTTCCCGAGTCCTGACGCCGCCCGCGAAAGCGACCATCACGATCTGCCGCGTCTTCAATTTTGAAAGCGCGGCATTCGCAAGAGCCGTAGAACCGATGACGCCCGCCGCTGCCCCAGTCATTCCCGCCTGCAAAAGACCGCGCCGGGTCAACTCGGGAAAGCGCAGTGGATCTGATTTGGATGAGCTCATTATCGATACGGTCTCAATCAAGCAACGGGCATTGTTGCGCTAACGACTAGCGTACTCCGAATGCGTGAGGAGTGCATAAACAACCGTCTCCGGTCGGCAGGCGGGGTCGCGGAACGTGTCTACAAAGGTCTGCAATTCCGATTCGGATGGCGGGCGTCCGTAGAAGCGTAGGAATTGATCGCCAATCCACTGCGCTCGATTCGGGATCGCCTTGCGCTGTGGTAAATCGACTTTGCCCGAGTCGAGCAGTATGCGAACCAGCGCCGAGCGCAAAGGTCCAGCGTCGCCAAGCCCGTCCAACGCGCTCCGCACGCGTCGCACTTCGTCTTGATCGGGAAGCTTGTTGAAGAGGTCGACGTGCAGGCTACGAGCGAATACTCGGCTCGGAAGCTCAACGCGCTGCTCAAAGCTCTTCGCGTACTCCTCAGACAACAACCATTCGCGCAGCAACTGAGCATAGCATCGATCATCTTCAATCAACCTCTGCGCTAACTCGCGTACTTGGCCGCTAGAGAGGTTCGATTGCACAAAGCGCTTGTACTCACGCTCGACGAATCGCAGAAGACAGCGCTCATCTTCAATCGCGATGCGGACGACATCCGACTGCGTGCTACCCGATTGCCCCAGGAACTTGCCCTTGGACCCTTCGTACACGCGCTTGCCAATTTCGAGTTGACGTACATTCTTCTGCACGTCCACTCCGAGCATCTGCTCCATCACAACCGTCACGAACGTATCCGCTCCGGGGTTGCGGCGATCAAAACTAGTCGAGAGAGCGATGCGCGACAGAACAGCGCGAACACCCAACTTGCCCATCCGAAGTTCTGCCGGCAGTCGCTTGACCGAATCCGATTCCGGTCGAAAGTTGTCCACCAACAAAAAGTAGTAGAGCTGAGCTTGGAGCCACTCTTCCCAAAACTCTTGTCTGCCGAGCAGGTCGTCTACCAGCTCTTCAATCGAACGCCCGGTCCATGCTGCGCGCTCGTCCTCGAAAGGCGGCCTCGCCAGCAAATCAACGAACAGTCCACGCAGAACCCGCGGAGAAAGCGCGATCGCGACTGTATCGTCGGCGGATTGAAAGCTGTTGTTCATAGCCATGAAACTGTGGCGGAAGCCGGTCAACGAATCAACGGCTTGCCCCTGTTACCCCTTCGAACTTCAGCTTTGGACAGTGCATTTGGAAACCAGCCTTCCGAAATGAGAAACAGCTCATGGCTCCACCAATTGGAACCATGAGCTGCATTCAAATCGCTTACGCGATCAATTCAAGTACGGCTCGAGCTCACGCCGCAGAGTCGGAGTGTTCATTTTCAACACCGCTCGATTCTGAATCTGGCGCACGCGTTCGACGCTGACGTTCAATTCACCTGCGACCTCCGACAAAGTGTGCTCTTGTTCTTTGCCGAGACCAAAACGCATCCGCAACACTTTGCGTTCGCGGTCATTGAGCTTTTCCATTTCCTTGGCCAAGCCATCCTCGAGTGAAACATCCTCGAGTTCGGCGAAGTAAGGATCCAGGTCGTCGCTCACCAGCATATCGCTCAAGCGATTGTTATCGCCGCCCTCGGAATAGGGCGAGTCGATGGAGAAACTTCGATTGGACGCCGACAATGCGGAGGCCACCGTGTTTTCGTTCAGCTCGGCCAACTTCGCAATCTCAGCCGTGGTCGCCATCGGATCCCCGAGCCGCATCTGCGCTAAGTGAATATGCTTCAACGCTTTTTGCAGGTAGACGGGAACGCGAACCGTGCGGCCGAAGTTGTAGAGGTGATTGCGAAAGGCTTGGTTGAGCCAGTGCACCGCGTAGGTCCGGAACAGCAATCCGCGGGTCCAATCGTAGCCATCGACAGCGCGGAATAACGAAGCGCAGCCTTCCTGAATCAAGTCATTGCGATTGGTCTGATTCTTGGCATAGCGCGTGACGTTCAGCATCACCAAATAGAGGTTCCGCTCGACCATTTCCTTCCGTAGGGTTTGAAGCTCGTTCTCGCGACGCGCGACCTCGGCCGGCAACTTTGCCGTCACCTGATTGGCTTCATCCTCGCCCAGCGGCGGCAAATCGGCCCGCTCGCGCGCAAAATTCACCAACAGCCGGGAAAAGTCGATGCGGCGTGCGAGCTCGGCCTCGGTTTCGCGATCGAGCTTGACGATCGAATCCACCTCAGCATCGAACTGATTGACGAAACTGGATTTGTGGTTAACTGGGCCATGCCAGTCCATCGGATCCGAAAGTTCGAGCAGCGTGTCGGCCTTGTCCAGCCTGCGCGCCAACCGCTCCGCTTGAGCGGTATAGGTTTCGGGGGTAAGAGCGTAGCCGCTCAACAATTCGTCCAACTTGACGTGGGAGATAAATGTCTTGTCAGTCATCACAATGTCCTGGGAAAGAACGGAACCATTTGGAACTCGAACCAGACAATACTTGGTGGTTTAGAGCGTTCAACCGAACCAAACCCTTCAAGTTGCGCAGTAAAGAGCGTGTGGGGAAAATCTCCTCCGTCGCGCTCGAACAGTATTCTCGTATTCGAGAGAGGCCTGTTCTTGGATGCTTGATTTCGGAGATATTGGTACTAGCGAGGTGGGTCCAGAAACCGCACGCGAGAATCGCGAATCTCCGGCGCCCCCACGGATCCGCATCCCCACCCCAGCGCATCCATACAAGACGCGAACATTCGGGTGGCGAATATCATTCAAGAACAGCGCACACTGCGATTCACCACCAACCGAATCCAAACGTACAGGCCATGAAACTCATCCGAATCGCGCTCACCTGCATCCTTGCCATTGCCACGACGAGCGCCGCTTTTGCCCGCTCCTCTTCGAGTAGCGCCCCCGACCCGCGCCTAGGCGCCTGGCGCGAAATCGGTGGCACGCGCGCCCTGCTCTTGGAGGAGAACCGCGCAGGCTGGTTCGATGGCGCTCAACCGCGTTTCTTCCGCGCGACTTTCAACGATGCCGGAGCCACCCTCGAGTCCTGGGGCCGGCACACCACCTTCAACCTTCGATTGAAGGACGGTCAACTGCATGTCGTCACCCCGGACGCCGAACTAATGATGCAGCGGCTCGAACAAACTCCTGAAGTGCTCCTCGTCACCCCCTACCCACTGCCAGAACACATCGAACTCAATGATTCGATGGTCAGCTTCCTTCAGGGCGATTTGCGCCAACGCAGAATTGAGGACCAGCGGGTTCGCCTAAACATTGGCCCCGGCACGGACATGTCCGAGATGCAAACCGTCGACGCGGACAACACCGAGTTCCTGCGCAACATCATCGCCGAAGCTGGATGGATCGATGTCGAGCGCTTTGGAGTGGAAGCCAGCGACGCAGCTTTCTTGATCGTCCAGCACACCGGGGACATTCGCCTGATGCGCACCGCTCTGCCGCTGATCGAAGCTGACGTACTCGCAAAACGCCTCGACGGTCAGAACTACGCTCTACTCTTCGATCGCCTGCAACTTCGCCTCGGCTATTTGCAGCGGTATGGCTCGCAACTCACCACCATCGATGACGCCAGCCTGTTAATGCCCTGCGAAGACATCGAGCGGGTAGATCAATTCCGAGCAGAAATGGGCATGACGCTGCTCGGCAAATACCTCGAGTTCTTCCAAGACGACGGCACGCCGAGCGTTCGCCATCTCGGCGAAGGGCAGTATGAGGCTGAAGTCGGTCGGTAAAAATCGACATTTCTGCCAACGATTACCTTTTGGTGACAAGGTAGTTGGCGGACGATGAGTACTGACCCAACCACCTTCGAGCCTGAACAGCTACTCAAACACGTTCGTTGGATGCGTGCGCTTGCTCAGGAGTTAGTGGACGACGTTCATGCTGCCGAAGATTTGGTTCAAGACACATGGGCCGCCGCGCTCCGAAGTGAACCGGATACAAACCGGCCGCTGCGACCGTGGCTTGGCCGAGTGCTTCGGGATTTCTTTCGGCAACGGGCAAGGGGAGCTGGGCGCCGGAGAGCGCGAGAGATCGCGGCCTTTGCGGCCGATGACGAACTTGCACCGGATCAATTGCTCGAGCGAGCGGAAGCTCACGCGCTTCTCGCTGATGAGGTTCAACATCTAACGGAGCCATTTCGAGAGACCGTTTTGCTGCGCTATTTCGAAGGTCTTTCGGCCGTCGAGATCGCGAATTTGCGCGATGTCCCGTCCGGCACGGTGCGTTGGCGTTTGAAGCACGGCCTCGACGAATTGCGCGAAAGGCTGGACGCACGTTACGACGGCGATCGAACAGACTGGTGCCGGATCCTCGCTCCGATCGCCGGGTTTAATCCCTCTGGTCACGTACCGATTACAAGTCCGCCCGGCACACCGACACCAATCTCGACAACCTCATTATTCTCCAAGGTATTACTCATGACTACCGCCGCCAAAATAGTCGCCGTTCTCATGCCTTTGGCCGTAATAGCACTAGGCGTCACCTACCGGAGCGAGATCGGGTTCTTGGTGATGTCGGTGGAGGAGCAGAAGGCCGTTGCGCAATACCGACCGATCGAAGTAGCAGCGCCGGAAATCCAATCTCCGAACGAAGCTTCAACCTCGACTTCGCGATCGCCCGTAACCCCAGAATTCGGAACGGCGGTGAATGCGATCAGCTCGCAAGTCGCCGAGCCGGAACTCCAAAGCACATCGATCAGTGCGCGTTTTCTCGATACCGACGGGAACCCGTTGGGCAGACTGGAACTTCACGGCACCTTCGGAAGAACCGAAGCAACCGCGTTCACTTCCATAGATGGAGAAGTGGCATTAAAACTGCCGCCCGAGCAAGACTCCCAAGTTTGGCGTCTTGAAGCTCGAGGCGAGGGCTATGCGAGCGTACAGCTATTTGCTCGAGTACGTCCTGGTGACACCACGCACTTGGGTGACATCCAACTTAATCCTGGAGGCACCCTCTCTGGTGTGGTGCTAGACACCGGGGGAACACCTGTCGCGAATGCAACCATCGTGGCATTGGACGCGGAAATCTACCCTCATATATGGGAGCACCGATACCAGTGGAGCAATGGCGGATTCTTCACGCATGAAAAGCAATTTGCCCGAACGAATGCGAAGGGCGAGTTTCAATTGCGAGGAATCCCCGTCGGCGCCGTCAGACTCGGAAGCCGAGCCGAGGGAATGGCTGCGGTACTTAGCTCAAAGATCGATGTACGAGCCAGCGAAGAGGGCTTTGGGCTCGTGATCACGCTCGCGCCTCTCGAACCGGATCAACGCATTGAGGGAGTCGTTTTGTCATCAAACGGTAGTCCACTCCCTCACGCTCGCCTGCGGATAGTTTCCAACCACGCGCAAACCTCTAAGTATGCCGACGCGAACGGTCGCTTTTGTTTGGCGTTTCGCCCCGAAGACGAAGTTCAGTTATCCGCTACATCCCCAGAGGAACCAGACAGTAAAGCGACCCAAGCGGGACTCCATCCTGGCGATCTCGATGTCGTACTCCAGTTTCCGAAACGCGCGCCCGTCGAGCTTCGTGTAGTCGATTCAACTGGAGCCCCCGTTGATCGATTTGCTCTTGAAGTCGTCGACCAGTTGCACAACCTCACGGTTGCAAATTATTCCGAAGACCATCATGAAGCGGGTCGCATGCAACTCGATCTCCCAAACGAGCCACGCACGCTCCTCATACTTGCGCCTGGATTTGCTGAAGGCCGGATTGAGTGGAACGAAGCTCTGTTCGAGTTGAACGTAATCGAGGTATCACTCGATTCAACCGCTCCGGTATCCGGCGTCGTAACGGCCAGTGGTACACCGATAGCTGGCACCCGAATAACTTTGATTGAAGGCACAGATGAGGGCGTGGTTACCAATGGATTTCCGGTTCGATTCCGTGACTACCTCAAGGTCGATGAGGTCATTAGCAACGCATTCGGCGAATTCGCTCTGACCGTTCGGGAACCTGGATCGTTCTACATCTTTGCGGATTCCGAAGGCTACGCGCTTTCGGAGCTTGGTCCCATTTCGTTATCGCCCGAAACTGGCCATTCAGATCTCAACATCGCTCTCGTACGCGGCGGTTCCATTGCGGGCAGGGTCTTCGGAACGAAAGAGAACGGCGCAGTGGGTGCAATCGTCGGCATTTCGCGGGGTGACGGTCATGCGAAAACTAATCGCACAGGCTCCGACGGATTCTTTCGCTTCGAACACCTCACTCCCGGTCCCTGGCAAGTTCAACTTGTCGACGAAGAATTCGATGGCAGCTTTTCCTCCACGGGAAATGGAAAACCACATTTGAAAATCCCATCCAATTGCACGGTGACGAATGCTACGGAGACTTGGTTTGAGATCCGAACCGACGCTGAATTGGATTCCAGCGAAACCCCAATCGTTCATGGTGTCCTGACCATTGACGGCGAACCACCCGTCGGTTGGATTGCTCAACTGGCCGCAACAGAAGAGTTCGGAGCGACTGATGGAGACCCAGTACCTATCGACTCAAGCGGGCACTTCGAACTCCGCGCCTCTTCAACGGGAAGGAAACGTATCTCTCTTCGCTCACGCTCGATGTTCATCTTCGACGTCCTCGACCTTTCGATTGGTGACAACCCGTGGTCTTTGAATGTCGAGACAGGCGCACTGGCAGGAAGTGTTCCCACCTTTGACACCAGCCTCAAACCCGACCAGTACTTCTTCGTGCGAAAGGGCCCAAACGATTTGATGTGCCTCGCCCCCATCGAACCCGACGCGAATGGCGAGTTCGATAACGCACAAGTCCCTACTGGTCCAGGATACATAGCACGGGTTCAAGCTGATGCGCCGAGCTTCGACGATGCGATACCCGTTCGCGAGCTAACCGTCGGGCAGAGTGATAACGCCCGAGTCGACTTGTAAGGACGTAAGCTTGCAGCGTCAGCTCTGTAAATCAGAGTGACTGGGTAAACAGCTTGGCTCCAGCTTTAGTTGCATCGTGAGATCAGATGATGACACTAATCGTCCGAACGCACGAGCGTTCTAGTTCAGCTGGAGAACCATGATGCGAAAAGTACTTATGACCTTGGGCATTGTCGCTGCACTCACAACTTCATTCACTCTGAATGCAGGGGGCGGCGGAATCATTGCCGACCGCGCTGTTTCAAGCACCATTCAAGCCACTCAACTTACCGTTGAGCCGGTTTTGAACTTTGATGTGACGGGCAGCACGCTTAGTGGACCAATTCACTCACGGATAACCGTTAACAACAACGGCCTGATCACTGCTTCTCAATGCGGATCGTTCGGTTCCAATAGCGCGGGAACCGCCATGGCTTCGCCGACACACGTTGCACAATTGCGCAAAGACCTGATCGACGCGGGCGCCATGACGCTCCCCGACCAGAGCATCCCTCTAACAAATCGTGCTAATCGCACCACTCCTATTCGCACTGCTGATCGCCCTAGCCCGAACGCTGCAAGTTGATCGAAACCGTCACGATCGACATGTCCAAGGCTTACATCAGCGTGGTCAAAGAAATGGTTCCGCATGCGAAGATGATATTCGACCGCTTTCATGTGCAACGAATATTG